>NZ_JBEXKX010000043.1:0-82186 GCF_040609695.1 Amycolatopsis sp. NPDC004625
CGGGCGTAATCCCAATGTATTTCCACATCTACGGGGTTCACAAGTTCTGCGTTCGCATTCGAGCCACCCCCTGTAGACGCGGGCCGGCCCCCCGGGGGGGGCCCCGGCCCGAACGGATCAGCGGTCTTCGTCGTCCTCGGACCACGCGCCGATGACCGGCGGCGGGGTCGCCTGGTTCGCGCCGAAGGCCTCGTCCGGGTCCGCCTCGATGAGGAAGGACGCGTGCGTGTGCTCCTCGTCCTGCTCGCCCTGGGCGCCGTGCGGGGCCATGCCGCCCATGCCCGGGTTCATCGGCGGCGGGGTCTGGCCGCCGATGGTGCCCGCCGGCGAGACGACGCCCTGCTGCGGCGCCTGGGCCGAAGCGGCGCTCTGGCCCTCGGCCGACGCCAGCTTCGTGTCGTTCTCGGCCTTCGCACCGGACTTGCTGCCGGAGCCCAGTGCCCGCGTCGCCAGCGCGCCGAGGCCGCCGGCCAGGCCGCCGACGCCGAGGCCCATGCCGACCTTGCCGAGCGGGTTGCTGCTGCCGCCGGGGTGGGCGCTGCCCGAGCCGACGGTGCCGGCGCCGGTGGCCGCCCCGGCTCCGGTGACCGAGCCGCCGGCCGCGTCGCTGCCGAGCGACGCCGCCGCGTCCTGGCCGAAGCCCGCCGCACCCGGGACGCCGCCGTGCCCGCCGTTCGGGCCGCCGACCACGGCGTGCTGAGCGCCGAACGCGCCGCCGTGGCCGCCGAAGCCCGCGCCGCCGGAGGCGAAGACCGCGCCGCCCGCGCCGGGCAGGGCGTCGACCGGGCCGGTGCTGCCGACCGAGTTCACCGCGTTGAACGAGATGGAGTTGTGCGACGCCGTCGGCTTCATGCCGAGCGACTCCGGGCCGAAGCTCGGGGTCGAGTTGTCGACCTCCTTCATCGCCTGCGTGTAGGCGTTGAAGAAGGCGACCTGCTGCGCCTTGACGTCGTTGGCCGCGTCCGCCTGCGCCTTCTGGTCGGCGATCAGCGCCGCCGGGCCGCCCGCCAGCGCGGCCGCCATGGCCTGCTTGGGGTCGAAGTCCTTCGGGGCGGGCATCTTCTTGACCTCGGCGGCCGCCGCGGCCTGCCGGGCGAGCCGGTCGGACATCGTGTGCGCGGCGTCGGAGGCCTGCGAACCGGAGTTCGCGATCGCCACCAGCGCGCCCTGCGCACCCGCGGCACCCCGGCCGACCCACGCGTTGCCCAGCTCGGCGATCGCGTTGTACAGGTGGTCGGAGGCCTGCTTCAGCTCGGTGCCGTGGTGCGCCCAGGAGTGCCCGGTCGCCTCGGCCGTGCCGGGGTCGTTGTTGTTGACCGCGCCGGCGTAGAGCTGCTGGCTTTCCTGCGCGTTCCAGTTCGGCGGGTTGGCGATCGCCCGGTCGCTGCCCATGTCGAAGCCGCCGGCGCTGCCGCGGGCGTTGTCGACGATGTTCTGCGAGGACGCGTTTTCGCCGAGCGGGACCAGCGAACCCGGGTCAGTCGTGCCCGGCTGGTCGGTGTTCTTCGGAGCCATGACTACGAGTTCCCCTCTGGACTCAGGCGTTGCGGAACGGGTCGGCCGCGGCCTGGTCGATCTCGTGGTACCGGGACATCGCCGTGACGATGCCCTCTTCGGCGGCGGAGTACTGGTCGAGCAGGTTCTGCAACGCGGCGGCGTAGGAGTCGCCCCCGCCGTCGGCGCGCTGGACGAACTTCGCGGCCATCGCGTTGCCGACCGGGTTGTCGCCGAGCTTCGGCGGCTGCGCGAGCGCACCCGCCCCGGCGAGCAGGGTCTCGACCGCGTCCTTGCCGGTGCGGATCTTGTTCAGCACGGTCTGCGCGGCGTCGGGATCGATCCCGACCTGGCCCGCCGCGGCCGCGGCCTTGAAGGCGTTCGCGTCGGCAGCGCTGCTGTTCCCCATCTGCACTCTCTCCCGTTCCCCCGACCCGGACACCGCGGGCACGATTGGTCTTCGCATAGGTTAACGCACGTGATCAGAGCCTATGACGCAAACTTCGTGCCCGGGGTTCCGCGGATCCGGTAATTGCGGTGAACGGTCGGTGAACACCGCCGGAGGGACGACACCGGAGGACTACGAGGTGTAGACCTTCGGGTCCAATGTCCCGATGTAGGGCAGGTCCCGGTACCGCTCGGCGTAGTCGAGGCCGTAGCCGACGACGAACTCGTTGGGGATGTCGAAGCCGATGTACTTCACCGGGACGTCCACCTTCACCGCTTCCGGCTTGCGCAGCAGCGAAACGACCTCGAGCGACGCGGGGTTGCGGCTGGCGAGGTTCTTCAGCAGCCACGACAGCGTCAGGCCCGAGTCGACGATGTCCTCGACGATCAGCACGTCCCGGCCCGCGATGTCGCGGTCGAGGTCCTTGAGGATCCGCACGACGCCGGACGACGACGTCGCCGAGCCGTACGAGGACACGGCCATGAATTCCAGCTGCGTCGGCAGCGGCAGCGCACGGGCGAAGTCCGTCATGAACATGACGGCGCCCTTCAGGACACCCACCAGCAGGAGTTCACCCTGCCCGTTGGCCGGATAGTCGGCGGCGATCTGCGCCGACAGCTCCGTGATCTTGTCCTTGATCTGCTGCTCGGTGACGAGCACGGAGGCGATTTCGCCCTCGTACACGGGTCATTCTCCTCGTGTGGTGGGTTGGGAGGTGAGGCAGAGCCTGCCACGGCACCGGCGCGCCTCCAAGTTGCCGGGCAACCAGACGCCGCCCTGACCACGCCACCGGGCGACGAGGTCGTCGACCGCGCGCAGGTGCGCGTCGGTGAGCTCGCGCACACCCGATTGCAGCAACCACCTGCGAAGAACCCGCCGCCGCAGGGCCGGCGGCTCGCCCTCGAGGACGTCGACAGCCAGCCCTTCGACGCCGCCCGCGCGGGTGAAGATCAGGTCCGCGACTGTGTCCAGCGCCTCATTGTCTTCACGCAGCTGCGCCGCCGTGCGGGCGAGCGCGGCGGCGACTCCGCCGTTGAGGACGTCTTCCAGCAACGGCAGCACTTCGGTGCGCAACCGGACGCGCGTGAAGCGCGGTTCGGCGTTGTGCGGGTCGTCCCACGGCTCGACGCCGAGCTCGGCGCACGCGGCCCGGGTGGTGGCGCGGCCGACGGCGAGCAGCGGCCGTCCCCACGGCGGGTCGTGCGGCCGCATCCCGGCGACGCTGCGGGGGCCGGAGCCGCGGCCGAGCCCGAGCAGGACCGTTTCGGCCTGGTCGTCGAGGGTGTGGCCGAGCAGGACGAGGCCGTGCCCGGCCAGCGTCCGGTAGCGGGCCTTGCGGGCGGCGGCTTCCGGGCCGCCCGGGCCGGTCACGTCGGTCCGGCGCACCTCGGCTTCGTCGACGCCGAGTGACTTCGCGACGGCGGCCGCGTCGAGCGCGATCTTCGCCGAGCCCTCCTGCAGGCCGTGGTCGACGACCAGCGCGCGGACGACGTGCCCGCGGCGGTGCCCGACGTACGCCGTGGCCTCGGCCAGCGCGAGCGAGTCGGCGCCGCCGGAGACGGCGACGCACAGCTCGGGCGGGCCTTCGACGGACTCCAGGAAGCCGCGCACGGCCCGCCGGACGGCCGCGACCGCCGGCCCGGTCATCCGTGCAGGCGCCGGACCCACGCCGCCGGATCGGCGATCTCGGCGCGCGACGGCAGGGTGTTCGGCGACCGCCAGACGGCGTTGAAGCCGTCCATGCCGACGGCGTCCACGACGTGCTTCGTGAACTTGGCGCCTTCTTCGTACTGACGGATCTTCGCGTCGACGCCGAGCAGCGCGCGCAGCAGCCGGTCGAAGACGCCACCGCCCTTTCGCCGGGCGGTGAACCGCGCGCGGATCGTGTCGACGCTCGGCACGACCTGCGGCCCCACGGCGTCCATCACGTAGTCGGCGTGCCCTTCCAGCAACGTCGAGAGCGCCAGCAGCCGGTCGAACACCGCCCGCTCCTTCGGCGACTGGAGCAGCTCGGCCAGGTTCAGCTTCGGGCCCTGCTTGATCGCGTCGGGCAGCCGGCCGACCAGGTCGGCCAGGCTGTCGGTGCCGCCGCCGGCGAGGCCGGAGACGAGCCGCTCGACCTCGTCGGCGAAGTAGTCGCGCAGCCACCGGACCGCGGTGAACTGCAGCCGGTGGGTGCATTCGTGCAGGCAGACCCAGAGCCGGAAGTCGTGCCCGGACACGCCCATCGCCCGCTCGGCGGCGACCACGTTCGGCGCCACCAGCAGCAGCCTGCCCTCCTTGTCGGGCCCGCCGAAGGGGTCGTACTGGCCGAGCACGCGGCTGGCGAGGAAGGCCAGCACCAGCCCGGTCTGGACGCCGGCGCCGCCGGCCAGGATCGGCCCGAGCGGGCCGCCCTGCTGCGGTAGTGCCCGCCCGGTCAGCGCGCCCAGCCCGGCCGCGGCCGACCGGACCCAGCCGGGGCGGTCGACGACCTCGCCGGGCAGCAGCGGCAGGTCGAGCCCCAGGTTCGTCAGCCCGCGCACGTGGCCTTCGGCCTCGACGGTCAGCTCGCGCAGGTCGGTGACGGCCTCTTCGGCCTGTTCGCGCGGGACCTGCGGGCCGCCGCGCACGAGCAGCGCGCCGGTCTGCGCGGCGATCGCCCAGTCCACCATGGGCCGGGTCTGCGTTTCCTGACTCACCCTTCCGACGCTACCTGCCCGGGCGCGGGTTTCCGGCCACGATCTTCGTACGGTTCGGCGTCCGCTACGCGCAGCCGCACTTGCGGAGGCTGGTCGCGAGGACGTCGAGGGCGTCGCGGCCGGAGTCGGTGTCGGAGCCGTTGGACATGAACGCGAACACCAGCACCCGGCCGTCCTGGTCGAGGACCAGCCCGGCCAGGGTGTTGACGCCGGTGAGCGTGCCCGTCTTGGCCCGCACCCAGCCGCGGCCCGCCTGCGACGCCGGTGTGTCGAACCGCTTGTCGGCGAGGGTGCCCGAGCCGCCGGCCACCGGCAGGCCGGCCAGCACCGGGCGCAGCTTCGCGGTGCCCGGGTTCTTGCCCTCCGGCGCCGCCGCGGCCGCCAGCAGCTGGGTCAGCAGCCGCGCCGGGATGCGGTTCTGCGACGAGATGCCGCTGCCGTCGGACAGCGTCACGCCGCCGACGTCGAACCCGTGGTCCTTCAGCACCTTGATGGTCGCCTTGGCGCCACCGGCGTAGCTGGCTTCCTCGCCGTTCGCGAGCGCGACCTGCCGGGCGACCGCTTCGGCGAGGACGTCGTCGGACAGCTCCATCAGGTCGGACACCAGCTCGGTCAGCGGGGCCGACTTGACCTCGGCGACCACCTTCGCGTCCTTGGGCGCGGTCGCCTGGCCGCCGGCCGAGGCCCCCAGCTTGGAGGCGATCGACCCGGCGAGCGCGCTGCCCGCGTTCGCCGTGCGCTGCGAGTTGTTGTCCTTGGGGTTGATCCGGCCGCCGTCGGCCATCACGGGCGCCATCTGCGTCGCGTAGGTCGACGGCGCGTCCCCCGCTTCCCAGCCCGGCGCGGTGGTCGCGCCCTTGAACAGGGTCAGGTCGACCTGGACCTTCTTGACGCCCGGCACGGCCTTCTTGACCTGCGCGACGAGGTCGTCGACGTGGGCGCCCCCCGGGTACAGCGGCGAGTCGGTGCCCAGCGGCAGGTTGGTGAGCGTGGTGTCGCCGCCGCCGACCAGGATCACCGTGCCCGGGTCCGCGCCCTGCACGATCTTGGTCGACAGCCGCAGGTTGTGGTCGAGCGAGAGCAGCGCGGCCGCGGACGTGAGCACCTTCGTCGTCGACGCGGGCGTCACCGGCGTCGACGAGCTGTGGTCCCACAGCACGGTGCCGGTCACCGGGTCGATCACGCTGCCGGTGAGCGTCCCGAGCGCACCGTTGCCGGCCGCCCCGGCCAGCACGGACTTGACGCCGTTGGCGCTCGGGGCGGTGCCGGCGCCGGCCGGGCCCTGCAGCTGGCGCGTCGCCGAGGCCGGCGACGGCGGGTCGCCCTTGGGCGCGTTCGGCGCCCACGGCAGGGCCAGCCGGTTCGCCACCTTCGGCATCGCGGCGGCGACCCCGCCGCCCGCCAGCACCAGAAGGACCACCACGACCAGCGCGATCACTTTGCCCTTGCGCCGCTTCTTCGGCGGCTCTTCACCGGACGGCGCCTCGGCCGCGGGCGGGGCCGGCGGCTCGGCGGGCGGCTCGGCCCGCGGCGGCTCGTTGCGCGGCTGGGGCTGCTGCTGGAAGGCGCCGGGGAACTGGGTGGGCCGCTCGATCCCGACGGTCGCCTCGGCGTCGAACCGCTGCCCGTCCGGTTCGATCCGCTGCGGCCGGGCCAGCGTGCCGGCGGACGCCGAGGGCACCACCCCGCGCGGCGGCTCCGGCGGCAGCGGGGACCGGCGGTCGCCCGGCTCGGCCGGCCGGTCGCCGGCCCGTTCCTCCCGCAGCTCGATGCGCTGGCTCCAGGGCGCCTGCTGGGCCTCGGTCCGCTGGGGTTCTTCGCGGCGGCTCAGCTGCTCTTCGCGGCGTTGCTGCTCCTCGCGCCACAGCTGCAGTTCTTCCCGCCACTGCTGCTGCGGTTCCTCCGGGCGTTCCCGCTGCTCACGCGGCCAGACGTCGCGCTCGACCGGCACCACCGGCGTCGGCTGCTTCACCTCGATGAACTGGGTGCTCTCCGCGGCCGGCTTCGGCGGCTCGACCCGGATGTACTCGGTGCCCTCTTCGGCGGGCTTCGCCGCCGGCTGCTTCGGCTCCCGGCTGCCGAGCCGGTCGGCCAGGTCCTGCTTGGCCGGGGCCGGCGGGGGTGCGGCCTCCTCCGCGGGGACGTTGAGACCCGGGATCGGCTCAGGCGCCACGTTCGGCGCGAACCACGATCCCTTCGGCGCGTCGCTGCCTGTGACCTTGGGCACGCCGGCGCGGTCGCCGCCGCTCTCCGGCGGCTCGGGCAGCGACATCGGAGTGGTCTCCCGCGCGCCGGACGACGAGCGGTCTTCGTCCGACGAAGGCCACATCGGCTGGTCGTTTTCCGGCACCCACCACTCCTTCTCACCTGCCCCGGAAGGGGCCAAGCTCACATGCCGCGAGGCCGACATCGATGCGACCCCGCGGCAGGGCGTAGTCCACACTAGGAGACGTCAAGACAGTCATGAAGGTTGCCGCCCGCGACGCGTGGCATGCCCGGATCGAAAAGAAGCAGAGGGACGGCGTGGAGTTCGACGTCACGATCGAAATCCCCAAAGGGGAGCGCAACAAGTACGAGGTCGACCACAAGACCGGCCGCATCAAACTGGACCGGACCCTGTTCACGGCCACGCAGTACCCGGCCGACTACGGCTTCATCGACGACACCCTCGGCCAGGACGGCGACCCGCTCGACGTGCTCGTCCTCGTGCAGGAGCCGACGTTCCCGGGCTGCCTGATCCGCTGCCGCGCGATCGGCATGTTCCGGATGACCGACGAGAAGGGCCCGGACGACAAGGTCCTCGCGGTCCCGACGAACGACCCGCGCCTCGAGCACCTGCGCGACATCCACCACCTGAACGAGTTCCACAAGCTGGAGATTCAGCACTTCTTCGAGGTCTACAAGGACCTCGAGCCCGGCAAGAGCGTCGAGGGCTCGTCCTGGGTCGGCCGCGCCGAGGCCGAGAACGAGATCGCCCGCTCCTACGAGCGTGAGACCGACCGCCTGGCGAAGGAAGCAGCCAACGGTCACTGACCTGCGCAGAGCTTTCTCACGAGAAGGCCCCCTCGGGAGATCCCGAGGGGGCCTTTCTCGTTTCGTCAGTGCGCCAGGGCGAGGGCCGGAGCGGCTTCCTCGGCCTCCGCGCGCTGCTCCATCGCCGACTTGTCCGACAGCGGCTTCTCCTTGAGGAACCACACCAGCGCGAAGCCGACGGTCAGCACGATCCCGCCGACCAGGAACACCGTGCTCATCGACTCGGCGAAGCCCTGCAGGATCGGCCGGGCCAGCGCCGGGTCGAGCGTGGACAGGAACGACGTGTCGTTGACGTCCAGGCCGCCGCTCTTCATCTGCTGCGCGAAGGCCGGGTTCCGGGCCAGCGCCGACACGTAGGCCGGGCTGGTCATCGCCGAGCGGATGGCGTTCGCGATCCGGTCGCCGACCGTGCCGAACAGGATCGACAGGAAGACCGCGGTGCCCGCCGTGCCGCCGATCTGCCGGAAGAAGGTCGCCGCCGAGGTGGCGACGCCGATGTCCTGCGGGCGGACGTCGTTGGTCGCGGCCAGCACCAGCGTCTGCATCGAGGAGCCGAGGCCGAGGCCGATCACGAAGGCGATCACCATGACCAGTGCCAGCGAGGTGTCGACGGTGATCGTCGACAGCGCGAACAGCGCCGCCGCCATCAGGCCGATCCCGGCCACCGCGAACATCTTGTACCGGCCGGTGGCCGCGATGATCCGGCCGCTGGTCAGGCTGGCGACCATGATGCCGAGCGTCAGCGGCAGCATCTGCAGGCCGGCCTGGGTCGGCGTCGCGCCCTTGACGATCTGCAGGTACAGCGGCAGCGACATCATCGCGCCGAACATCCCGGCGCCCTGCACGACGGTGACGATGGTCGACATCCGGAACACCGACCGCTTGAACAGGCGCAGCGGCAGCAGGGCGGCGTCGCCCATCCGGCGTTCGATCCAGACGAAGGCGGTCACGCCCAGCGCGCCGACGACGTACATGGCGATCGAAGCGGCGGAGCCCCAGCCCCACTCACGGCCCTGCTCGGCGACGATCAGCAGCGGCACCAGGCCGGTGGCCAGCGCGACGGCACCCCAGTAGTCGACCTTCTGCTCGACGCGGCTGTGCGGGAGGTTCAGCACCTTGCTGACGACGACCAGCGCGGCCAGCGCGATCGGGACGTTGACCAGGAAGACCCAGCGCCAGCCGGTGATGCCGGCGAAGGTGTCGATCCCGGCGAAGAACCCGCCGACGACGGGCCCAGCCACGCTCGAGATGCCGAAGACGGCCATGAAGTAGCCCTGGTACTTGCTGCGTTCCCGCGGCGCGGTGATGTCGGTGATGATCGCCAGCGCGAGGGACATCAGGCCACCGGCGCCGAGGCCCTGGAAGGCGCGGAAGGCGGCGAGCTCGTACATCGACGTCGCCATGCCGCTGGCCAGCGAACCGACCAGGAAGAGGGAGATCGCCGTGAGGTACATGGGCTTGCGGCCGTAGAGGTCGGACAGCTTGCCGTACAGCGGCGTCGAAAGCGTGGCGGTGATGAGGTAGGCGGTGGTGGCCCAGGCCTGCAGCGACAGGCCGTGCAGCTCGTCGGCGATGGTGCGCATCGAGCTCGAAACGATGGTCTGGTCGAGCGCGGCGAGGAACATGCCGAGCATCAGGCCGGACAGGACGGTGAGGATCTGGCGGTGAGTCAGTTTGCCGTTCGTGGCGGCTGCTCCTTCCGCGGTGGTGGTGTCGCTCATGGTGGTCTCCCTCGAAGTCCTGGTAGTTGCTTGTACCTCTCAACTACTTGCTTCGACCAACTATTCCCCAGACGCTTGTATCGTGCAACCAAATAACCGTGTGACGCCGGTCTCGGACACACCGAAGGCCGCCTCCGGCTTCCGGAGGCGGCCTTCGGTGCGCTGGATCAGGCCGAGTAGCCCGGGATGGGGAACGGCGCCAGGAACTCGCGGATCTCCGCGGCGATCGTGTCGAGCGCGGCCTCCTCCGAGGCCGCGGCCGCCGTGACCGTGCGGTCGATCCACTCCGCCACCTGGACCTGGTGCTCCGGCCGGAGACCGCGCGTCGTGATCGCGGACGTGCCGAGCCGGATGCCGGACGGGTCGAACGGCTTGCGCGGGTCGAACGGGACCGTGTTGTAGTTCAGTTCGATGCCCGCGCGGTCCAGCGCCTGCGCGGCCGGCTTGCCCGCGACGCCCTTGTTCGTCAGGTCGATCAGCAGCAGGTGGTTGTCCGTGCCGCCGGACACGAGGTCGTAACCGCAGGCGAGCAGGGCGTCGGCCAGCGCCCGGGCGTTGGCGACGATCGTGTGCGCGTAGTCGCTGAACGACGGCTGCTGCGCCTCACCCAACGCGACGGCGATCGCCGCGGTCGTGTGGTTGTGCGGGCCGCCCTGCAGGCCCGGGAACACCGCCTTGTCGATCGCCTTGGCGTGTGCGGCGTCGGACAGGATCATCGCGCCACGCGGGCCGCGCAGGGTCTTGTGCGTGGTCGTCGTGATCACCTGCGCGTGCCCGACCGGCGACGGGTGCGCACCGCCCGCGACCAGGCCGGCGATGTGCGCGATGTCGGCGACGAGCACCGCGTCCACCTCGGCGGCGATCTCGGCGAACGCCGGGAAGTCGATCGTGCGCGGGATCGCCGTGCCACCGGCGAAGATCAGCTTCGGCCGGTGCTGCCGGGCCAGGTCCCGCACCTGGTCGAGGTCGACGCGGCCGGTCTCCTTCGAGACGCCGTAGCGCACCGGGGTGAACCACTTGCCGGTCGCCGAGACGCTCCAGCCGTGCGTCAGGTGGCCGCCGTCCGGCAGCGCCATGCCGAGCACGGTGTCACCGGGCTGGGCGAAGGCGAGGTACACGGCCAGGTTCGCCGGTGACCCGGAGTACGGCTGGACGTTCGCGTGGTCGGCGCCGAACACCGCCTTCGCCCGCTCGATGGCCAGCTGCTCGACCTGGTCGATGAACTGCTGGCCCTCGTAGTACCGCTTGCCCGCGTAGCCCTCGGAGTACTTGTTGGTGAGCACGCTCCCGGTCGCCTCGAGCACGGCCTGCGAGACGTAGTTCTCCGAAGCGATCAGGCGGATCTTGTCGTGCTGGCGCCGGGCTTCGTCCTCGACGAGCCCGGCGATGGCGGGGTCGGCGGTGGCGAGCGCGTTCAGTTTCGGCTGGTGTGTCATGGCGTACTCCGGCTCTGGAGTGGCCTTCACCCAGGCGCGCGGTGCCGGCCTCGTCGTCGCTTCCCGGTGGTGCTCCACCTCGATGGCGCCAGTCGCTGCTGCGCGGTGAAGCCTAGTCCACGCCACTAGAGGCTCGACGGTGTTCGGCGCACCATTTGCGGGTGCAGCCGGCGGTCCGGTCGCAGAACGGACGAGCGCAGGTCGCACAGCGCTTGACGCGGCGCCAGCCGCCGACGGTCACCAGTTCCGCCAGGCCCGCCGCGCCCGCGGCCAGCACGCCGGCGTCCGCCTGCGGCGTCACGTACACGATCCGCCACACCACTCCGGTGTCGACGAGCCGCGGCCGCGCACCGGCCTCCGCCAGCACGGCGTTGAGGCGGCGCGCGGCCGCGTGTTCGTCGGGGAGCCGCGCGACGATCGCGGTCAGCGCCGGATTTCCCTGCCGCAGCAACCGTTCCGCCACACCCAGCTCGGGGTCCAGCGCGTGGAACGGCGGCACGATCGCGTGTTTGCGCACCTCAGGGCACGACCACGACACCCATCGACCGGGCCGTGCCCGCGATCGTGCGCATCGCCGCCTCGATGTCGGCGGTGTTGAGGTCCGGCAGCTTGCGCTCGGCGATCGCGCGCAGCTTCTCCTGCGTCAGCTTGCCCGCGACCTCGTGCCCCGGTCGCGAAGAACCCTTGTCCCCCAACGCCTTCTTGATGAGGAACGACGTCGGGGGCGTCTTGAGCCGGAGCGCGAACGAGCGGTCCTCGAACACCGAGACGACCACCGGCACGATGTCGCCGCGCTGCGCCGCCGTGGCCGCGTCGTAGGCCTTCTTGACCTCGACGAGGTTGATCCCGGTCTGGCCCAGCATCTTGCCGAGGTCGACGACCGGGGCGTTGCCCGCGCTGAGCTCGAGGGTGACCTGGTGGGTGAGTTTCTTCGGAGCCATACCCCGAAGCTAGAGTCTCCAGTTACTGGAGAGTCAAACCGGTTTGGTGCCCGCCCGGTGCCGGCGCGCCAGCTCCTGGTAGATCGCCGCGTTGTGCTCGACCCACATCCGCGCCGAGTCGGTCAGCGGGACGAACTTCTTCGCCGGGCTGCCCATCGCGATGACCTCCTCCGGCACCTCCGTCGCCGGCGTGACCGTGGCCCCGGCCGCGACCAGCGCCCGCGCGCCGATCTTCGCCTTGTCGAGCACCGTCGAGCCGTTGCCGATCAGCGCCTGCTCCCCGATCGTGCAGTCGTGCACCAGGCACTGGTGGCCCACGGTGACGTTCTTGCCCACTTCGCAGACGCCGTCGTTGACGTGGATCACCGAGTTGTCCTGGATGTTGGCACCCTCCCGGATGACGATCCGGCCGAAGTCGGCCCGGATCACCGCGCCGAACCAGACCGAGGCGTCCTTCTCGACGACGACGTCGCCGATGAGGGTGGCGGTGGGGGCGATCCAGGCGTCCGGGTGGACCTGCGGGCTGAGCCCTTCGAACGAGAACAGAGGCATGCCCGCACCCTAAACCGCGCAGGCCCCCTCCCCCGGCCGAGCGGGGAAGGGGGCCGTTCGCGAGCCGCGCCGGCTGTGACATCCGAGGCTTCGCCTCGAGCCGGGGGCTCCGCCACCCGGAGCCCCCGAAAAGCAGCGTGGGGGGTCAGCCGGTGATCGCGGCGTTGATCAGGATGTCGACGGCCTGGTCGTTGCGCGTGGTCTGCGGGACGATCTGGGTGTCGCGCGGGTAGAAGCCGGGGCTGCTGCCCTTCGGGTACATCTCGAAGGTGAAGCTCCAGATCTTGTGCTGCGCCCACATCCAGTCGTTGACGCTGCCGTCGGTGATGTAGAGGTCGCTGGACTGCTCCGGGGTGTAGCCGTTGGTCGCGGCCATCTGCTTGCCGAGCGTCTGGAACTTCTGCGCCTCGGCCGCGGTCATGCCGGGCGCGGTGTCGGCGTAGGTGTAGCCGAACGGCCAGAGCACCAGCTCGGAGTAGGTGTGGAAGTCGATGTGCGTCCTGATCTGCTGGACGCCGCCGACCACCCGCGAGTTCACCCAGTTCGAGACGGCGCGGGTCTCGGGCGCGGAGAACGCCGCCGTGCCGCGGTAGGTCTCGCTGGACGTCGAGCCCGACGAGCCGCCGCAGCAGCCCCACTTGTAGCCCCAGTTGCGGTTGGTGTCGGTGCCCGGGCCCTGGCGGTTCTTGCGCCAGCTGTGGAACGTGCCGCCGGAGATGTCGTACTCGGAGCCGTCCGGGTTGACGCTGGGGATCACCCAGATCTCGGTGCTGTCGACCAGCCGCTTGATCGCGCTGTTCGTGGCGTATCCGCTGGTCAGCCGGTCGACGATGTGCAGGCACATCTCGGTGGTGAGGTGCTCGCGCGCGTGCTGGTTGCAGGTGAAGAGGACCTCGGGCTCGTTCTCGTCGGTGGCGGCGTTGTCGCTGATCTTGATCAGCGAGAGCGCCCGGCCCTCGTACGACGTGCCGGCGCTGCCGAGCTTGGTCAGCGACGGGTAGTTCGCGGCGGCCTTCTGCAGCTCGGTCTGGGTTTCGGCGTAGGTGTGGTAGCCGGTGTAGCCGGCCGGGAAGTCCTCGACGGTCTGCGTGCCCTGCGGCCGGTTCACTTGGCCGAGCGACTTGACGCCGAAGCCGAGCGCGCGCAGCTGGGCGGCTTCGCCGGGGTTGGCGATGACCGTGGTTGTCGCGCCTTCGGCGTCGAGGATGTCCGCGCCGGTGCGCGCGACCTCGGTGCGCTGCTGGGCGGTGGCGGCGCCGGTCACCTCGTACACCTGCGGTCCGCCGGGCTGGGCGGCACCGGCCCGGCCGCCGACGGTGAGCACCAAGAGGACGGCCGCGGCCGCTGCCATGCACGTTCGTGTGCGCATCACGTCTCCTGCTCTCGGGGGTTCCTCGACCTTGGCCGGAGCCGGACGGAGGACGCAATCCGGAGCAGTACGGATCTATTGGCGGTTTCTACCCGTAGTTCGCGAAGCAGAGCGCCTCGATGTCGGCACGCAGCGTGGCGAACGGCCGCGGGCGCACCCGCTGCTGGACGACGGTGCCCAGCAGGTAGGACAGCAGCGCCCGGGCCCGGGCCCGCGGGTCGTCGACGTCGAGCGGGGCGAGCAGCTCGGCGAGCAGTTCGGTGAGCGAGGTGAGCATGACGTCGATGGCCTGCGGGTGCTGGGCACGACCGGCGGCGATCCAGTACTCGAACCAGAGGAAGGCGGCGTTCGGGTTGGCGGCGAAGACGCTCAGGTACTCCTCGAGGACGGCGAAGAGCCGCTCACGGGGTTCGTCGTGCTTCGCGGCGACCTCGCGCAGGCCCGCGGCGAAGGCCGTGATGTGGGCGGCCATGGCCCGGTCGATGAGGACGTCGATGTCGGCGAAGTAGTAGTGGACGGCGCTCTTGGTGAGCGGCCCGGCCTCGGCGATGGCCCGGACGGTGCACCCGGCGAGGCCGTCACGGGCGAGCACCACACGGGCGGCTTCGACGATCTGTTCCTGCTTGGCCAGCTGGTTGGGCGAGAGCCGCTCGCTGCGACCGGGGACTGCGCTCACGGTGATTCTCGTTACCTTCTTCCTGGACGTCAGCCTGGAAATCCTAGGGCAGACGTCCTGTGCGTGGCGTTCGGGTGAAAAACCGGATTGGCCACCCCGGTCCGCGCGGCGGACAATGCCCGGCATGGTGATCTCAGGGGACAAGGGGCTCAGCCCGGCTGCGCGCAGCCAGCTGGAGAAGGAAATCGAGAACTTGCGCGCGCAGCGGGAAGCTCTCGCGCCGCAGCCGGGCGAGCAGGAGCGAACCGGCGACGCGGCGGACCAGGCGGACGTGATCGACCGAGCGGAGGCCGCGGCCCGCCTGGACCGCCAGATCGCCGACCTGGCCGCCAAGATGGAACACGGCGGCTACGGCAACAGCCAGCTCCCGGACGGCACGGTGGTCTCCCTCCGCTTCCCGGACGGCGACGAAGAGACGTTCCAGGTGGTAACGGTCCCGGGCGAGGACGCGGACGCAATCACATCGGACAGCCCGCTGGGGCTGGCCCTGGTAGGAGCAAAGGCCGGCGACGAGATCACCTACCGAACCCCCCGAGGCGACGCGAAGGCCACGGTGGTCAAGGTGACGGCCCCGAAGTAAGCAGCCCCCTGCGAAGGGCCCCCGGCTTGTGGCCGGGGGCCCTTCGCTGTCTGAACTTTGACCCGGAAGTGTGGTTCCCCAGAACGAATCCGCGCCCAGGGCCGCTCCGCCGAAGCAGCTGGCGGCGTGCCCACGAAGCCCGCCGGAGATGGCATCATCGCTGCATGACAGACGGGTCCGGCGATGACGTCGCGTACGCGGACGAGAACCGCGCCGAGTGGAACGAACTCGCGGCCGCCACCGCCACCGTGCGGGTGGAGCCGGACGAGGCGGAGCCATCGGTGATCCTCATATCGATGCGCTGCCCGCGCTGCAGTCACCAGACGGCGCACGTCGAACCGGTGGTCAGCTATCGCTCCCTCGACGACGTGGACGACGCCGGCCTCGCCCCGTCATCGATCCTGCGGGACGCCCTGCGTCGTGCCGGAGCCGACCAACGGGCCCGTGACGTGCTGATGCCGTGCGGTTGCGGCCGGGCCCACCCGGGCCGCCCGGACGGTCGACCGGGCTGCGGCGCCACGTGGTCACTGCACGTCGAATGGGGGGCGTAGGCCATGGCCGTTCGGGTGACACCAGGCCCGGTGACGCAACCGGCCGACCGGTTGCTTTTCGAAGCCGTCCGGGCCCGGAAGGCTGAGGAGCTGCGCGAGGTCCGAGCCGCCGCCGCGAACTGGCGAACCGCGCTCGCCGCAATGCTGGGTCTCGTCGCCACGGTGGCTCTGGTCAAGGGCCGCGACTCGGTCGCCGGTCTCGGCCTGACCATCCGCATCGTCGTCGGCTGCATACTGCTCACCGCCGTGATCACCGCGGCCGTCGGAGCGTTCGTCGCCTCCCGGTCGGCATTCGGCCTGCCGAAGGAGGAAGAAGTCCCGGCACGGCTGAGCGATCTCGTCGTAGTCGAACAAGCCCGCATCCGCCGAGCTGTCCGCGACCTGCGGGCCGCGATTGCGCTCACTTTCGTCACGCTGGCTTTGATCGTCGCAGCCGTCGGACTCGTTTGGTACGGCTAGCTAGTCCTTCCAGAGGGCCAGCGGGCGTGCGCCCTTCCGGTGAGCGTTCAGCAACGAGCCCCGCACTCCATTCCACAGCATTTCCACGATCGACTGAATCTGCCCGGCCATCTGCAGCGCCGACTGCCCTTGGTCGTCAGGCACCGATTTGGTCAGCACCTGGCGCAAGACCTCACGTCGGGCAGCGGGCGGTGGATGCGTGGTGTACGTCGTCCTGCCCTCTTCACCGTGACGCAGCAGGCTGACCGCCCGGTCGAGCAGATCAGACATGCTGAAGTAGAGGTCGGCACCGCCGTAGCTCAAAGCCACGTCGTAGCGGCCGAATTGGGCCCGCATCATCAGTTCCAGGCCACGGATATCGGCCATGATCTCCTGGGCCTGGCTGTAGCGGATCTCCTCCGGATCGGCGGCTTCGGTGCCGTTGAAGCGCGACACTGGCCGACGCTCACCGAGATGTCCGAGGGAGATGTGTGCGTACTCGTGGCCAAGGACGAACATCTCGGCCGAATCCACAAGTATGCTGGTCAGCGTGGCGGGAATGCGCTCCTGAACCCACTGCGGCGCAGCGCCGGGCCGCCCCTTCGCCAGGTAGCCGATGATCATTTCGGCAAACCGGTTGGCGACCTCGGGGCGCTGGGCGATCTTGGCCGCGATCTGGCCCTCATCGAGAGAGAAGCCTACGGAACCATCTTCGTTCTGATCGAAAGGCAGCACCTCGGTGACCGCTTTGGCAGCCAGGTGCGCAAACAGGAACAACTGGTCCTCGAACAGCACCAGATGCTCGTCGGTGCCCGGCACGACCAGCGTCATGGCGTTGATCTGCCCGGTCGGCATCGTGGCGAGCAGAGGCCGATCAGGAACCGGCCACCCGGCCTGCCGGGTGCGCTCCTCCAGCAGCGTCGCCACGTGCATCACCATGTTAAAGTCGTATCGGCTCTCGTACTTGCTGATGGGCTCGCCAAAGGACCGGTAGAGGTCCGCCAGACGTTGTTCGAAGCTCGCCACAGCCTCGGCAGACTGTCCGGGCAGGTGAGTCGCGATTACCTCCGCTGCGGTCCGGGCGGTGTCCCGGGCCTCCTGTTCGACGTCCCGGGCCGGCAGGAACCGCAACAGGTTCTCATACACACCGTCGAGGAAGCGCTTCGCTTGTGCGGAAGCCGCCATGTCCGGTCTCCTTGGTCGTGTCCGGTCAGCTGGCTTTACGGCGGATGAGGCTCCGGCCATCAAGCCTCAACTCGACGTCCGTGACCACAGAGTCGCTCAATCCGCTCGACCTGCTACACCCCGCATCACGAAACCTCCGTCTAGTGCCGAACGCTATCGACAAGCCCCCAGGACGTCTTGGACACCGACCAGACCTGCGGAGTCGCCCGGAGGAATCGAACCTAGTTCGTGACGTCGAAGAGGGCGCCGCTAACGCGTCCGCCGGATTCACGGTCGAGCAGGCAGTTAACGATTTGGCTGAAACGCTACGCGCGGAGCCAGCGAGAGAACACTGCCAAGGCCGTCCGCTCGCTGGTCAGTACCCACATCGTGCCGCTACTGGGCACGCGTCTGCTGATGAAGCTCGAAGCCGACGACGTAGGACAGTGGCTCGCGGAAAGACGGAAGTGTTGGTTACGTCGACCGTACGGAGCCTTCGCTCCATCCTCCGGTGAGCAATCAACCGCGCTCAGGTTGGAAAGCTTGTCAAGTACAACGTGGTACTGCTGTGCGACGAACTGCCGGCTGGCAGGGGGCCTGGCCGGCCGTCGAAAGCGCTCACGATCGCGCAGGCGGAAGCGTTGCTCGCGGCGGCGGAGTCATCGCCGATGCGCGCCTACATCATGGTGCCCCTGCTGACCGGCGCACGAGCTGAAAGATGCGACCGCTGGCGTGGGATCACTGACTGGATGCGGTGGCCTGCAGCAGCCTGGGCGGGCCACCTGGTCGTCGCCACCGGTGGCCGCGACAACACCGCGCAAGTCTGGGACCTCACCACCAGTGCAGCGGTGGCCGTACTCGACTTCCGCAGGATCCGCGCCCTCGCGGTCGGTGCTGGTTGGGATCTCGTTTCGCGGCTGGCTCGGACCTCATCGTGTTCGACCGCAATGCGAGACACTGATCCACTCTGGATCAGCCTGGCTGAACCGCTCGCCAACCAGGCCTCTTAGACACCCAGTTAGACCCTCACCAGACGAGTCAGGCCCCATCCGAAGACTCTCGGATGGGGCCTGACCTGCGGAGCCGCCTAGGGGAATCGAACCCCTGACCTATTCATTACGAGTGAATCGCTCTGGCCGACTGAGCTAAGGCGGCATGTCTCCCGCTTGCGCTGGCGACGATAGCAAGTGTAGCGGAAGCTGTGCGCGTCACTTTTCGGGGGGACCGTCGTTAGGGCCCTATGACGTCGGTCTCATCCCCGGTCGACCCTATCTGGAGGCTCTGGCACATGCGGCGAAGACTGCCCCGTTCGGTGGCGCTGCCGGCGGCTGCGGCGTTGGTGCTGCTCAGCGCGGCGCCCGCCGCTGCTGATACCACCTATCCGACGACGCCCATTCCGCAGCCCGCGAATCCGGGGCAGGCGCCGATCTCGGCGCCGATCGGGCCGCAGCCGCTGGGGCAGGCCGTGGGGGATGCCGGGACCGCGCTCGGGATCATCCGGTTGCTGCCCAACGCCGTTCCGACCAGCACCATCCTTCCCGGGTTCGGGCAGACGCTGCCGAAGCAGTCCGCGCTCGAGGCCGGGATGGGGTTGTCCAGCGCGTCGGCGAACTCGGATGCCTACCTGAACTACGAGAAGGCCATCGCGCAGGCGTCGCCGTTCGGGCTGTCCGTGGGCGGGAACGCGCCGCAGACGCCCGGCAGTGTCGTGCAGACCGCCTTGCCCGACAACCCGCAGCCGATCAGTGGTGGCCTGAACGCGCCGTCGAATCCGCTGCTCAACGTCGGGTTGCTCAACGGGAGCGCGCACGCGCGGTGGAGCCAGACGCTCGGTCCGTGTGTCGACACCATCGCCGATGCCAGTACGTCGGTGGCGAGCCTGTCGCTGCTGAACGTCGTGCCGTCGATGCCGAACCTCGGGCTGGACGCGCTGAAGCCGAAGCTCGACCCGGGCTCGCTGGCCAGCGGGTTCGACCTGACCAAGGGCCTGCAGAGCCTCGGCGGCCTGCTGCAGGGCGGCGGGCAGACCACCGCGGACGGCACCGGGTCGCTGCTGAGCCTGCCGAACACGCTGTCGTCGCGGTCGCAGGTGAAGCTGGTCGACATCCCGGGCTCGAAGAACAAGGCCGTGCAGTCGACGTCGACGCTGCAAGCCGCGGACATCGAGATCCTCAAGGGCACGCCGCTCGCGCTGAGCATCAAGGTGGCCAGCCAGCCGACGCTGAAGGTGACCTCCACCGGCGACGCGAAGACGTCCAAGGTCGAGTACACCGCGCCGGTGCTGACCATCGAAGCCGGCGGCAAGGTGCTGTACACGCTCGACGCGGCGCACCCGACGAAGGACATCCCGATCGGGCTGCCGCTGAAGCCACTGAGCGACCAGTTCGGCGCCGTCAAGGACATCCCGGTGGTCGGCGGCCTGCTGGCCACCGCGGCCGGGCAGGTCCAGCAGGTCGGCACCACCGCCGGCACCGTGCTCGACCTCGGCGTGCTGCGGCTGAGCATCGCCGGGCTGGACCAGAAGTCGGCGGACATGACCACGCCGTTCAAGGGGTTCCAGCTGGGCGCGTCGGCGCGGATGTTCGACCTGCAGCTGCTGCCGACGACCAAGCTCAAGAGCCTGCTGCCGGACGACCAGGCGAAGAACCTGCCGTCGTCGCTGGCCCAGCTGTCGCTCGGCGAGCAGATCGCCCGGGCGTACGCGCCGACCGGCGGCGTGGTCTGCGGCACGACGTCGACGCCGCCGCCCGCGGGCGGGGAGGCGCCGAAGGGGCCGGTGAAGAACCTCGCCTACACCGGTGGCGCGTACGACACCGTGCCGCTGTTCTGGACCGGCACGGCGATGCTGCTGCTCGGCGTGGTCATGGTGGCCGCGATGCCGGGTGCGCGGCGGCGCCCGCTGGCCGTGGCCGTCGCAGAGAAGCCGTTCAAGCCCTCGCCGCGTCCGCGCGAGTGATCCGAGGGGTGTGAAGGAGCCCGCCAGGTGCGCCTGGCGGGTTCCTTTGCGTTCGGCGGTTCAGCCCTGGCGAAGGGTCGTGACCATCGCCTCGACGGCGATGCGGGGCTTCACGTTCAGCTCGATCGCGTCCCGGCACTCCAGCACCGCTTCGAGCCGGCGGAGCGTCGACTCCGTCGTCCACGACGACGCCGCCTCGCGGATCTGGTCGGCGTGGTCCGGGTGGTTGAGGGTCGCGCCGGAGCGGGTCGCCGTCACCAGGACGTCGCGGTAGAAGCCCGCGAGGTCGACCAGGGCCAGGTCGAGCGTGTCGCGCTGGGTGCGCGTCGCGCGGGACTTCTGCTTCTTCTCGAGCTGCTTGACCGCGGCTTCGGCGGCCCGCTTGGCGCCGGCGACGCCCTTGCCGACGCCGTCGCCGCCCATCGCCGTCCGGAGTTCGTTGCGCTCGTCTTCGTCGCGGGCCTTGCTGGCCTCGCCCGCGTCCGCCTCGGCCGCGCTGATCAGCTGGTCGGCGCACGTGAAGACGTCGCTCATCCGGCGGAGGCCGAGCGGGATCCGCAGCACGGTGGCCCGGCGCTGCCGCGCGGCCTCGTCCGTGGCGAGGCGGCGCGCGCGGCCGACGTGGCCGCCGCACACCGAAGCGGCCCACTGCGCGCGTTCGGCGTCGACGTGGTCGCGGCGCATGAGGACGTCGGCGATCGCCTCCGGCGGCGGCGTCCGGAGCGTCACCAGGCGGCAGCGCGACCGGATCGTCACCGAGACGTCCTCGGGGTGGTCCGAGGGCGCGCAGAGCAGGAACACCGTGCGGTCCGGCGGCTCCTCGACGGCCTTCAGCAGGGCGTTCGACGCGCCTTCGGTGAGCCTGTCCGCGTCCTCGATGATGACGACCTGCCAGTTGCCGGTCGTCGGGCGGCGCGCGGCGGCCTGCACCAGCGCCCGCATCTCGGCGACCGAAATGGACAGTCCTTCCGGGACGACCAGCCGGACGTCGGCGTGCGTGCCCGCCATCGTCGTGTGGCAGCCGGGGCAGGCGTCGCAACCGGTACCGGTGCTGCACTGCAGGGCCGCGGCGAAGGTCCGGGCGGCCACCGAGCGGCCGGAGCCGGGCGGGCCGGTGAGCAACCACGCGTGCGTCATCGCCCCCGGCGGCGCGGGCTCGCCCGCGATGATCTTGGCGGCGGCCGACGCGGCCGCGCTCAGCGTTTCGACCGCGGGTTCCTGGCCGACCAGCTGGTTCCAGACGCCGATGCGTTCGGTCGTCGTCACTTCGCCTCCACGCGAGGCTCTTCCGGGGTCTCGACGGGCAGGGTCTCCATGGGCAGCGTGACCGGCTTTTCCGTCGTCGGCGCCAACGCGGACAGGCGGCCGACGAACACGGCGCGCAGCGCGGTGCGGATGCGTTCGGCGACCTCGACGTCGGTGCCGTCGGCGTCGATCACGACGTACCGGTCCGGGTCCGCCGCGGCCATCTCGGTGAGCAGGTGCTGGACGCGCCACTGGTCGTTCATCGCGGTCGACTTGTCGCGCGGGGCCCCGTTCGGGGCGGCGTCCAGGAGGACGGTCAGGTCGGGGCGCAGCCGGCCGGTCGCCCAGTCGGCGAGGCCCTCGAGCTCGTCGCTGTCGAGCCCGGCGACGGCGGACAGGTGCGCCAGCGGCGAGTCGACGAACCGCTCCATGACGACCACCGAACCGGCGTCGAGGGCCGGCTGGACGTGCCGCTCCACGATGTCGGCCCGCACCGCGGCGGCCGCCAGGGCCTGGGCACGCGCGCCGGTGAGCGAGGCGCCGGAGACGAGCGCGGTCAGCCGCTGGTCGTCGAGCGCGGGATCGGCCGCGACGACGACCGGCCGGGTGCCACCGCGCAGCCAGTCGGCGAGGTTGACGGCCTGGATCGCGGTGTTGATCGCGGTGGTGCCCTCGACGGCGATGAGGAAGCCGTTGACGCGCCGCGGCGTGAGGCGCAGCGCGTTGCGCAGGTCGGCGAGGATCGGCTCGGTGCGCTTGTCGTCCATCTGCCGGTAGGCGAAGAGGCCGGCGACCAGCGCGATCACGGCGCCGCCGAGCATCACCGGGCGGGTGCCGTCGATGCTGAGCTCGCTGCCCCAGACGGTGACGTTGCGCTGGTGCACCAGGCCGACCAGCAGCGGCACGGTGACGGTGGTGCCGAACAGCACCAGCTTCATCATCAGCTGGTAGATCGCGTTGATCCGGCCGCGGATGGCGTCCTCGACGCGGGAGCCGATGATCGTGACGCCGGTGAGGAACGCCGTCCCCGCCCAGATGCCGACGAAGAACACCGCGACCAGCGAGAACGCCAGGTGTGGCGACAACGCCACCACCGTCAGCGAGACCGCGGCGGCGACGATCGAGATGCCGAACAGGCGGTCGTGCGGGAGCCGCCGGGCGAGTTTCGGCGCGGTGGCCATCCCGGTGGCCAAGCCGAGGAAGACGGCCAGGACCAGCAGGTTGAACGCCGAGTCACCGGCGAGCAGGCTCGAGGAGTACGGCTTGGCCGAGCCGATCACGGCGCCGCCGGCGGCGAACGCGCCGAACGCGCCGACGAGCAGGCCGCGCACGAGCGGCGTGCTGCGGATGAACCGGAACCCGTCGGCGATCATCTGGCCGACGCCGAACCTCTCCTCGTCGGCCGGCTTGAGCTTCTGCTCCGGCAGCGCGTGGACGTTGCGCAGCGAGAGTTCGGGGATCCGGGTCGCGAGGATGATCGCGCTGGCCAGGTAGAGCAGGCCGGTGATGATGACGACGAGCTTCGCGATGCTGAGGCTCGCGTTGTCGCCGAACAGGTGGAAGGTCGTGTTGACGCCGGTGATGATGGCGTTCGCGCCGGCCGCGGTGATGACGGCGAGGCCGTAGGTCATCACCATGCCGAGCTGGTTGGCCGTCTCGACCTGGTCGGGCCGGCGGAGCAGGTTCGGGACCGCGGCCTCTTTCGAGGGGATCCACATGCTCGACGCGCAGCCGACGAGGAAGTTGCCGACGAGCAGCCACCACGGCGCGCCGACGATGGCGATGGACAGCAGGAAGCCGCACCGCAGCAGGTCGGCGACCACCATCACCTTGCGCCGGTCGAACCGGTCGGCGAGCAGCCCGCCGATCGGGGCGAACAGCAGCCCCGGCGCCAGTCCGGTCAGCACGACGCCGACGAAGGCGAAGTTCTGCGCGAAGTAGTTGTCCGTCAGCTTCGTGGCCAGGCCGGTGAGGGCCAGGATGTTCAGCCAGTCGGCGACGCTGCACAGGTACGTGACGCCCCAGAGGCGCCGGAACGGTTTGATCGCCAGTACCCGCCGGACCCGGTTGATCGTGGACGCCTCGGCGCCCGACGACGCACCCGGGCCGGCCCCGGGTACCGATCGCACGCCCTCGCTGATACGCCCACCCCACTAGTCACCGCGGTGCCGGACGCCCTCGCGCGAGAGCCCGACCGTGAAGTCAGGGTAGCCCGATCGGCGTCTGGAGCGCGGGACGGCCCCGTGGTGCGGGGCAGGGGGTAACCGCTAGTCGAACAGGCCGGTGACGCTGCTGACCAGGCTGGACACCATCTCGATGGCGACGAAACCGAACACGATCAGCAGCGCGACGGCGAGCATGACCCCCGCCGCACTCGACGACGGCCGGTTGAAGGCCGGCATCGCCACCGACGGCATCCGCGGCAGCCGCCGCCGCTTGACCGGTACGACATCGACGTCGTCGACCTCGTCCTCGGCCAGCGGATCCGGCCGGACGGGCCGCATGATCTGCGGCGGCCGGCTCGGCCAGGTGCTGCGCTGCCGGTTCCGCTGCCGGGGCAGCAACCCCATCGGCGGCGCACCGGGTTCCCCGAGCGTGCCGGCCGGCGGAATCGCCGCCGGTGTCCTGACCTCGGCGTCCCTGTCGTCGCGAAGCGTTTCCTCGACCATCCGCCGCACGGCCTCTTCGTCGGGCTTCACCGGCCCGGCCACCGGGATGGCGGCGGGGTCGCGGCCGTTCGGAAGTGCGGCACGTGGCTCGGGTGACGCGGTGACCAGCCCGGAAACCGGATCCGCGAACATCTCGCCAGGTGCTTCGGACAGAGTGCCGTCGCGCTGAGTGAGCTCGGGGGCATTGAAGAAGGGAGCCTCACCGTTCGCGCTCATGGTGACCACCTCACTACTGAATGTCCTCGCCTTTCCAGGGTAGCGACGCAGGCGGATAACGCATCCGCCCAATGGCTCTGTCTCCAGTGGATGGTCCGTCACGCAGCGCAAGCCCGCGCCCGAACCCCCTGCAGTGTCCAGTCCGCCGGTGGCTCGGTCGACCGCCAATGGTGACGGATCGTAGTGAGACCGGTCACAGCGGCGGTCGACGGGCGGCCGCCGGTTTCGACGGTCAGCTGAGCGCGTGGCGTTCGCTCAGGGCACCTCCTCCTGTCCGAGATCGATCATCTTCCGGCACCAGTCGCGGAGCATGCCGCGGCTGAACGGGCTCAGCACCAGCTGGCGGCGGCCGTCGCCGCGATCCAGGGCTGCCAGGGCGAAGCGGCCCAGGTCCGTGTCCACCAGGACGAATCCGTGGTCCGGGAACTCCGCGCACAGGCCACCGAAGGCCAGCATGTCCAGGACCGCCGTGCCCGACCTCGGGCGGCCCAGGAGCTCACGCATCGCTCCCACGTCGTCGTCCTGGCCGTCGTGGACCAGGCCGTCGGCGTCCACCGAGAGCCAGATCGCCCGCGGTGAGGCGCCGAACGGGACCTCGGGGAGCTCGGCCACCAGCATCTCCGGCAGCTCGTCGAAGTCGGCCAGGTGGATCGCCGTGCGGCCGGGGAGGGAGCCCATCATGAAGGCCCGCTCGCCGTCGGCGTAGCAGCGGATGTCCGCCATCTCCGGTCCTCCGTCGAAGACGCCGCACAGCGCCGCCCGGACCGAGCCGCGGAGCATCAGCGACACGACCTCGAAGCCGATCTCGTTGAGCTCGCCGGCCTCCCCGAACGGCGTGCCGTCGATCCAGGCGGCCCACGCCATGTGCCGCTCGACCTCCGCGACCAGGTCCGCCGGGTCGTCGGACACCGGGCCGTGCACCAGGATGTCGTCGTCGCTGACGTCCGGGTTGTACAGCCGATCGACCGGCTCGCGGTCGGGCATCGCCGCCAGCACGGGGCCGGCCGCCAGCTCGAGCAGCTCTCGCGCCGCTGTGCGTTCAGCCATGCCGCTGCCTCTCGGCCGGACCATGCCCGTCGGCGACGGCCGGCGGCCGCAGCGCCGGGGCCGCCGGCAACCCGCGCAGTCCTCTCACCAACGAGCGCTCAGCCATGCCGCCGCCCCTCGGCCGCGCTGCGCTCCTCACCCTCGTCGGGCTCGGCTGACGCCTGGCGTTGCTGCGGGACGCCGCTGTTGTGCTCGGCTGCTGCGAGGATCGCCTCGCGCACCGTCAGGTCCCTTGGGGCCGCCGCGACCACCCTGTCCACGCCCTCGCCTTCCGTCGTTCGCACTGCTCCTTCCTCATGCATGGCTCTGCACCGCCTCGACGATCCACTGCTCGGCCGTGCTGCGGGAGGCCGGTCCCCACGTCACCGTCCAGCGGCCGGTGCGGGCGACCGCGGCGCTGAACTGGTAGCGGCCCAGGTCGTTGTCCACCAGGCCGAACGCGCCGTGCGGGTACTCGGCCAGGATCGCGTTGCGCACCGCGAGGTCGACCAGCACCGTGCCCAGCCGCGGCCGGGCCGCGCACTCGCGGATCAGCTCGACCGCCCGCTCGCACCGGCGCGGGATCAGCCCGCGCTCGTCCGTTTCGATGCGCAGGTGCTCGCCCGGCCCGGGCGGCCGGTCCGGCAGGCCGTCGAACACCCAGCCCGGCAGCTCGCTGAGGAACCCCGACCGCAGCCGCGCGCGGTTGCCCAGCTTGTGCAGGACCGTCGTGTAGTCCTCGTCGCCGAAGAACCGCACCTCCCACGGCTTGGCCCGGGCCGGGAAGACACCGGTGACGACGCCGCGGATGAAGCCGCCGCGCAGCGCCCGGTACAGCCCGACGGCTTCCGCGGTGACCTCGCCACCGGGCGCGAGGCCGATCGCGGCCATCCCGGCGACGAACCGCGTGTACTGCTCCACCTCGTCCGCGAGGCTCCGCGCGGCCGGCGGCGTGGGACGACGGCCCGGCAGCGGTCCGGTGTCCGCCAGCACCGGCGGGATCTCGAACTCCGGGTCGTAGAACTCCATCACCGAGGGCCGCTCCGGCACCTCGGCCGAGAGCGGGGCGATGACCTCGTCGATGACGTCGAAGACGGCGACTGCGTTGCTCACCCCTAGATTGAACACCCTGGCACCGACAATTTCTCGCACATATGTTCGAGCGGGTGAGATCGGTCGGTGAACGGTCGCCGGGCGGCTCAGCCATGGTCCGGCACCCGCCCGTCGACGAACTCCGCGAGCCGGTCGACGCTTCCGGGCAGCCACCAGAGCCGGCGGTGGCCGCCCCTCGGTCTGCTCAGGGCCGCCAGGTGCCGGCCGCGGTCGTCGTCGACGAAGGCCAGCACCTCCCACAGCCGCCGCTCGCCGTCACGGGCGATGTCGAACTGGACGGTGGCGAGCCGGGGCCGCCGCAGGTCGTCCATCAGGTCGAGGAGGAGGCACTCCTGCTCGGGCTCGAGCACGCCGCGCTCGTCGGCCTCGAGGTACAGGCCCTCGCCCGACGCCGGCGGATGAGGATCCAGGCGAGCCAGCGCCGCGTGCAGCACCTCCACCGCCGAGCCCGACGAGGACCCGAACAAGCGAAGGCCGTCACCGGCGATGCCGAACGTGGTCCGGTCGTCGTAGAACGCCGAGGTCCACGGCTCGCCGGACATCGCGACGGCGACGCCGCAGACGCCGCCGCTGCCGACGAAGCCGGGCAGTGACTCGATCAGGTCCACGGCGGTGGAACTGCCGGCGGCCGCCGCCCGGACCGGCTTCAGGATCTTGGTGGTCACCGCGTGCACGGTGCGTGGTGTTTTGGTCACGCGTCCATGGAACCCGGCAGCACCGACAATTTCCCGAACATGCGTTCGAGGTGTCACCTGAAGGTGTGACGGCAGCGGCCTCCCCGCCAGTGGGCGGGGAGGCCGTGAAAACGCCGCTCTACTTGGCCTTCGTCGCCGTCGAGCCGGAGCGCTTGGCGGTGGTCGCCTTCTTCGTCGTCCCCGCCTTGACCGTCTTCGCCGTCGTCGCGGCCGGCTTGCGCGCCGGCGCCTTCCGCTTCGGCGCCGGACCCTTCGCCCGCTTCTCCGCCAGCAGCTCGGACGCCCGTTCCGCGGTCAGCGACTCGATTTCGTCGCCCTTCCGCAGGGTCGCGTTGTACTCGCCGTCGGTGACGTACGGGCCGAACCGGCCGTCCTTGACCACCATCGGCTTCTTCGACACCGGGTCCTCGCCGAGCTCCTTGAGCGGCGGCTTCGCCGTCGCGGAGCGCCCACGCTGCTTCGGCTCCGAGTAGATCTTCAGCGCTTCTTCGAGGGTGATCGAGAAGAGCTGGTCCTCGGTCGAGAGCGAACGCGAGTCCGTGCCCTTCTTCAGGTACGGCCCGTAGCGCCCGTTCTGCGCCGTGATCTCGTCCCCGGACTCCGGGTCCTTGCCGACCACGCGCGGCAGCGAAAGCAGCTTCAGCGCGTCGTCCAGCGTGATCGTCTCGATGTCCATCGACTTGAACAGCGAGCCCGTACGCGGCTTCGGCGCCTTCGCCTTGGCGGCCTTCTTCTGCGCGGCCGTGGCGTCTTCGGGGATCTCGATCTCCGGCAGCACCTCGGTCACGTACGGCCCGAAGCGGCCTTCCTTCGCGACGATCTCGTGCCCGCTCACCGGGTCGGTGCCCAGCGTGCGGCCCTCCTGCGGGGTCGCGAAGAGCTTCTCCGCGATCTCCTGCGTGAGCTCGTCCGGCGGCAGGTCCTCCGGCAGGTTCGCGCGCTGCGAGTTCCCGTCGACCTCGCGCTCCAGGTACGGCCCGTAGCGGCCGACGCGGACCACGACGGTGTGCCCGTTCTCGTCGCTGAACAGCGGGATCGAGTTGATCTCGCGCGCGTCGATGTCCTCGACGCTGCCCTCGACCAGCTTCTTCAGCCCGCCGAGACGGCCGATCGAGCCGTCGACGCCCATGTCGCCGCCGAAGTAGAACTTCGACAGCCACTGGCCGCGCTGCTCGTCACCGTTGGCGATGCGGTCGAGCTCGTCCTCCATGCCGGCGGTGAAGTCGTAGTCGACCAGCCGCTCGAAGTGCCGTTCCATCAGGCCGATCACGGCGAACGCGACCCACGACGGGACGAGCGCGGAGCCCTTCTTCCAGACGTACCCGCGGTCCTGGATGGTCTTGATGATCGACGCGTACGTCGACGGGCGGCCGATGCCCAGCTCTTCCAGCTTGCTGACCAGGCTCGGCTCGGAGTACCGCGCCGGCGGCGAGGTCGTGTGGCCGTCCGGGCTCAGCTCGGCCGCGGTCAGCGCCTGGTCCTTCTCCAGGACCGGCAGGCGGCTCTGCTTGTCGTCGGCTTCGCCACCGGTCTCGGTGTCGACGGCCTCGACGTACGCCTTCAGGAAGCCCGCGAAGGTGATCGTGCGGCCCGAAGCGGCGAAGGTGCACTCCTCGCCCGAAGTCGCGTTGCCGACGATGCGCACGGACATCGTGGTGCCCTTGGCGTCCGCCATCTGCGACGCGATCGTGCGCTGCCAGATCATCTCGTAGAGCCGGAACTCGTCGGTGTCCAGCTCGCCCGCGACCTGGCCCGGCGTGCGGAAGACCTCGCCCGACGGCCGGATCGCCTCGTGGGCCTCCTGCGCGTTCTTGACCTTGCGCGTGTACTGGCGCGGCGACGGCGAGACGTACTCCTTGCCGTACAGCTGCGTGGCCTGGCTGCGCGCCGCCGAGATCGCCGACTCCGACAGCGTCGTGGAGTCGGTACGCATGTAGGTGATGTAGCCGTTCTCGTACAGCTTCTGCGCGATCCGCATGGTGCGCTCCGAGGTGAACCGCATCTTGCGGCCCGCCTCCTGCTGCAGCGTCGACGTCATGAAAGGCGCGTACGGCTTGCGCGTGTACGGCTTCTCTTCGACGCTCGAGACCTTGAAGTCACGCTGCTTCAGCGCTTCGGCCAGGCGTCGCGCGTCGGCCTCCGCCAGCACGCGGATCTCGTTGTTCGACGCCTTGAGCTGCCCGTCCGAGCCGAAGTCGCGGCCGGTCGCCAGGCGGGCGCCGTCCACGGCGACCAGCCGGGCCGGGAAGTTCCGCGGCGAAGCCTCTTCCCCGGCGTCCATCGTCGCCGAGATGTCCCAGTACGACGCCGAGGTGAAGCGCATCCGCTCGCGCTCCCGCTCGACCACGATCCGGGTCGCCACCGACTGCACGCGGCCCGCCGAGAGCTTCGGCATGACCTTCTTCCACAGCACCGGCGAGACCTCGTAGCCGTAGAGGCGGTCGAGGATGCGGCGGGTTTCCTGGGCGTCGACGAGGTCGGCGTCCAGCTCACGGGTCGAGTCGGCGGCCGCGCGGATGGCCTGCTCGGTGACCTCGTGGAAGACCATCCGGCGGACCGGGACCTTCGGCTTCAGCGTCTCGAGGAGGTGCCACGCGATGGCCTCGCCCTCGCGGTCGGGGTCCGTGGCGAGGTAGAGCTCGTCGACGTCCTTCAGCAGGCCCTTGAGCTCGGTCACCTTGGACTTCTTGTCCGGGGTGACCACGTAGAGGGCCTTGAAGCCGTTGTCGACGTCGACGCCGAGCCGCGCCCACGCCTCGCCCTTGTACTGGGCGGGTACGTCGGCGGCACCGCGCGGCAGGTCGCGGATGTGCCCGACGGAGGACTCGACGACGTAACCGCCGCCGAGGTAGGGCGCGATCTTGCGGGCCTTCGTCGGCGACTCGACGATGACCAGCCGCCGGTGCCCGGCGCCGTTGCCCGCCGCGGCTCCGTTCTTCTTGGTCCGTGCTCCTGCCACGCTGTCCTGCTCTCCGCTCATCTCGTCCCGCCGCCGCGGGACTGCACCACGTCCCTGCCAGGGCCCGTGTCTCGACCTGCCAGTGTGCACGCTGTTCCGGCCCGGACGGCGCGGAGGTGGCCCAACACGCCGCCGGTCCTGTGCCCAGCGCATCGCCGTTGACCTCGGCGATGTTTCCCCAACGTACCTGCCACGTGATTTCGGCCACGTCCCGCGCAGCCTAGCGCGTGACCGTCCGGATACCCTCCGTTCGACGGTGGTGGGCACGGGGACGTCACCGCTTCACTGGTTTCCCCGCCCAGCCGAAAGGATCCGCCATGACCCGACGCCTGCTCGGCGCCTTGTTCACCGCTGCGACCGCCACAGTATTGCTGGGGGTCACTCCGGCGAACGCGGCCGCGGCGAACTTCGCCGGCACCGTGGCCCTGTCCAACTGCTCGGGGTCGGTGGTCAAGCCGGCCGCGACGCCCGACACCGCGCCCGCGCTCGTGATGTCCAACGGGCACTGCCTGGAAACCGGCTTCCCCGGGCCCGGCGAGGTGATCACCAACCGCGCCTCCAGCCGGACGTTCACGCTGCTCACCGCCAGTGGCAGCAACAAGGCGACGCTGCGCGCCAAGAAGATCGTCTACGGCACGATGACCGACACCGACGTGTCGCTCTACCAGCTCACCACCACCTACGCGCAGATCAAGTCGAGCTACGGCATCTCGCCCCTGGAACTTTCGAACGCGCACCCGGCGGCGGGCGCGGCGATCGACGTCGTCTCCGGCTACTGGAAGCGCATCTACTCCTGCAACATCGACGGGTTCGTCTACCGGTTGAAGGAGGGCAGCTGGACCTGGAAGGACTCGATCCGCTACACCTCCGCCTGCCAGACCATCGGCGGGACGTCGGGCTCGCCGATCGTCTCCGGCGGCAAGGTCGTCGGCGTGAACAACACCGGCAACGAGGACGGCGCACGCTGCACGGAGAACAACCCGTGCGAGGTCGACCAGGCCGGCAACGTCACCGTCCACTACAAGACGAACTACGGCCAGGAGACCTACGGCATTCCCGCGTGCCTCACCGCGGCCAACGAAATCGCCCTCACCCAGGCCGGCTGCACGCTGCCCCGGCCCTGACGCACCCGCCGCACCCGGTCAGGCCGTGCTCGTCGCGGCCTCCGGGTGCGGTTGCGGTTCCGCGCCGGGCCACGCCGCTTCGGCGCCCGGCGGCGGCTCCCCGATCAGCTCCAGCAGCGCCTCCAGCCGGCGTTTCCCGGTGACTTTCACGGCCGGGACCTCGGCCTTCGGGCCGGTCAGCTTCGCCGCGACGCCCAACGGCGTCAGCGCCTCGACCAGCCGCTCGTGCATGCCGGGGGCGAGCGGGTCGACGCCCAGCAGGTAACCCTGCGTGCCGGGACGGCCGCCGGCCAACGCCCACATCCGCAGCATCGCGCCGCTCAGCCGGAAGCCGGCCGGTACCGCCTTGCCCGAGTCGTCCTCGAACGGGCCCGCGCAGCCCTCACGCAGCCACCGCAGCGCCAGCGGCAGCAGGTCGACCCGGAACGACGTGCGCACCTGCGGACGGCCGCAGTCGGCCTTCGAGACCTGGGCGTCCGCGCCGCGGCAGCGGAACTCGCGCACCAGGACGTGGGCGCGCCACGGCTCCTCGACGACCACCGACAGCCGGGCGGCGGTGCGCCCGAAGCCGGTGATCTGGCCGTGGCAGCACAACAGGCCGGCCAGGTCGCCCAGGCCCGGCCCGCTGGCCTCGGCGGAGAAGAGCGAGATCGTCCGATCCACCGCGCCATACTAGAACACAAGTTCGATTCGTGGCGAGCGTCACGCCGATCTTCAGCCGGCCGGTTGATCCAGCTGCCGGCAGGCCGGGGCGCGCTGTTGCGCCGCCGCCAGGGCCGGGACGTCCTTGAGGCCCTTGAGGTAGTCGATGGCGTCGATGCGGTCGAGCGCCGCCTTGGCCTCGCCGAGGGCGGCCTTCGTCGCCGGCGCGTTGCCGCGGACGGTCTCGATGCGCTGACGCGCGCTCTCGGCCTCCGCGCGGATCTCACCGAACTGCCGGATGACGTCCCGGCGGCCGGCGTCCGCCGACGGCACCGGCGGCGCGCCGAGCGCGTTCAGGCCGGCCAGGCTCTGGTCGAGGCCCCCGACGACGGAAGACAGCAGGTCGCTGGACGTCCGGGACGCCTTCTGCGGCGTGCTCGGGTCGACCGCGGGCAGTTCGGCGAGCGTGCGGACCAGGTGCGTCACGGCGTTGCAGTAGCTTTCCGCCCAGTCCGCCGCGGGATCGGCGTGGGGCACGATGGTCGTGACCGGGGGATCCGGGTCCGGCGGCGGCTCGGTGGCCGGCTGCCCGCACCCGGCGAGGCAGAAGGAGATCGTCGTGGCCAGGGCGGCGAAGACGGTCGACCGCTGCCGCACTCGCGTACCTCCTGCCCGACGACGCCCCGGCAGGCCCGACGGTACCGACTCGGTGGTGCTTCGCAAGTCGCCGGGCCTTTCTGGGACGGCAAGCCCCGGGCCCGGCACGCGTCGCCGCGCGCCGGGCCCGGGGGTCACCCTGGAACTCAGGCCTTGATCTCGGCCGGGGTGTCGGAAATGACCGTGCCCCGCCGCTTCGAGACCACGATCGCCGCCACGATCACGGCGAGCGCGACCAGCGAGATGATGATGCGGACCGCGGTGTTCGCGCTGTCACCGATCGTCAGCTGGACGACGGCCGGCGCGATCAGCACGGAAACCAGGTTCATCACCTTGATCAGCGGGTTGATCGCCGGGCCGGCGGTGTCCTTGAACGGGTCGCCCACGGTGTCACCGATGATGGTGGCCTCGTGTGCGGCCGAACCCTTGCCGCCGTGGTTGCCGTCTTCGACCAGCTTCTTCGCGTTGTCCCACGCGCCACCGGAGTTGGCGAGGAAGATCGCCATCAGGGTGCCGCAGGCGATCGCACCGGCCAGGTAGCCGGCGAGCGCGCCGGTGCCCAGACCGAAGCCGACCGCGATCGGGGCGAAGACCGCCAGCAGACCCGGCGTCGTCAGCTCGCGCAGCGAGTCGCGCGTGACGATGTCGACGACCTTGCCGTACTCGGGGCGGGTGGTGCCCTCCATGATCCCCGGGATGTCGCGGAACTGGCGGCGCACCTCGTAAACGACCGCGCCGGCGGCCCGGGACACCGCGTTGACCGCGAGACCGGAGAACATGAACACGACCGCCGCACCGACGATCACGCCGACCAAGGTCGCCGGGGTCACGATGTTCGCGACGAAGCTGCCGCCGACGCCCACCGCCTTCGTGATCGCGTCCGAATAGGAGCCGAACAGCGCCGTCGCCGCGAGGACCGCCGTGGCGATCGCGATGCCCTTGGTGATCGCCTTGGTGGTGTTGCCGACCGCGTCGAGCTCGGTGAGGATCTGCGCGGCCTTCTCGTCGACGTCACCGGACATCTCGGCGATGCCCTGCGCGTTGTCCGAAACCGGGCCGAAGGTGTCCATCGCGACGATGACGCCGACCGTGGTCAGCAGGCCGGTACCGGCCAGCGCCACGGCGAACAGCGCGACGCCGCCGCCCAGCAGGTAGGCGCCGAACACGGCCGCGCCGATGACGAGCGCGGTGTACACAGCGGACTCGAAGCCGATCGAGATTCCGGACAGGATGACCGTGGCCGCACCGGTTTCCGACGTCTGGCCGACGTCCTTGACCGGCTTGTACTCGGTGCCGGTGTAGTACCCGGTCAGCTTCAGGATGATCGCCGCGAGCACGATGCCGATGATCACCGCGACGGTCGCGATGACCGCCGGGTTGCCCGAACCGTCGAAGCCCGCGCCGAAGTCGGAGAATCGGCTCGGCAGGTACACGAAGGCCGCGATCGCCGACAGCACCGCGGAAATCACCGCGGAGATGTAGAAGGAGCGGTTGATCGTGACCAGACCGCCTTCGCCCGCGCGCGCCTTGGTGATGTAGACACCGATGACGGCGGTGATGACACCGATGGCCGGGACGATCAGCGGGAAGATCAGGCCGTGCACGCCGAAGGCGGTGCTGCCCAGGATCAGCGCGGCGACGAGCATGACGGCGTAGGACTCGAACAGGTCCGCGGCCATGCCGGCGCAGTCGCCGACGTTGTCACCCACGTTGTCCGCGATGGTGGCGGCGTTGCGCGGGTCGTCCTCCGGGATACCTTGCTCGACCTTGCCGACCAGGTCCGCGCCGACGTCGGCGGCCTTGGTGAAGATACCGCCGCCGACACGCATGAACATCGCGATCAGGGCGGCGCCGAAGCCGAAGCCCTCGAGCACCTTGGGCGCCTGGCCGGTGTAGACCAGTACGACGACCGCGGCACCGAACAGGCCGAGGCCGACGGTGATCATGCCGACCACGCCACCGGTGCGGAACGCCACGCGCATGGCGATCTCACGGCCGCCTTCCTCACGCGCCGCGGCCGCGACGCGCAGGTTCGCCTGCGTCGCCAGCCACATGCCGAGGTAGCCGATCGCGAACGAGAAACCCGCGCCGACCAGGAAGAAGATCGAACGGCCGATCTTCTCGTTCCAGTCGTCGGCGGGAAGGATGAAGAGCAGGAGGAACACGATCACGCCGAAGATGGCGAGAGTGTTCCGCTGCCGCTTGAGGTACGCGGCCGCGCCTTCCTGCACCGCCTTGGCGATGTCCTGCATCTTGGCGGTGCCCTGGCCTGCGGCCAGCACCTCCTTGAGCAGGACGTAGCCGATGACGAGTGCGGCAAGCGCGACCACGGCGACTACACCGACAATCGTGTAGCCACCTCCGGAGAGCGAGATATTCCCGCCGCCCTCCGCGAGGAACTGCCGTGACATTCGTCCTCCATGAGACGTCGCCGAGCGCCAGCGTCGACGGCAAGCCGAGGGTTCGACACGGCCGGCGCTGGCATGGACCCTGTACCGAGCGACACGCTAGCCGGGCAGCAATGCACGTCTCACATGACGCTCACCACAGAGGGTGTGGATTGCGGGAGTGTATTGGTATCGCAACCAGCGTCTTCACGCCGTCCCGGGGACGGTACATTCCGTTACCTTGTGAGCCTCCTCACTTGAACGATCACTCTGTTGCCGATCCGTTGGCGCAGTTGGGGATGCCGGAACTGTCGGACCCCTGTGCCAAGCTCGGCGGGTGGACGAAACACGTGGGCAGCGGCTGCTGAGGCGGGTGACCGCCGGCATCCCGTCGCGCGAGCACCCGGTCACGCACGTCGCGGACCTGCCGGGCCGTCCCGCGCGCTACGCAGAGTGGCCGTTGTGGGCGGATCCGGCGGTTGTCGCTGCGCTGCGTGACTGCGGGGTTTCGGCGCCCTGGGCCCACCAGGCCGAGGCGGCTTCGCACGCGTACGAGGGCCGGCACGTCGTGGTCTCGACGGGCACGGCGTCGGGCAAGTCGCTGGCGTACCAGCTGCCGGTGCTCTCCCGGCTCGCGGCGGGCGAGAAGGCGAACGCGCTGTACCTGTCGCCGACCAAGGCGCTGGGCGCGGACCAGCTGCGGTCGGTGTCCTCTTTGGACGTACCCGGGGTGCGGGCGGCGTCGTTCGACGGGGACACCCCGATGGCGGAGCGCGACTGGGTGCGCGCGCACGCGAACTGGGTGTTCACCAACCCGGACATGCTGCACCGCGGGATCCTCTCGGCACACGGCCGGTGGGCGACGTTCTTCCGGCGGCTCAGGTACGTGGTCGTCGACGAGTGCCACAGCTATCGCGGCGTCTTCGGCTCGCACGTCGCGTTGCTGCTTCGCCGGCTTCGGAGGGTGGCTGAGCACTATGGCGCTTCGCCGGTGTTCGTGCTCGCGTCGGCGACGACTGCTTCGCCGGCTTCGTTCGCTTCGCGGCTGACGGGCGTGTCTTGCGTCGCCGTGACTGAGGACGCGTCGCCGCGCGGCGCCCGGACGGTGGCGTTGTGGGAGCCGCCGCTGCTGGAGGAGCTGACCGGGGAGAACGGCGCGCCGGTCCGGCGGCCGGCGGGTGCGGAGGCGTCGCGGATCCTCGCCGACCTGGTCGTGGAAGGTGCGCGGTCACTGGCCTTCATCCGCTCGCGGCGGGGCGCGGAGCTGGCCGCGCTGGGGGCGCGCCGGATATTGTCCGAAGTGGACCCCGCGTTGGCGGAAACCGTTGCGGCGTATAGGTCTGGTTACCTTCCGGAAGAGCGTCGGGCGCTCGAGGCGGCGTTGTTGTCGGGGCGTCTGCTGGGGGTCGCGACGACGAACGCGCTGGAGCTCGGCGTCGACATCGCGGGGCTGGACGCTGTGGTGCTGGCGGGCTACCCGGGCACGCTCGCGTCGTTCTGGCAGCAGGCCGGGCGCGCGGGCCGATCGGGCGACTCGGCGCTGGTGGTGTTCGTCGCGCGGGACGACCCGCTCGACACGTACCTGGTGCACCACCCGGCGGCGCTGCTGTCCCGGCCGGTGGAGACAGCGGTGCTCGACCCCACGAACCCGTACGTGCTGGCGCCGCAGCTGGCGTGCGCGGTGGCCGAGCTGCCGCTGACGGTGCCGGAGCTGGAGGTGTTCGGCGGCGCGGCGGCCCAGGAGGTGCTGGCCGAGCTGGCGGAGCAGAAGCTCCTGCGGCGCCGGTCGAGCGGCTGGTACTGGACGTCGCGGGACCGCCCGCACGCCGAAGTCGGCATCCGCGGCACGGGCGGCGAGCAGATCGCGGTGGTCGAGTCGGACTCGGGCCGGATGCTCGGAACGGTCGACCCGGGCTCGGCGTGCTTCGCGGTCCACCCGGGCGCGGTGTACCTGCACCAGGGGTCGTCGTACGTCGTCGACGAGCTGGATCTGGAGACCGGGCTGGCGCTGGTGCACGCGGAGAACCCGGACTGGACGACGACACCGCGTGAGGTCGTGGACATCTCGGTGCTGAGCACCCAGGAGAAGCAGGATTACGGAGGGGTGAGCGTCTGCCTCGGCGAGGTGGCGGTGACGTCCCAGGTGGTGGGGTACCTGCGGCGGCGGCCGTCCGGGGAGGTGCTGGACCACACGCCGCTCGACCTGCCGGAGCAGAGCCTGCACACGCGAGCGGTTTGGTACACGGTTTCGTCGGAGCTGCTGGGGCCGGCTGCCGGGGGTGGGAAGGGGTGGCGTGGCGGTGCGCGCGGTGCCGGAGATGCGAGCAGTTCAGCCGGTGCCGGTGCCGGCGGCGCCGACGTAGCGGGCGGCTCGGGTGATGCGCTGGGCTCCGCCGGGGTGGATTGCTCCGGTGTGGCGGTGAGCCCTTCGGCTGCGGGAGGCTTGAACGCTGCTGGAGCAAGGAGCGAATCCATTGCCGCAGGTGACTCAGCGGCTTCGGCGACCGTCGGCGGTTCCAGCTCAGCGGGTTCGGCGACCGCCGGTGACTCCGCGGCGTCGGCGGCTGCCGGTGGCTCCAGCTCAGCGGCGTCGGCCACCGTCGGCGGCTCCGCGAGCCACTTCCGCGCAGCGGCCGGCTCAGCGGCTGCCGGCGGCTCCGGCTTTTCGGGTGATGGTGAGGCGGGGACCGGGGGCCATCGGGTGGGGACCGAATCTGCGGGGCCGGTGGGGACCGGGGAGGAACCCCTGGCGAGCGGTCGGGGGCCCGCTCACGAGGGTGGCAGGGCACCGGGGGGTGCCGGATTGGTTCCGGCACGGGTCCCCGGTGCCCTGCATGCCGCCGAGCACGCGGCGATCGGCCTGCTACCGCTGTTCGCTACGTGCGACCGGTGGGACATCGGCGGGGTGAGTACCGCGTGGCACGAAGACACCGGGGAGGCGACGGTGTTCGTGCATGACGGGCATCCCGGGGGTGCGGGATTTGCCGAACGCGGTTATGCCGCGATTGTCCCGTGGCTGGCCGCAACGCGGGAGGCGATCGTCTCCTGCGAGTGCCCGACGGGTTGCCCGTCCTGCGTCCAGTCGCCGAAGTGCGGGAACGGCAACGATCCGCTGGACAAGGCGGGGGCAGTGGCTGTTCTGGACACCGTGCTCGGGGCGTTGCGTCAACACGGCGCCTAGGACGGCCACATCGTGGTTCATGGAGTTGTGTCGTACTCCGCCTCGGCCGGGCTGGGACCGGCCGGCGGCGGTGGTCGGGTGGATCAGGCCGCGCCGGACTGGACCAGCTGCGGGGCGTGCTCGCCGGCCAGGGCGCGCACGAGAACGCCGTGCACCTCGGCGGCGTCCGGCAGCTGCCAGCCGCACACCTCGGGCTTCACGCGCCAGTGCACGACACCGTGCTGGAACGGCGAAGGCGGCAGCGGGATGTAGCTGTCCTTGCCGTGCCACTGGATGGCGGCGCGCTCGGCCAGCTCGGCCGGAACGCTGTCGGCGACGGTGGTGAGGAACAGCCAGCGGCCGTTCGGCAGCGCGATGATCGGCGCCGGGTGGCCGAGGGCGCGGAGGAGGCGGCAGGCGCGCTTGCCGAGTTCGTCGTCGACCTCGATGGCGTCGAGCACGGTGCCGGTGGCGACGAGCAGGCTGTGCGTGCGGTCGGAGAACCAGGTGGCGACCTCGTGGGCGTGGGTGCCCAGCTGCTCACGCCAGGCGTCGCTGGCCGGAACGGGACGGCGCCAGGTGAGGTCGTCGCCGTCGGTGAGCGGAGCGGGGTTGACGCCCGGGAGCACCGGCCAGCCGCGCCAAGCGAGTCCGATCGCCTCCGCCCGCAGTTCGATGCGGAAGGCGCCGCGCCAGCTGTCCGGCCAATTCGCGTCCAACATTGTCTTCCTGCCTTAAGGTTCCGGTTCGCCGCGACCCGGCTAAACCCTGCCGTGGTGTCGCACATCTCACTTAACGGCAAGTTGCACATTGCCCGGAACCCCCGCGCGACAACCGGTGGTTACGGGGCGATGAACGCCCAGTGATCCATACGGCCCGACCGAACGCCCGGGCGCGGATGGACGGTAAACGGCAACCACACACGGACCGTTCGTCGCGCGAAAGCCCAGGATCCTTCGCTTTTCGAAGGCGCGGTCAGGGGCCGGCGTGCCCCCCTTCGGCCCAGGTGAGCAGCGGATTCGACCGCTCGCCGTGCACCAACGACCGCTGCCCGTGACAATCGGCCGCTCATCGCCAGGCCCGGCGGACCAGCCGGTCACCGCCGCATACCGACCGGTCGGCGTCCGGCGGACGGCACCGCCGGGCGCGCCGCGGAGGCGAGGGCCGCCCAAACGGCGGGGGCCGACCGCGGGGCCGCTCGGACGCAGGCGGGTGGTCGACGTGTGAGCCCGCGCCACCCCTCAGGTAGCCATGGGTGGGCAGCCCCTTGAGATGAGGGCTAGCGGTTCCGGCGGCCTCCACGGTCAGCCGGTGGGGCCTGCTCGGGCACGGGCCGACGAGTTGGGCAGGCCGACGAGACCGGGGCTTGGTGCCTCGACCTCGACCAGGGCGTCCAGTCGCTGCCATCGGCAGGTCAGGAGCGTGACTCCCATCCGGGTCGTCACCCACCTTGCGCGTTCGCAGGCTTCGGTCGGGCCCTCCGCGGCGTGCGAAGCCGCGGCGAGGGCGGCCAGGTCGGCTGCCGACTCGGCTCGGTGGCGGGCGGTCACCGCCGCTGCCAGCCAGAATGCCAGCACTGCTACTCCGGCCAGGGCCGTTACCGCCAGCGCTGTCCAGATCGTCGCCGCTCCGCTGTCGGGTGGTGGGTGGTCAGCCTGGGGCATTCGCCGCCTCCGTTCCTGGCTCGGCCACCGCGTATGCCGTGGCGTTCAGGTGCACCGCCGGGAGGAGGCCGCCTGCCGGGAGGGCCGTCACCTGCACCGTGATGGTGTCGCCGACGTGCTGGAACGTCAGGTTCGCGCCCGGTGGCGCGATCTGGTGGACCGCCGCTGCGGCCTCATGGGGTTGGCCCCTGGCCAGCAGCCGCGCAGCCTCGTGGGCTGCGTCCGTGCAGCGCAACTGGCTCGTCAGGGTTGCGAGGCCCGCGATCAGCAGCACCGTGACCACCGTCAGGCCGGCCAGACCGAGCGCCGCCTCGACGGTCACCGAGCCTTCGTCGCGGCGGCTCATGACGGCACCGACAACGCCCTCATGACCAGGTTCGTCAGCCACGAGACGACCGAATCCCCGGTGAGCAGGGAGTAGAGGACCGCGGCGAAGGCCGCCACGGCGACGGTGACGATGGCGTACTCGACCGTCGTGGAGCCGTCATCCGACCGAGGTCGGCGGCGGAACGTGCGCATGGGGTTTCCCTTCAGTCTTGTGGTCAGAGGAGCGGGCCGAGCCGTCCGGCCAGGCCGAGGACGACCGGCAGCACGCCCAGGCAGAAGAAGGCGGGCAGGAAACACAGGCCGACCGGCAGGGCCAGCGCCACGCCGGCCCGCTCGGCGCGCTCCTCCGCTTCGGTGGACAGCTCGTCGCGGATCCGGCCGGCGAGGTCGCCTGCTGATGCGGCGAAGGCGGCACCTGACCGGGACGTCCGGATCGCCGCGGCCGCCAGCTCGCCGAGGCCCGGGACCGTTCGCACCGGCGCCCACGCCTCGTCCGGCCGGGAGCCGAGAGCGAGCAGCCCGGCGGTGGAACTCAGCGCCGCATCGACGGGGACGGGCGCCGTGCCGGCCACGGCGTCAAGGGCCGACGGCACCGGCAGCCCGGCGCGCAAGCACGCGGCGAGGAGGTCGAGCGTGCCTGCCAGCCGCAACTTGGCGGCGATGTCCATGGCCGGTGGACGCGGACGGCGGGCCCGGCGGATCGCCCACCAGCCGCTCGCGGTGAGGATCGCGCCCAGCGCCGCGCCGGTGATTCCGCCGATCAGGACCGCTGCGGAGGCGCCGCCGATGATGACCGCCGTGTGGGGGACGGCGCGGTGCCACGTCCGGGCGGGGTCGGGTTTCGCGGCGCCGGTCAGCCAGGAGAAGCGCCGCGCGACTGTGTTGTCCGGCCAGCTGAGCAGGGCTCCGACGAATAAGAGGAGGGCGGCCGCGGTCATCGGACACGCACCTTTGCCGTCAGGGCTCGGCACCAGGCCGTGCCGGCCCAAAGCAGGGTGCTGCCCGTGACCAGCAGGATCTGACCGGGCGTGCTGTCTGCCAGCACGGGGAGCGGCGCTGCGCCCATGAGCTGGCCCAGCAGCACGCACAGGGCCGGGAGGGCGGTGAGCACCGCCGCGCTCGCCTGGGGGCCGGCCAGCTTTGCGCGGGCTCGGCGGGCGAAGGTCAGGGCTGCTTCGGCGTCGCGGCGGGTTGCGTCCAGGGCGTCGGCCATCGGGAGGCCGTGGCGCTTGGCCAACTTCCAGGCTGCTGCCAGCTGTGGGAAGGCCGGTGCGCTCAGCTCAGTGTCGAGGCGGGCCGCCGTTGCCAGGGCTTGGAGGTCGGCCGCCAGCGGCGGGACGGCGGCCCCTGCTGCTTCTGCCGCCGTTACCGGGTGGGCTCCCGTTCGGAGCTCCGCCACCATCGTCCGCAACGCCGTTGCCGTTTGCGCCGCCGTTGTCAGGTCTGCCGTGGCTCGGCGGTGGGCTCGCCATTCCTGGCGCCACGCCAGCGTGAGGACGCCGGCCGCGATCGCGCCACCGGGACCGGCGAGCAGTCCCGCGAGGGCGGCCGGGAGCAGCCAGCGGATGGTGCGCCACACGTCGGGGATCCGGACCTTCGCCGGTGGCTCGAGCGCCGCCTGGAGGCGGGTCGGTGCTGCGGGCCAGCAGGCCAGGGCCGCTCCCGCGCACAGCGGGACCCATGGGGTGATCATCACTGCCTCCTGGTCAGCAGAGAGATGCCGTTGCGAAGAGGTGGCGGTCGACCGTCCAGCGGCCTGCGCGCCACACCGGCACGACCCGAGCACGGCCGCGCTCGGTGCGGAGTACGCCGACTTCCGCCAGGCGTCGACGGCCGCCCGGTTCGCGCCGCATGTGCAGCACCACGCGGATCGCCGCGACCAGCTGGCTGTGCACCGCGTCGCGGCCGAGGCCGCCGAGTGCGGCCAGCGCCTCGATGCGGGCCGGCACCTCGGCCGGGGAATTGGCGTGGACCGTGCACGCGCCGCCGTCGTGGCCGGTGTTGAGCGCCGTGAGCAGGGCGCCGACCTCGGCGCCGCGGACCTCGCCGACCACCAGCCTGTCCGGGCGCATGCGCAGCGCTTGGCGCACGAGCTCGGGCAGGCCGACCGCGCCCGCACCCTCCACATTGGCCGGACGGGCGAGCAGGCTGACGAACTGCGGGTGCGCCGGCCGGAGCTCGCCGGCGTCTTCGACGCAGACGATCCGCTCGGCCGGGTCGACTGCGCCCAGCAGCGCGGCTAGGAGTGTGGTCTTGCCCGCGCCCGTGCCGCCGGTGACGAGGAAGGCCATCCGCCGCGAGACGACGGTTCGGAGGAGTTTCGCGCCCTCGGCGTCGAACGCGCCCAGTTCGCCGAGGGTGGTGAGGTCGTGCGTCGCCGGGCGGAGGATGCGGAGGGACAGGCACGTGCCACCGGCCGCGATCGGCGGGAGGACGGCGTGCAGGCGGATGCGGCCGTGGGGGCCGGAGCCGGGTAGCCAGCCGTCCACGTACGGCTGGGCGTCGTCGAGGCGCCGGCCCGCCACGAGGGCGAGGCGCTGGGCGAGCCGGCGGACGGACTCCTCGCCGTCGAACCGGATGCCGGTGCGCGTGAGGCCGGCCGGGCCGTCCGTCCAGACCTCGTCCGGGCCGGTGACGAGCACGTCGGTGGTCGCCGGGTCGTCGAGGAGCGGGGCCAGCGGGCCGGGCCCGACGAACTCGTCGCGGGCCTGGCGGGCCGCGTCGAGCGCGGCGTCGTGGCCGAGGACGCCGCCGGCTTCGGCGCGGACCGCGGTGGCGACGGCGATCGGGTCGGCCTGGCGGCGGTCGCCGGCGAGGCGGTTGCGGACGCGGTCGACGAAGTCGGTTGTCATGAGGTCACCGCCTTGGCTGGGTTGCGGGTCGGGGTGACACGGGTGCTCTGCGCACGCGGGCCAGCGGCTTTCGCCGGGGCCTGTGGTGCGTGGGCCGTGACGCGGGTGCGGGCACGCATCGCCGGCGGGCCGGGCTCCTCCGCACCAGCGGCCCCAGCCGACGCTCCGGGCGGGCTGACGCAAGCCGTGACGCGAGTGCCGGCACGAGCCTCCGCGGGACTTGCCGGGCGCGACGGTGCTCGGGGCGGTTCAGGCGGCGACGCAGGACCGGCGGGCCCGGCTGCCGTTTCGGGTGGGTGGCCGGGCGCGGATGCCAGCAGCGTTGAGAAGTTCGCCGCGCTCTGGGCACCTCTTGTTGTCAGGTGCAGGACCGTTGGGAGCAGGAGCTCGCCCACCGCGACCGGGCGGCTTGGCGGGCGGAGGTCGGCGGGTGTCGTCATCGGGAGGCCGTCCGGGCTTCGTGACGGGCCGTGGCCAGGACCCTCGCCGCCGCTTCGGCCAGGGGGCCTGATGGCTTGGCCGGGAACTCGCCGCGCTCCACCTCGGCTGCCAGGCCGCGCTCCGGGCGCATTGTGGCCAGGAGGGGCGGGCCGAGGAGGGCCGCCGTTCTGGTGGCGGATGCTGCCCTCGACCGTCCACACGCGACCACGCCGAGGCGGGCCGTCAGGTCCGACAGACCGCGCAGGACCTGCTTTGCCGCCATGCAGGCTCGGACCTCCGTCGGCACCAGGAGGACCACCATGTCGGCCACCGCAACCGCTTCCGCGGCCGCGCCGCCGAGAGAGCGGGGCAGGTCGCACACCACCGTGCGGCCCGACCGGCGGCCCGCGGACACCACCGCCGACAGCGACTCGACCGCCGGCCCTTCGCCTTCTTTACCGCACGCGAGGACCGGGAGGCTGCCGCCGCGATGTCTCCGGTGTGGCAGGACCGCCGCCAGGGACGACACCGAGATGCGGCCGCTCAAACGGACGTTGGGCCAGCGGGGGCCGGGGGTCTTTTCCAAGCCCAGCAACACATCCAGGCCGCCGCCGAGCGGGTCGCAGTCCACCAGCAGGGCGCCGCCCGGGGCACGGTCGGCCGCCAGGGCCAGCGCCGCCGCGAAGACGGATGCGCCCGCGCCGCCCCGGCCGCCGACCACGCCGAGCACCAGCCCGGCCTCCTCCGCCGGGGTCTCGACGACGTCGGCGAACGTGCCGGCGAGCTCGGTCTCCTCGTCCGGCAACGAAATCACGCGCTCGATGCCGCAGCGGAACGCGTGCTCCCACGTCGCCGTGCCCGGGCTGCCCTTGCAGACCAGGACGACCCCGCTGCGCCGCGGCAGCACGGGTGCCAGCCGCGCGGTTTCCTCGTCGAGCACCACCAGTGGCGCCCGTGCCCAGTGCCCGCGGGCCGCGGTCAGGTCCGGTGCCCGGTCGAGTTCGCAGCCCGCGACCGCCGCCACGCGCAGTATCTCGTCGAGCACGGTTTCGTCCGCGGCGACCACCAGCGGTCGTTCCCCCGTCATGCGTTCCTCCCCCGTCGTCGGTGCGGGCCGTGGGTGGCCCGGCTTCCACCGTCGCGGGCGGGGGTGGGGCGGCACAACGGGGTGGGTGGCCGGCTGTGGACAACCGGGGTGTTGTGGACAACTTGTGCCCGGGAACCGCTCGCCGGGCGGTTCTGTCGGTGGGGTGTGGCAGGATCGCGCCCGCCCGCGACGCACCTGCGGCGGAAACAAGCCCGGATATCCGCATCCGGCTTCGATCACCAACGGCACCCGCGCGGCGACGGAAATCGCCGAAGGTAAGAAGAAGGCAAGAAGATCGGCTCGGCCGGAATCCGCGCAGGGAAAAGGAAAGCCGCGAAGGCAAACGGAAGGTAAGAGGGCGGCCCCCGCCAGGGGGGAGGGACGGGGGCCGCCGTGGGTTCAGCCCCGGGGGGTCGGACTGAACCGGCCCGGTTGGACACCGGGCTCCCTCACTGTAACTCCGCCGAGCGCCGGTTCGCGCGGCGGGCGAGGCACACAGTTCGATAACGGCACAGCGCGCCCGAAGTGCCTGCCTGTCATGGATTTTCCGCCCGGCGCGACGCGCGCGTGGTGGATCAACGGGACGTGCCTCGATCAAGCTCCTATCCTGGGCGGGTGGCCGAACCGAGCAGCGCGCCGTCGCGCATCCGGAAGCCGGGCCCGGAGCACGCGGTGGCCGCGTTCTTCGACCTGGACAAGACGATCATCGCTTCCTCGAGCGCGTTGGCGTTCAGCAAACCCTTGCTCAAAGAAGGATTGATCAACCGCCGCGCCGCATTGCGGAGTGCGTACGCGCAACTGGTGTTCTCACTCGCCGGCGCCGACGAGAACAAGACCGAACGCCTGCGCGCCGAGGTTTCCGCGCTGTGCGCCGGCTGGGACGTCGCGCAGGTTTCCGCGATCGTGCGCGAGACGCTGCACGACGTCGTCGACCCGCTCGTGTACGCGGAGGCCGCGGAGCTGATCGCGCGCCACCGCGCGGACGGGCACGACGTGATCGTGCTGTCGGCGACCGGCGAGGAGGTCGTCGCGCCGGTTGCGGAGATGCTCGGGGCGAACCGGAGCGTCGCCACGCGGATGCAGATCGTCGACGGCCGGTACTCCGGCGAAGTCGACTTCTACTGCTACGGCGCCAACAAGGCCGTCGCCGCGAAGCAGCTCGCCGCCACGCACGGTTACGACCTCGCCGAGTGCTTCGCGTACACGGATTCGAGCACCGACATCCCGCTGCTCGAGGTCGTCGGGCACCCGCACGCGGTCAACCCGGACAAGCTCCTGCGGCGGGAGGCCCTCGACCGCGGCTGGCCGATCCTGGCCTTCGAGCGGCCGATGTCGCTGCGGACCCGGATCCCCACCCGATCGGCGGGAATCGTGGCGCTCGGCGTCGGCGCGGTGGCCGCCGGCGCGACCTGGTACGGCCTCAGCCGTCGCCGACGGTCCCGATAGCCGCACGGCCGCCACCCACACGGCCGTACGGCTGCGACTTTGCTTGGCCCAGCCCCGAATTGTCCGTCGCGCAGGGTGCCGATGTCACCCGATCCAGCCTCTGTACCGGTGCACCCGTACGCGCACTTGAAGTGACCGGGCTCACGGCGTAGAAAGTAGGTGCGGACGTTCGGTCGGCCAGGGAGCAGGTAGAAGAGAAGCCTGTTCCACCCCGGCAAACCTCCGTGCGCGGACTCCGGGTACCCACGCGCAGCGCGCCGCGGGAGGCTCGTCGTCTAGGGACTGCGTAGTGGGACGCCACACGCCGAGTCCATGTAGGTACGACCAGAGTTGCACGCTTGGTCGCCCGAGAAGTTCGCGCTCTGCAGGCGGCGCCCGTGGCCATTGGCTACGGGCGCCGCCTCGTCTATTGGGGGGGTCGGCACCGCGGGCCTACGTGCGGAATCGGGCATCACGTGTGACCAGCCGGGCATCGGCCGTGATTGACGGGGCATCACGCGTGACTGGAGGGGCATCACGCGTTAGGGGGGCGGAACTGGGGGTTTCACTCGTTCGGCCGCAGGTGGCCGGGCCTTTCTACCGATCCGGGTACGACTGGCGCGTTCGCGCGGTCGGTCGATGGACAGCGCCGGATTCGGTGAGTAGCTTCCCGATACTGGCGCCTCCGAGTGGACTTCTGACGTCCCGACCGGCGCCCGCTACTTTCTGGGAGGCTGGTCGTGACGACCCGAAATCGGAGGTTCCATGCGCTCGCCCTGCCCGTTGCGGGGGTGCTCGCCCTCACCGGTGTGGGTGTCGCGACCGCGGCGAGCTCACCCGCGGTGAGCGCGGAAGCCGCGGCGACGCAGGCGCTGCGCGGGCTGACGCTCGAGCAGAAGGTCGGGCAGCTGTTCGTCACCTGGGTGAACGGCAAGACCGCCGACGAGGTCAACCCCAAGAACCAGGCCGACTTCGGCGTCGACACCCCGGCTCAGGTCATCCGGAAGTACCACCTCGGCGGGGTCATCTACTTCAACAACGACACGCGCGACAACTTCGACGACCCCGTCCAGGTCGCGAAGCTCTCGAACGGCCTCCAGCAGGCCGCCGTCGGCAGCGGGGCGCACATCCCGCTGCAGATCGGGGCCGACCAGGAGGGTGGCACCGTGACCCGGATGGGCGCGCCGGCCACCGAGTTCCCGAACTCGATGGCCATCTCGGCCGGGCGGGACCCGAGCCGGGCCACCAAGGCCGCCACGATCCTCGGGCACGAACTGCGGGCCGTCGGGATCAACCAGGACTTCGCGCCCGACTCGGACGTCAACTCGAACCCGGCCAACCCGGTCATCGGGGTGCGCTCGTTCGCCGGGCAGCCCGGCCTCGCGAGCCAGTTCGTCACCGCCGAGGTCAAGGGCTACCAGGACGCCGACCTGCCCACGAAGACCGTCGCCGCGACGGCCAAGCACTTCCCCGGCCACGGTGACGCCGCCACCGACAGCCACACCGGCCTGCCGCGGATCGACCGCACCGAGCAGGCGTGGCGCGACATCGACGTGCCGCCGTTCAAGGCCGCCATCAAGGCCGGCATCGACTCGATCATGACCGCGCACATCCAGTTCCCCAGCCTCGACCCGTCGCTGGAACCCGCGACGCTGTCGAAGCCGATCGTCACCGGCAAGCTGCGGGGCGAGCTCGGCTACAACGGCGTCGTCATCACCGACTCCCTCGAGATGCAGGGCGTGCGCGAGATGCACAGCGACGCCGAAATCCCCGTCCTCGCGCTGAAGGCCGGCGTCGACCAGCTGCTGATGCCGGTGCACCTCGACGTCGCGATCAACGCGGTCCTGGCCGCCGTCAGGTCCGGTGACATCCCGATGTGGCGGATCGACCAGAGCGTGCTGCGCGTGCTGAAGCTGAAGTTCGAGCGCGGCATCCTGTTCTCGCCCTTCGTCGACCCGAACCGCGTGATGAAGACGGTCGGCACGCCGTCGAGCCTCAAGACCGCGCAGGACATCGCCGACCGCGGCATCACGGCCATCGCGAACGACGCCGGCGTCCTGCCGCTGACGCAGAAGCCCGCGACCGCGCTCGTCACCGGCTGGGGCGTCTCCACGACGGCGTCCCTCGCGCAGAAGCTGACGGCCCACGGCACCGCCGCGACGGCCTACCAGACCGGCCAGGCCCCGACCGACGCCCAGATCGCGCAGGCCGTCGCGAACGCCGGGGCCGCCGACCTGGTCGTCGTGCTGACCAACAACGTCGGCGCCTTCCCCCGGCAGACCAAGCTGCTCGACGCCCTCCAGGCCACCGGCAAGCCGGTCGTCGCGGTCGCCGCGCAGATCCCGTACGACGCCGGCTACCCGACCACCGTGAAGACCTGGCTGGCCACCTACGGCTACATCACGCCGACCCTCGAAGCGCTGGCCAAGGTCATCCTCGGCGAGACGAAACCGGTCGGGAAGCTGCCCGTCGACATCCCGGCGGGGGCCGACCTGCAGACCGTGAAGTACCCGTTCGGCCACGGGCTGACCTGGTGAACCTCAACCGGCGCCACTTCCTCGGCGCGAGCGCGCTCGCCGTCCCGGCTCTGGCGGGCGGCTCCGCCGTGGCCGGGGCACAGCCGGAGCAGACCGAAAGCCACGGCCGCGTCCTCACCGGCGCGGAGCAGCTGGCCGCACAGGGCTGGCGCACCTTCGAGGGCCGCAAGCTCGGCGTGCTGTCCAACCCGACCGGCGTGCTGCTGAACGGCGACCACATCGTCGACTCGATGGTCGCGGCCGGTGTCAAGCCGGTCGCGGCCTTCGGGCCCGAGCACGGCTTCCGCGGCAGCGCGCAGGCCGGCGGGTCCGAGGGCGACTACACCGACCCGAGGACCGGCGTCCCGGTGTACGACGCGTACGGCGTCGACGTCACGAAGCTCGCTTCGCTGTTCACCAAGGCCGGCGTCGACACGGTCGTGTTCGACATCGCCGACGTCGGCGCGCGCTTCTACACCTACATCTGGTCGCTCTACACCGCGATGGCCGCCGCCGCGAAGGCGAACGCGGCCCTCGTCGTGCTCGACCGGCCGAACCCGCTCGGCGGCCGCGCGGCCGGGCCGGTGCTCGACCCGAAGTTCGCCTCCGGGATCGGGAGACAACCCATCGCCCAGCAGCACGGCATGACCGTCGGCGAGCTCGCCCGCTTCTTCGCCGGGGAGTTCCTGCCGGACGAAAAACTCCAGCTCGAGGTCGTCCAGGTACGCGGCTGGCAGCGCGACACGCTCTTCGCGCGGACCGGGCTGAACTGGGTGCTCCCGAGCCCGAACATGCCGACGCCGGACACCGCGCTCGTCTACCCGGGCACCGGGATGTTCGAAGGCACGGTCTTCTCCGAGGGCCGCGGCACGACCCGGCCGTTCGAGATCATCGGCGCGCCGGGGCTCGACTGGCGCTGGCGCGAGAAGCTCGAAGCCGAGCGGCTGCCCGGGGCGAAGTTCCGCGAGACCTACTTCGTCCCGACGTTCAGCAAGTTCGTCAACCAGACCTGCGGGGGCGTGCAGGTGAGCGTCGAGGACCCGCGGGCCTTCGACGCGATCCGGACCGCGGTCGCCATGCTCGTCACGGCGAAGGCGCTGCACCCGGACGTCTTCGCCTGGCGCCCCGACAACTACATCGACAAGCTCTCCGGCTCCGATCGCCTGCGGACCATGGTCGACGCCGGTGCGGGCGTCGACGAGGTCACCGGGGCCTGGCGGGCCGAGCTGGCCGAGTTCGACCGGAAACGTCGTCGCTACCTGCTCTACCGCTGAGGGGGAGACTCATGCGTGCTAGGAAGGTCCTCGTCGCGGCCACCGGAGTGCTGGTCGCGCTGACCACCTTGACTTCGGGAGCCGGCGCCATCACGAGCCACGATCCGGCGGCCGGGCGCTTCGACCGGCCGCAGCACGGGTTCGCCCCGCCGTGGACGACGCTGCGCGACGGCCGCCCGCAGGACGTCAACCTGGATCCGGCGCCGATGAAGGCGGCCGAGGACTTCCTGGCGAGCTGGACGAAGCCGGACGCCACCGGGCACCCGCACTTCTCCGGCGCGGTGGGCCTGCTCGCGCACGACGGCGTGGTGGTCGACCGGTACGCCGTCGGCGGGGCGCTGCGGTACGCCGACGCCCAGGGCACCGAACTGCCCGCCGACCAGCAGGTCCCGATGCGCAACGACACCATCTTCGACATGGCGTCGATCTCGAAGCTGTTCACCTCGATCGCCGTCCTCCAGCTGGCCGAACGCGGGCAGCTGACCATCGACACGCCCGTGTCGAAGTTCTTCCCGGAGTTCGCGACCGGCGACAAGGCCGCCATCACGGTCAAGATGCTGCTCACGCACGTCTCCGGGTTCGACGCCGACCCGATCCCGTCGCTGTGGGCGGGCTACCCGGACATCCCGTCGCGCCGGCAGGCCGTGCTGGACAGCCCGCTGAAGAACAAGCCGGGCACGACGTACCTCTACTCGGACATCAACCTGCTGACCCTCGGCTTCATCGTCGAGAAGCTGACCGGGCAGCCCCTCGACAAGGTCGTCCACGACCGGATCACCGCGCCGCTGGGCATGGCCGACACCGGCTACAACCCGCCCGCGGCGAAGCTGGCCCGTGTCGCCGCGACCGAGTTCGAGGCGAACCCGCCCCGCGGGATGGTGCGCGGCAGCGTCCACGACGAGAACGCCTGGTCGCTGGGCGGTGTCGCCGGGCACGCCGGGGTGTTCAGCACCGCGAACGACATGGCCGTCCTCGCCCAGACCATGCTCAACGGCGGCAGCTACCGCGGGCACCGGATCCTCCGCGAGGACACCGTCCGGCAGATGATGCTGACGAACTACAACCAGCAGTTCCCCGACGACGCGCACGGCCTCGGCTTCGAGCTCGACCAGCCCTGGTACATGGGTGCGCTGGCGTCGCCGGTGACCGCCGGGCACACCGGGTTCACCGGAACGACGCTGGTCATCGACCCGGAGTCGCGCTCGTTCGCGATCCTGCTGACCAACCGGGTGCACCCGACCCGGAACTGGGGCTCGATCAACACCGCCCGCCAGGTGTGGGCGACGTCGCTGGCCAGGGCGATGGCCGTGCGGCCGGTCGTCGGGAAGGACGCCTGGACGAGCACCCTGGGTAACGCCGGCGTCGCTACGCTGAGCACCCGGCCGTTCACCACGCAAAGTGATCAGGCGCGCGTCTCGTTCGCCGCCTTCGTGGATACCGAAGGCCCGAGTGATCCACTTCAGCTGCAGGCCAGCACCGACGGCGTTAACTGGCAACCGATCGCGTTATCGGTATCCGGGCCGGGGGCACCCTCCGGAGCTGTGACGTCGCTCTCCGGACACGGGCACCGCGCCTGGTGGCGGGCGGTGGGCACGCTGCCGCAGGGCGCGGCGGTGAGCCTGCGCTGGCGTTACAGCACCGACCCGAGTTACACGGGCCGGGGAGTTTCCGTGGACGGTGTGAAAGTCACCGAGAGCGGCCGATCACTCCTCGACGGTGAACGAGACCCCGCGGTTTTCGTCGCAGAGGGTTGGCAGTTGAGCTCTCGGTGACCGCCTGGTTGCCCACCGTCGACCGGACGCTCGAATTTACCGTCCGCTTGCCGCTTGCACCGCGACACTAAGTTGCCAAGTCGTTAGCTTGACCTCGTTAACAAGGTTGACCCTGTTGGCGACTTTCTGGTCAGTGATTAATCGCAAATCCAGATCCGCAGACACGGACGGGTTGCGATCCGACCGAAGGGTGTGGGTAGCCTTGTCGCAGATGCCAACGGTTAGTAACTTTCCGACGGTGAGTGATACCGAATCCGTAATCGGCACGGCACAGTCCGAGCCCGTATCGGTCCAGCCGACCGTGCGTGACGCCGACTCCAGCCCGCTGGTGCGGATCCGGTCCCTGCTCCCCGGCCTGGCCCGCGCCGAGCAGCGCGTGGCCAAGGTGGTGCTGGAAGACCCCGCGTCGGTGGCGCGGCGCAGCATCACCGAGGTGGCCCTGGCCGCCAACACGAGCGAGACCACGGTGACGCGGTTCTGCAAGGCCGTCGGCGTCGGCGGGTACCCGCAGCTGCGCATCGCGCTGGCCGCGGACACCGCGCGCACCGAGGCGCGCACCACGCGCAACCTCGGCGGCGAGATCGGCCCGGAGGACGACCTGGCCGCCGTGATCGGCAAGGTCAGCTTCGCCGACGCGCGCGCGGTCGAGGAGACGGCGGACCAGCTCGACGTCGCCACCCTGGAGCGGGTGATCGAGGTCGTCGCGAGCGCCGGCCGGGTGGACGTCTACGGCGTGGGCGCCAGCGCGTTCGTCGCCGCCGACCTGCAGCAGAAGCTGCACCGCATCGGCCGCGTGTGCTTCTCGTGGTCGGACACGCACATCATGCTCACCTCGGCCGCGGTGCTGAGCCCCGGTGACGTCGCGATCGGCGTCTCGCACACCGGCGCGACCACCGACACCGTCGAGGCGCTGCGCGTGGCGCGCGAGCACGGCGCGATCACCATCGCCGTGACGAACTTCCCGCGGTCCCCGATCACCGAGGTCGCCGACCACGTTTTGACGACCGCGGCCCGGGAAACCACGTTCCGTTCGGGGGCGACGGCGAGCCGCATCGCCCAGCTCACCGTCATCGACTGCCTGTTCATCGGCGTCGCGCAGCGGCACATGGACGCGTCGGTCAGCGCCCTGGACGCGACCAGGGACGCCGTCGGCTCGCACCGCTTGGGGGTCAGGCCGGACGGTCGTCGCCGTCCGCGGGAAACCGGCAAGTAATGCCCGGAGAAAAAGTGAGGCGCATGATGACCGTCCCCATGCAGGCGGTGCACGTCGATTCGCCGACCGAGACCCGCAATCCCCGCACCAAGGACATCGACCTGATGTCCACCGCGGGGATCCTGGGCGCGATCAACGCCGAGGACCGCACGGTCCCCGGTGCCGTCGCCGCGGTGCTGCCCCAGGTGGCGCGCGCCGTGGACTACGCGGTCGACGCCCTGCGGGCGGGCGGCCGGGTGCACTACGTCGGGGCGGGCACGTCCGGGCGCCTGGCCACCCTGGACGCGGCCGAACTGGTGCCGACGTTCAACGTGCCGGGCGACTGGTTCATCGCGCACCACGCCGGCGGCGAGCGCGCCCTGCGTCACGCCGTCGAAAACGCCGAGGACGACTCGGCGGCGGGCGCGGCCGAGATGGCCGCGATGGTCCAGCCCGGCGACTTCGTGCTGGGGCTGACGGCGTCGGGCAGGACGCCGTACGTGCTGGGCGCGCTGCTGGCCGCGTCGCGCCAGGGCGCCCGGACCGGGCTGGTCTCGGGCAACGCCAAGGCCGCGAAGCCGGCCGGGGTGGACGTGCTGATCGCCGTCGACACCGGCCCGGAGGCGATCGCCGGCTCGACCCGGATGAAGGCGGGCACGGCGCAGAAGATGATCCTGACGTCGTTCTCCACGGCGACGATGATCAAGCTGGGCCGGACCTACTCGAACCTGATGGTCAGCATGCGGGCCACCAACGCCAAGCTGCGCGGCCGGACCATCCGGATCCTGCAGGAAGCCACCGGCATGACGATGGCGGACTGCTCGGACGCGCTCACCGAGGCCGGGGGCGACCTCAAGGTGGCGCTGGTGCACCTGCTGTCCGGGGAGGATGTGAAGAGCGCGGCCAAGGCGTTGCACGCGTCCGGTGGGCACGTTCGCAAGGCTTTGGACACTCTCAGGGTGCGCGCGAGCTAGACCTTCATCTGCTCATCTGTCTAACCTCTCAGATGAGGAAGGGCGGATGGCGATGGCGGGTACGACGGAGGACTCGCGGCGTGGGCTGTCGCGTCGCGAGTGGGTGTCGGTCGGTGGGATGGCCGGGTTCATCCTGCTGCTGAACGTCGTGGGCTGGGGCGTGCTCACGGCGTTCGTCGCGCCGCACCACTACGCGCTGGGCACGTCCGGGGTGTTCGGGATCGGGCTGGGCGTCACCGCCTTCACGCTCGGCATGCGGCACGCCTTCGACGCGGACCACATCGCCGCGATCGACAACACCACGCGCAAGCTGATGGCCGACGGCCGGCGGCCGCTGTCGGTCGGGTTCTGGTTCTCGCTCGGGCACTCGACGATCGTGTTCGCGCTGTGCCTGCTGCTGTCGCTCGGCGTCCGGGCGCTGGCCGGGCAGGTCGAGGACGACGGCTCGGCGCTGCACCAGACCACCGGGCTGATCGGGACGTCGGTGTCCGGGGTGTTCCTGTACGTGATCGCGATCCTGAACCTCGTGGTGCTGGCCGGGATCCTGCGGGTCTTCAGGCAGATGCGCCGCGGCGAGTTCGACGAGGCCGCGCTCGAGCGCCAGCTGGACAACCGCGGCGTGCTGAACCGGCTGCTGCGCGGCGCGACGAAGGCCGTGCGCAAGCCGTGGCACATCTACCCGGTCGGGCTGCTGTTCGGCCTGGGCTTCGACACCGCGACCGAAATCGGGCTGCTCGTGCTGGCCGCGGGCGCGGCGACGTTCGCGCTGCCGTGGTACGCGATCCTCGTGCTGCCGGTCCTGTTCGCCGCCGGGATGACCCTGTTCGACACCGTGGACGGCTGCTTCATGAACTTCGCCTACGGCTGGGCGTTCGCGAAGCCGGTGCGCAAGATCTTCTACAACCTCACGGTGACCGCGTTGTCGGTCGCGGTGGCGCTTCTGATCGGGACCATCGAGCTGGTGTCGATCCTCGCCGAGAAGCTGGACATCACGTCCGGGCCGCTGGCCGCGATCGCGTCGGTCGACCTGGACTACGTCGGGTTCGGGATCGTCGGGTTGTTCGTGCTGACGTGGGTCGTCGCGCTGGCCGTGTGGCGGTTCGGGCGGATCGAAGAGAAGTGGTCGGCGAAGCTGTCCGGTTAGGAGGCCGCGTCCGAAATGGACTTAGCTTCGCGCGCACCGGCCTCGAACGCTTCGCAGCAGAAGAGCAGCCACGCGCGTACGCCCTCGGGCGTCCCACCCGCAAAGCCTTCCGCCGCTTCGAGATAACGCGGGACGCGGCGGAAGAACGTCACTTCCGGGACGCTCAACGACTTCGGGTCCAGCCCGGTCGCGACCATCGTCAGCCGGGCGGCCGCGCGCGCGACGACGCCGTCCGCGGTGCCGAACGGCTTGAGCGCCAGCAGTTCCCCGTGCACGACCGCCGTCAGGACCGGCCCCGGCACCGACGTCGCCCCGGTCACCAGCTGGGCCAGCAGCTCGAGCCGGCCGCCGCCGGAATGCGGCCGTCCCAACGCATCCGCGTCGTCGACGAGGTCGGCCGCGGCGAGAACGTGCAAGCGCGCCAAGGCTTGCAGCGGTGCGCGGCGCCACGTCGGCAGCAGCGTTTCGAGGGTCTCCGCGACGCGCAGGGCGCCCGCGAGGACCGGGTCGGCGACCGCGCCGTCGGCCGGCAGTTCCGGGTTCGCGCCCTCGATGCCGGCGGACGCGCGGGCGGCCCGCACGGACGCTTCCGCCGCCGTCGCCGCGCCGCCGCGGAGGTTCGCCGGGAGGCGGTGGACCGCGAACACGGCGTCCTGGGCGGACTTCGCCGCCGCCGCGACGCCTTCGAGGTCGAGGAGGGGCTTCAGCGGATCAGGCATCGAGGACCTGGCCTTCGCGGGAGACCACGGGCGGCAGGACCGACCACGGGAAGTTGATCCAGCGGTCGGTGTGCCGCCAGACGTACTCGCACTTGACCGTCGAATGCGGCTTCTCGTAGACGACGGCCGAGCGGACCTCGGCGACGTGCTCGAGGCAGAAGTCGCGGACCAGCTTGAGCGTGGCGCCGGTGTCGGCGACGTCGTCGGCGATCAGCACCTTCTTGCTCGTCAGGTCGACGACGTTGGGCACCGGCGGCAGCATCACCGGCAGGTCGAGGCGCTGGTCGACGCCGGTGTAGAACTCGACGTTCATCACGTGCAGGTTCTTCACGTCGAGCGCGTAGCCGAGGGCGCCGGCGACGAACAGGCCGCCGCGGGCGATGGACAGGATGAGGTCGGGTGCGAAGCCGTCGTCGGCGATGGTGTGAGCCAGTTCACGGCTCGCCGTGCCGAACAGCTCCCAGCTCAGCTCTTCCCGCTCCTCGGCCATCGAGCCCGCCCTTCCGTCGTGGTCCGCCGAGCATAGGCAACGCGCAAGTGGTCCCTGGAAACGCTCGGAAATTGGCTATCCGGAGCAGCCACTGGCCGATCTACAGTGATCACGTGAGCGAGTGGAGCACCCGACCGACCCTGTCCGGCGAGCACGTCCGCCTGGAGCCGCTGTCCCCCGAGCACGCCAAGGGCCTGCTGGAGGCCGGCGCCGACCCGGGCATCTGGGCGTGGCTGAGCATCCGGCAGCCGGGGGATCTTCCCGCCGCGGAGCGGATGGTCGAGCAGGCGCTCGCCGACCCCGCGCGCCGGGCGTTCGCGCAGATCGACGTCACCTCCGGCCGGGTCGCCGGTACGACGTCGTACTACCAGGTCGTCGAAGCGCACCGGATCCTCTCGATCGGGCACACGTGGATCGGCGCGGACTGGCAGCGCACCGGGCTGAACACCGAGTCGAAGCTGCTGCTGCTCACGCACGCGTTCGAAACCCTTGGCGCGCAACGCGTTTCGTGGGAGACCGACATCCGCAACCTCCGCTCGCAACGCGCCATCGAACGGCTTGGCGCGCTTCGCGAAGGCGTCCTGCGGGCGCACCGGATCCGGCCGGACGGCTCGTCGCGCGACACCGTCACCTACTCGATGCTGGTACCGGAATGGCCTGCCGCGAAGGCACGGCTGAGCGAACGCTTAGTCACCGGGGCTCGCCTGGCACGGTGAACCGGCCGGGCAACGTGGGTGCAACCTTTTACAAGGCGGACTAACGTCGCTAGCGTGCCGCTAGCCGTCATGTCGGCGCACTACAGGAGGCCTTGCAACCATGACCGAGCAGTCCCCCGCCCTGGACAACCTGCTCACCGAGAGCCGCACCTTCCCGCCTGGCGATGATTTCGCTGCTCAGGCCAATGCGAAGGCCGATCTCTACGCCGAAGCGGACGCCGATCGCGAAGCGTTCTGGGCGAAGCAGGCCGAGCGGCTGACGTGGGACACGAAGTGGACCACGGTACTGGACTGGACCAATGCGCCGTTCGCGAAGTGGTTCGTCGGCGGCAAGCTGAACGTCGCCTACAACTGCGTCGACCGGCACGTCGAGTCCGGCCACGGCGAGCAGGTCGCGATCCACTGGGTCGGCGAGCCGGGTGACACCCGGGACATCACCTACGCCGAGCTGAAGACCGAGGTTTCCAAGGCCGCCAACGCACTCGCGTCCCTCGGCGTCACCGCGGGCGACGTCGTGGCGATCCAGCTGCAGATGGTGCCCGAGGCCATCTTCGCGATGCTCGCGTGCGCGAGGATCGGCGCGCTGCACAACGTCGTCTTCGGCGGCTTCTCCCCGACGGCGCTGCGGGCCCGCGTCGACGACGCCGCCGCGAAGATCGTGATCACCTCCGACGGCCAGTTCCGCCGCGGCAAGGCCGCGCCGATGAAGGCCAACGTCGACGAAGCGCTCGAAGGTGCCGAAACCGTCGAGAAGGTCATCGTCGTGAAGCGCACGGGCGACAAGCTCGAAGGCGACGTGCCGTGGACCGACGACCGCGACCTCTGGTGGCACGAGCTCGTCGACGGACAGTCCGAAGAGCACACTCCCGAAGCCTTCGACAGCGAGCACCCGCTGTTCATCCTCTACACGTCCGGCACGACCGGGAAGCCGAAGGGCATCCTGCACACTTCGGGCGGCTACCTGACGCAGACGGCGTACACGCACCACAACGTCTTCGACCACAAGGCCGGCGAAGACGTCTACTGGTGCACCGCGGACATCGGCTGGATCACCGGCCACAGCTACATCGTGTACGGCCCGCTCGCGAACCGCGTCACGCAGGTCGTCTACGAAGGCACGCCGAACACGCCGCACGAGGGGCGGCACTGGGAGATCGTCCAGAAGTACAAGGTCTCCCTCTACTACACGGCGCCGACGCTGATCCGCACGTTCATGAAGTGGGGCGCGGATATCCCCGAGAAGTACGACCTGTCGTCGCTGCGGGTGCTGGGTTCGGTCGGCGAGCCGATCAACCCCGAGGCGTGGATCTGGTACCGCGAGAACATCGGCGCGGGCAAGACCCCGATCGTCGACACCTGGTGGCAGACCGAAACCGGCGCGATCATGATCTCGCCGCTGCCGGGCGTCACCTCGACCAAGCCGGGCTCGGCGCAGAAGGCGCTGCCGGGCATCTCCGCGAAGGTCGTCGACGACCAGGGCGTCGAGGTCGGCCCGGGCGGCGGCGGGTACCTGGTGCTCGACAAGCCGTGGCCGTCGATGCTGCGCGGCGTTTGGGGCGACGAAGAGCGCTTCCGCGACACCTACTGGTCCCGCTTCAAGGACCAGGGCTTCTACTTCGCCGGCGACGGCGCGAAGTACGACAACGACGGTGACGTCTGGCTGCTGGGCCGCGTCGACGACGTGATGAACGTGTCCGGCCACCGCATCTCGACGACCGAGGTCGAGTCGGCGCTCGTTTCGCACCCGACGGTGGCCGAGGCCGCGGTCGTCGGCGCGACCGACCCGACGACCGGCCAGGGCATCGTGGCGTTCGTGATCCTGCGCGGCAACGCCGTCGACGGCGGCGAGGAGGCCATCCAGGCGCTGCGCAACCACGTCGCCAAGGAGATCGGGCCGATCGCGAAGCCGCGGCAGATCATGGTCGTGCCGGAGCTGCCGAAGACGCGCTCGGGCAAGATCATGCGCCGCCTGCTGCGTGACGTCGCGGAGAACCGGCAGGTCGGCGACGTGACCACGCTGGCCGACTCGTCGGTGATGGACCTGATCTCGTCGGGCCTGAAGTCGGGCAAGTCGGAGGAGTGAGCTAGCGTTCTCGCCGTCAGAGCCCTTCCGGCTTCGCGCCGGGAGGGCTCTGTCATGACACCCCGTGTGGCACGACTCGAACGCATGTTCTACGCTGTGCCGCGAACCACACCCACTTCCCGGGCAAGGAGACGACACGACGATGACCGTGGATGTCCTGACGCACGACGAGGAAACGGCTTCGGCTCCGGTTTCCGCTCCGGTTCCGGCTTCGGAGGTTCCCGCCGACGAGGCGACCGAGTCCGAGTCCGCGTCCCCGGCCCCCTCTTCGGAAGGCTCGCCCGAGCCCGCCGCCGAGGAGGCCCCGAAGCCGAAGCGCGGCCGCCCGAAGGGCGCGGCGACGGCGTCGACGGCCAAGAAGACCCGCACGGTCGAGCTGACCCTCACGGTCACCGGCACCGCCGACGGCGAGTGGCAGGCCGAGCTGAAGAACGGCTCGAAGTGGGTCGCGAAGGGCCTGGAGATCCCCGCGGCGGCGGTGTCGCGCGCGGCCAAGGAGCTGCACGCGGACCTGTCCGGCCCGATCGACGAGGTGATCAACCAGGCCCGCGAGGCGCAGGCGGCGAAGGTCGCGGCGCTGGAGGCCGAGCTCGAGAAGGCCAAGCAGGCCCTCGCCGAGCTGGACGCCTGAGCTTCACTCCAGGAAACGCCCGGTCCGCTTCGCGCGGGCCGGGCGTTTCCGCTTTTCACGCGATCGGGGGCCGGTTCGGCAGCGGGGACTTGAACTCGACCCACATCGCGTCCGTCAGCGCCGCCACATGGTGGGACACCCCGCGCGGGTGCACCACCGAATCGCCCGGTTCGAGGACGGCCTCCACCCCCTCGACCGCACCCCGCAGGCGGCCCGACAGCACGTAGACGATCGAGTCGTGGTCGTGCGAATGCGGGGGTGACGACACCCCCGCCGGGTAGTGGATCAGGTAGGCCAGGCCGCTGGAGGCACGCTCCAGCAGCCGGAAGCGGCCCTCGCCGCCGCGCAGTGGGAGGCCCTCCACCGTGGCCAGCGGCTGCCACACCTGCTCGTCCATGCTCCCCATCATGACCCGGAACGGCTGAGAGTCCACACAGGACGGCTTAGGTAAGGCAGTCGTTATTTAGGCGCACCTGACAAAAAGACCAAGTCTCGCCACCATTCCGCTTCCGTGTTTCACTGGTCCGGTGACCGAGACGATCGACGGTGACGCCGTGGAGCACGCGCACGAACCGCACCAGGGCGTGGGCGGGAAGCTGAACTGGCTGCGGGCCGGGGTGCTCGGGGCGAACGACGGCATCGTGTCCGTCGCCGGCATCGTCGTCGGCGTCGCCGGGGCGACCACGGAAAGCACCACGATCCTCACCGCCGGAATCGCCGGGCTCGTCGCCGGCGCCTTTTCCATGGCCGGCGGGGAATACGTCTCCGTCAGCACCCAGCGCGACACCGAACAGGCCTTGCTCCGGCTGGAAAAGCAGGAGCTCAAGACGATGCCCGAGGCCGAGGAGCGCGAACTCGCCCAGATCTACGAGGACAAGGGCCTGTCACCGGAACTGGCCGGCCGGGTCGCCCGCGAACTGACCGAAAAGGATGCCCTGCAGGCGCACGCCGAAGCCGAACTCGGCATCGACCCGGACAACCTGACCAGCCCGTGGCAGGCCGCGTGGGCGTCGCTACTCGCGTTCTCGGTCGGAGCGCTGCTGCCGATCCTCTCGATCGCCTGGGCCGGCGTCTCCCTGCGGGTGTGGGCGTGCGCCGCCGCGGTCGTCGTCGGCCTCACGCTGACCGGCTGGGTCAGCGCGAGGCTCGGCGACGCGAACGTGGGGCGCGCGATCCTCCGCAACGTCGGCGTCGGCGCCCTCACGATGGTGGTGACCTACTTCGTCGGTGTCCTCTTCGGGGTCACCGTGGGTTAGTGCACGCCCTTCATCAGCTTGCGGATGAACGGGATGCCCAGGAACAGCAGCACGCCGACGCCGATCGCGACCCCGCCGACCGTGCTGAAGTACGGCGCTTCGCTGTCCACGGAGTAGTACTCGGCGAGCTTGCCGGACATCGCCGTGCCGAAGGAGACCGACAGGAAGTTCAGCGCCACCATCTGCGTCGGGAACGCCGCCGGCGCGAGCTTCGTCGACAGGGACAGCCCCACCGGGGACAGGCACAGTTCGGCCATCGTGAAGACGAACAGGATGCCGACCAGGGCCAGGAGCGGGCTCGCGTTCTTGCCGCTGCCGACCATGGGCAGGAACAGCAGGAACGCCGCCCCCATCAGCACGGTGCCGATGACGAACTTCGTCGGCGTCGACGGCTGGCGCTCGCCCAGCTTGGTCCACAACGCGGCCAGCAGGGGCGCGAACACGATGATGAACACCGGGTTGACCGAGTTGACCCAGGAAACCGGCATCTCCCAGCCGAACAGGTCGCGGTTCAGCCGCTGGTCGGCGTACACCGTCACCACCGTGAACTGCTGCTGGTAGAGGGAGAAGAACACCGCGCTGGCGATCCACATCGGGATGAACGAGAAGACCCGGCTGCGCTCGTCCGAGGTGATCTTGCGGCTGCTCAGGATCAGCGCGAAGTAGGCCACCGAGATCACCCCGACCACCCACACCACGACGTCGGCCAGGTTGCCCGGGTTGACGACACCGGTCAGCAGCAGCGCGAGGACGGCCGCGACCAGCACCAGCGCGACGCCCACGGCGAGCAGCCGCCGGGACGCGGGCAGCGGGTCCGGTACCACCTTGGCCTTTTCGCCGAGGTTCTTGCGGCCGAGCGTGTACTGGACCAGCCCGAGCGCCATCCCGATCGCGGCGAGGCCGAAGCCGAGGTGGAACCCGACGTCCTGCTGCGCCCAGCCCACCAGCAGCGGGCCGACGAACCCGCCGAGGTTGATGCCCATGTAGAAGATCGTGAAGCCGGCGTCGCGCCGCTCGTCGCCGGCGCTGTAGAGAGTGCCGACGATCGCCGTCGCGTTGGCCTTCAGCCCGCCGCTGCCGACCGCGACGCAGGCGAGGCCCACGCCGACGCCGGCGAGACCGGGCAGCACCGCCAGGCTGATGTGGCCGATCATGATCAGCACGGCGCTGTAGAACAGCGTCCGCTCCGAACCGAGCAGCCGGTCGGCGACCCAGGCACCGACCACGGCGAAGAGGTAGACGAGGCCGCCGTAGGCGCCGACGATGCCGAGGGCGTCTTCCTGCGGCAGGCCGAGACCGCCTTCGGCGGCCGTGCGGTAGAGGTAGAGCGCGAGGATGCCGAGCATCCCGTAGTAGGAGAAGCGCTCCCACAACTCGACGCCGAAGAGGTTCGCCAGCCCTCGTGGGTGCCCGAAGAACCTCGTGTCCTGCTGGACCTCGGTGGAGGTGCTCACAACTGTCGTCTTCCTTGTCGAGGGACTTCGTTGTCCCTTGGCATGCTAGGAGCCCAGCTGGTTACCCACCACCGACACCCCGTGTGGCGGCGGCCATAACGGCGGGTGACGACGACGGATTAAAATATCGTCAAGGTGCGCCGGGAAGTCTGGTCGGCAACAGTGATCAGCGACCCCAGGAGCCGCCCCGATGTCCCGCCCGTTGAGCGAATTCGCCCGTTACCTGCGCACCGAGACGACCGGCGGGTTCATCCTGCTCGGCGCGACGGCGGTCGCGCTGCTCTGGGCCAATTCGCCGCTGCGGGACAGCTACCACGCGCTGCGCGACTTCCGGCTCGGCCCGGAGTTCCTGCACCTGAACCTGACGATCGGCGACTGGGCCGCGGACGGCCTGCTCGCCCTGTTCTTCTTCGTCGCCGGGCTGGAGCTCAAACGCGAACTCGTCGTCGGCGAGCTGTCCCGGCTCAAGCAGGCGGTGCTGCCGGTGATCGCCGCGCTCGGCGGCATGGTCGTGCCGGCGCTCGTCGCGCTGGGCGTCGGCTGGGGGACGCCGGGGATCGAACGGGCCTGGGCGATCCCGGTCGCCACGGACATCGCGTTCGCCCTCGGCGTGCTGGCCCTGACCGCGTCGAACCTGCCCTCGAGCGCACGCGTCTTCCTGCTTTCCCTGGCCGTGGTGGACGACCTCGGCGCGATCATCGTCATCGCCGTGCTGTTCACGACCGGCTTCGACCTGGTCGCGCTGGCCGTCGCCGTCGTGGCGCTCGCGCTGTACGCGTTCCTGCAGCACCGGCGGGTCCGGACGCCGTGGCTGTACGTCCCCCTGGCGCTGGTCACCTGGGTCGCGGTGCACTCGGCCGGCATCCACGCCACGATCGCCGGCGTCGCGCTGGGCCTGCTCACCCGCGTCCGCGCCGACGACGGCGAGGCCGAGGCCCCGGCCCTGCGGCTCGAGCACCGGCTGCAGCCGTGGTCGGCGGCGGTGGCCGTACCGGTGTTCGCGCTGTTCGCGGCCGGGATCTCGGTCAACGCCGACGCGCTCGGCGCGGTCTTCACGACCGCGCTGCCGCTCGCGGTGCTGGCCGGGCTGCTCGGCGGCAAGGTCGTCGGCATCCTCGGCGCCAGCGCGCTCGCGGTGAAACTGGGCGCGGCGGAGAAGCCACGCGGGACGGGCTGGCGGGACATAGCCGCGTTGTCGGTGCTCGGCGGGGTCGGGTTCACGGTCAGCCTGCTGATCGCGGAGCTGGCGCTGCCGGGTGACGCGAGCGAACTGGCCAAGACCGCGGTGCTGATCGCGTCGGCGACGGCGTCCCTGCTGGCGGCGGCCTTGCTACTCCGTCGTAGCAAGGTTCACGCGCAAATCTCCGACACACTGTGACGCCGCCGCGCCCGGTTTGGGGACACATGGCACGATGACCCGGTGAGCAGCCCCAAACACGAGCGCACCGGTCCCGACGGCGTGGGGGCCGTGCCTTACCTCCCGCTGTCCTCCGCCGCCGACGTCCCCGGCGACCAGTCGATCGGCCGCCTGGTCGGCGACGCGACGCAGCACATCTCCACCCTGGTCAGGGCCGAGATGGAGCTCGCGAAGTCCGAGCTCGTCGGCGAGGTGAAGAAGGGCCTCAAGGGGGCCGTTTTCTTCCTGATCGCGCTGACGGTCTTCCTGTACAGCACGTTCTTCCTGTTCTTCTTCGCGGCCGAGGGGCTGGCCCAGTGGCTGCGCTACCGCTGGATCGCGTTCGGCATCGTGTTCTTCCTGATGCTGCTCGTCGCGGGCGTGGCCGGGTTCCTCGGCTACCGCAAGGTGAAGAAGTTCAAGGCACCGGAACGGACCATCGCCAGCGTCAAGGAGACCGCCGCCGCGCTCAAGCCGCAGCGCGCGTCCGAAGGCGACTTGACGACCACGCGCGACTGAGTTCGTTGCACGCGTCCCCCGACCCGTCGATCGTCCGGCTCGACGGCCCGTGGGTTCACCGAGACGTGTCCGCGAACGGCATCCGCCTGCACGTCGCCGAGCTCGGCGACGGGCCGGTCGTGGTGCTGCTGCACGGGTTCGCCGAGTTCTGGTGGACCTGGCACCACCAGCTGCGGGCCCTGGCCGACGCCGGGTTCCGCGCGGTCGCCGTCGACCTGCGCGGCTACGGCGACTCGGACAAGCCGCCCCGCGGCTACGACGCGTGGACGCTCGCCGGTGACGTCGGCGGCCTGATCAAGTCGCTCGGGGCGCGCCGAGCGCACCTCGCCGGGCACGCGTGGGGCGGCCTGCTCGCCTGGACGGTCGCGGCGCTGCACCCGCGGCTCGTGTCGTCGGTGACGGCGATCGGCGCCGCGCACCCGCTCGCGTTGCGCTCGTCGGTCCGCCCGTGGCGCGGCCAGGGCCGCGCGGCCGGGCACCTCTTCCGCTTCCAGGTGCCGATGGCGCCGGAGAAGTGGCTCGTGAAGGACGACGCCCGGGCCGTCGAGGACCTCTTCGGCGGCTGGGCCGGCCGCCGCTGGCGGTCCACCCCGGACTTCGACGACAGCGTCGACGCGTTCCGGCAGGCGATGCTCGTGCCCGGCGTCGCGCACAGCGCGCTCGAGTACTACCGGTGGGCGTTCCGCGCCCAGTTCCGCGGCGAAGGCCGCCGCTTCACCGACGCCGTCGGCACCCGGATAGCGGCGCCGACGCTGCAGCTGCACGGCGCCGAGGACACCTGCATCCTGCCCGAAACGGCGACGGCGTCGGTGCGCTGGGCCGGCCCGCACGCCGAACCGGAGATCTGGTCCGGCGTCGGGCACTTCCCCCACCTCGAGGCCCCGGACCGCACGTCGGCGGCCCTGGTGGAGTTCCTCAAGCGAGACTGATGGCGTTCTTCGCCCGCTCGACCGACTCCTCCGGCGCCGGACCTTCCGCGTTCTCCGTGGCGAGCGCCTGGTTGAGCGCGACGAACGGCCGCATCCGCGTTTCGTAAGCCGCGAAAGCGTCCTCGTGGCCGGCCCGGCCGAGCTCCTGCGCGAGGACGTACGCGCCGACCAGCGCGAGGCTCGTGCCTTGGCCGGACAGCGCCGACGCGCAGTAGCCGGCGTCGCCGACCAGCACGACCCGCCCGGCCGACCAGCGGTCGAGGTGGATCTGGGCCATGGCGTCGAAGTAGAAGACGTCCGCGGCGGCCATCGCTTCGAGCAGCTTCGGCACCTCCCAGCCCACACCGGCGAGCCGCTCGGCGACCAGCCGCTTCTGCTCCGGGACACTCAGCCGGGGCAGCGGTTCCGAGCCGAAACCCAGCGTGACCCGCAGCTCGGTGTTGCCGCGGACCGGGTAGACCGCGCCGCCGGTGTGCTCGTGCCGGAACCAGACCTGCCAGTCCTCGAGGCCGAGGAAGTTGGCCGTCGGGAAGATCGCGAGGTACTGGCCGAGGTGACGGGTGAAGTCCTCCTCCGGCCCGAAAGCCAGCCGCCGCACGGCCGAGTGCAGGCCGTCCGCCCCGACGACCAGGTCGAACGTCCGGAAGCCGCCGTGCTCGAACTCGACGCGCACGCCGTGCGCCTCTTCGGTCAACGCGGTGATCGCGTCGCCGAAGACGTACTCGACGCCGGGTGCTTCGCCCAGGATCGCGACGACGTCGTCGCGCAACAGCTCGAAGTCCGCGCTGTCGAGCCGCCCGCTGCTGAAGGTGTGCTCCTCGGACCGGAACAGCTCGTGCCCGGCGCCGTCCACCACGGACATCCCGCGCATCCGGGTGCGGACTGCGCGCATCCGCTCGCCGAGGCCCATCCGGTCGACGACGTCGAGCGCGGCCCCGCGGACGTCGATCGCCTGGCCGCCGGTGCGCGGGCCGGGTGCGCGCTCCACCACGGTCACGGCCCAGCCCTCGCGCGCCAGGAACCAGGCCAGGGTGCCGCCGGCGACACCCGCGCCGGAGATCAGGATGTTCCGCATTTGTCCTCCAGAGTCGTACGCTTGTCCGCACCACACTGGAGTCAGCACAGCTCGACGGCCACATCTGTACTAGTACAGATGGCTGGCTGTACTAGGTCAGGAGTCCGCCGTGAAGTACGTGGCCATCGCCGACGAACTGCGGGCGCGGATCGCGCGCGGCGAGCTCGCGCCGGGGGCGCGGGTCCCGTCGACGCGCCGGCTCGCGGCCGACCACGGCGTGGCGCTGGCGACCGCGGCGAAGGCGCTGGCCCAGCTGAGCCAGGAAGGGCTCGTCCGGGCCGAGCCGCGGTCCGGCACGGTCGTCGCCGGGCCCGACCGCCGCGGTGGTCAGCGGGGGCTGACCCGCGAACAGCTCGTGCGGACCGCCATCGCGATCGCCGACGCCGAGGGCCTCGGCGCGCTGTCGATGCGCGGCGTCGCGGCCCGCCTCGGCGTCGCGGCGATGGCGCCGTACCGGTACGTGCGGGGCAAGGACGAGCTGGTGCTGCTGATGGCCGACGCCGCGTTCGGCGAGCGCGGCTACCCGGCGAAACCGTCGGGCGACTGGCGCGAACGGCTGACGCTCGGCGGCCGCACGCTCTGGTCGCTGTTCCGGCGGCACCCGTGGCTGGCCCAGCTGGGCCCGATCACGCGGCCGCTGCCGCTGCGCAACCTCGGCCTGCACGGCGAGTGGGCGCTGACGGCGCTGTCCGAGCTCGGCGTCGACGCGGCAACCCTCTGCGACCTGCACGTCCTGTTCTTCAGCTACGTCCAGGGCATCGCGATCCACCTCGAACGCGAGCAGCACGCGCTGGCCTCGTCCGGGCTGTCCGAGGACGAGTGGATGGACCGCCAGCTCCCCTCGATGGGCCCGATGACCACCGGGCGCCCGGTGTTCGCCAAGATGCTCCGCGAGCTCGAGGAGACCGGCTACGACCTCGTCCTGGACGACCTCTTCGAGTCGGGCCTGCGGGCGCTGCTGGACGGCGTCGCGCTGCGGTTCGGGCGTTAGGCCGCGCAGGAACCGGTGGACACGTTCGTCGTCTGCGACGGGGCCGCGTCGACCTCGGCGCGGACCTGCTCGGCCGTCAGCGTGAAGCCCGTCTCCGGGTCCTCCACCGCCGCGCCGAACACGACACCGATCACCTTGCCGTCCGGGGTCACCATCGGACCGCCCGAGTTGCCGCTGCGGATCTCGGCGCGGACCGTGAAGACGTCGCGCTGCACGGTGTTCGCCTCGTAGATGTCCGGGCCGCGGAGGTTGATCCGGCCGCGAACGCGGGCCGGGGTCGCGCGGTACGGGCCGTCGAGCGGGTAGCCGAGCACGATCGCGCTGTCGCCCGCCGTCGCCGTTTCCGGGGCGAACGGCAGCGCCGGGGCCCGCAGCCGCGGGACCGCGAGCACCGCGATGTCGACCTCGGGGTCGAAGTAGACGACGCGGGCCGGGTAGTCGCCCTGCGTCGTTTCGATGCCGACGGTGTCGGTGCCCGCCACGACGTGCGCGTTCGTCATCACCCGCTGCGGCGAGATCACGAACCCGCTGCCTTCCAGCGACCGCGAGCAGGAGCTGGCGGTGCCGCGGATCTTGACCACGCTGCCGTGCAGCTGCTGGACGATCCCGCTGGTCTGCAGCGCGGGGTCCGGCGGCGAGGTGTCCGCCGTCGGGGCCTTCTGGAACGGGTCCACGATGGACGGGAAGCCGGACGCGTCGAGCAGCTTGCGCAGCTGGCTCGGGAAGCCCTGGGCGGCCTCCGGCATGGCGTCGTTGACCTTGCCGAGCACCACCGAGCCGTTGATCGCCTTGGCCAGCCCGGGCAGGCCGGACACGGTGGTCAGCGGCGTCGCGATCAGCCACGCCACCACGAAGACGACCAGGGCCTGCACGACCGCGCCGAGCGTCTTGTCGATGCCGGAGAACCGGTCGGGGTTGATCTTCTGCCGGAGCCGGCGGCCCACGTAGACGCCGATCGCCTCGCCGAAGGCGACCAGGAAGACGACCGTCGCGACCGCGAAGGCGACCTTCCAGACCGGGTCGTCGAAGAACGAGACCACCACCGGCGCGAGCTTGATGCCGGCGACCGCGCCGAGCACGACGCCGACGAGCGACGGCAGCGCGATGATCACGCCCTGGTATGCGCCGGACACCGCCGCCAGCACGGCCAGCAGCAGCACCAGCACATCGACCCAGTTCACGGTGTCATTCCTCCAAGCGGGCCTGGAACGCGGCCAGCGCCTCGTCGAGGTCCCGGACGTCGCCCGGGTCCCAGTCACGCTCCCAGCCTCCCAGGCTCAGGAGAACCGACAGCAACCCGGCCGTGAAGCCCCAGACGAACAGGCCGCCGACCTCGAAGGCCGGCCCCTTCCAGGGCGCGCCCTTCTTCTGCACGGTGAACCGGTTGGCCGGGTCGGCCAGGTCGGCGATGGCCACGCGCGCGACGGACGCCGTCTCGCCCGGGTCGACCGCGTGCACCGGCGACGGCTCCGCCCAGTGCGCCAGCACCGGCGTCACGGCGAACCCGGACACCGGCACGAACAGCTCCGGCAGCACCGCGACCGGCCGGACGCCGGCCGGAACCACGCCGGTCTCCTCCTCGGCTTCGCGCAGCGCGGTGCCGATCGGGCCGCCGTCGCCGTCCTCGGCGCCGCCGCCCGGGAAGGCGACCTGCCCGGCGTGCGAGCCCAGCGTGTCGGCGCGGCGCTGCAGGAGGACGTCCGGCTCGCCGTCGGCCTCGCGTTCACCGAAAAGGATGAGCACCGCGGCCGGGCGCGGATACGCGTCCTGGGGCGGGCTGAACCGGGTGAACGTCTTCGAATCGACCTCGCCGCTCACCTTGACCAGCGGCCGGAGCCACTCGGGCACCGACTCGGGTTCGACAAGTGGTCCGATCACGATGCCCCCTCGACTGCCGCGCGCACCTGGTCAGTGTTCACGAAGGTGGGTGGATTCGCGATGAACCGGATCTCGCCGGCCGCGGTGACGAGGTAGGACGCCGGGAGTCTCGGCGGCACCTTCAGCGCGGTCCGGACCGGGCCGGTCTGCCCGTTCCCGTCGTACACCGACGGCAGGTGCACGCCCAGCCTGGCCAGCAGGTCCAGGCCGTCCTTCGCCGGGCTCTGCACCTGGACGCCGAGCACGCGCACGGCACCCGGCTGCTTCGCGTACTCCTGGAGCACCGGCAGTTCGGTCCGGCACGGCTCGCACCACGACGCCCACACGTTGACCAGCGCCGGAGCCCCGGCGAGGACCTTCCCGACGTCGACGCTCGCGCCGTCGCCGAGGCAGTCCGCCGTGACGCCTTCGAGCTGCTTCACCGGCTGCGCGGGCCCCGGCGCGGGGCACGGCTGGAGGACCGCCGCGGCCCGGGCCGGCGCGAGGTCCTCACCCGGTTTCGCGGCGGTGTCCGGGCCACCGCGCGGCAGCAGCGCGACGAGCAGCGCCACCGCCAGCACGGCGGCGGCCAGTGCCCACTTGGTGACTCTCGTCACCGGGGCGCCGCCAGCGCCAGGATGTGGTCCTTTTCCTCGCCTTTGACCAGCTTCGCGGCTTCCTCGAACCCGGTCGGGCCGGTGCCGTACGACGGGCAGTCCCTGGCCAGCGGGCAGGCGCCGCAGGCCGGCTTCTTGGCGTGGCAGACGCGGCGGCCGTGGAAGATCACCCGGTGCGAGAGCATCGTCCACTCCTTGCGGGGGATCAGCTCGCCGATCGCGTGCTCGACCTTGACCGGGTCGTCCTCCGCCGTCCAGCCCCAGCGGCGGACCAGCCGGCCGAAGTGGGTGTCGACGGTGATGCCCGGGACGTCGAAGGCGTTGCCGAGGACGACGTTGGCCGTCTTGCGGCCGACGCCCGGCAGCGTGACCAGGTCCTCGAGCTTGCCCGGCACCTCGCCGTCGAAGCGCTCGACCAGGGCCGCGCCCAGGCCCATGACGGAGTTCGCCTTGGCCCGGTAGAAGCCGGTGCTCCGGAGGTACTCCTCCAGCTCGGGGCGGTCGGCGCCGGCGTAGTCGGCGGCGGTCCGGTAGCGCTTGAACAGGGCGGGCGTGACGAGGTTCACCCGGACGTCGGTGGTCTGTGCGGACAGCACGACCGCGACCAGCAGTTCCAGCGGTGTGGTGAAGTCGAGCTCGCAGTGGGCGTCCGGATACACGTCGTCCAAGCAACGCTTCATCCGCCTGGCGCGTCTCACCAGAGCTAACCGGCTTTCACCAGCGCCCTCACGGGGGGCGTTCGTGGTGGCAGGTGGCACCCCGATAGCCTACGGGCGCCGTCGGACGAGCCGGTGACTGCACCGGTGGACGACCGACACGCCAGAGCACCACCTCGGCGCGTTTTCCGGCCGCCATGAGCGAGGATCTGGAGTAGATGCTTTCCATCGAGTGTTTCGGGGTCCGGTCATGACCGTCTGGTTCGTCATCCTGGTCCCCTTGGTGATCATGTTCTTCGCGCTGGGCATGGAGCGCGTCGAGAGCAGGCTGAAGCACGTCGCGGTGCAGGAGAACGAGGTCGAAGAGTTCCTCGAGCAGGCGCAGCCCAACGAGGTCAGGGCGCTCTACGGGCACGGCATCGGCCGCGCGCTGGAGCTGTTCCGGCTCCGTAGGCTGGGCGGACGGGCAGCCAGGCTACGCGCGCGTCGCGTGCGGAGTTAGGCTCCACGTTCGAACGAGATCGTTTCGGCGGACCGCGCGTCCGACGGGCGATCTCGGGAGTACGCCCTAGACTGACGCGCAAGTGATCGGCGTCACGCTCCTCCAGCCCCGGGGGAGCGCGCACGTTTCTCGACGAGGAGGCACCCGAGGTGGACGAAACCCTGGCCCGTGCGGGCATTTTCCAGGGTGTTGAGCCGGCAGCGGCGGAGGCGCTGGCCCAGACCTTGGAATCCGTGGAGTTCCCCCGCGGGCACGTCATCTTCAACGAGGGCGAACCCGGCGACAAGCTGTACATCATCCAGTCCGGCAAGGTGAAGATCGGCCGCAAGTCGCCGGACGGCCGCGAGAACCTGCTGGGCATCTTCGGCCCGTCGGACATGTTCGGCGAGCTGTCCATCTTCGACCCCGGCCCCCGGACGTCGAGCGCGACCACGGTCACCGAGGTCCGCGCGGTCACCATGGACCGCCCGGCCCTGCGCCAGTGGATCTCGACCCGCCCGGAGATCGCCGAGCAGCTGCTGCGCGTGGTCGCGCGCCGCCTGCGCCGGACGAACAACATGGTCGCGGAACTGATCTTCACCGACGTCCCGGGCCGCGTGGCGCGCGCGCTGCTGCAGCTCGCGCAGCGGTTCGGCAGCCAGGAGGCGGGCCTGCTGCGGGTCACGCACGACCTGACGCAGGAAGAGATCGCCCAGTACGTCGGCGCCTCGCGCGAGACCGTCAACAAGGCGCTCGCCGACTTCGCCCACCGCGGCTGGCTGCGGCTCGAGGGCAAGAGCGTGCTGATCCTGGACCCGGAGCGCCTGGCCCGCCGCGCTCGCTGAGTCTCCCTTACGTCGAAGGCCCCTCGGCTCGCGCCGAGGGGCCTTCGTTGTGCCACATAACAAAGAGCCGGGCGCCACCCCCGACGTGGCGCACCGGCTCTTCGTTGTTTGCGCGGACCATCCCCCGACGATCCGCGCTCCCCGCCCTCCGGGCCAGGCCCCGACCCGTGTGCCGGAGGGAGCTGGGTTTTCTGTGCTGTTGTTCAACCATCACGGCCCATACCCACGAATTCAAGGCCATTCACTCTCAAGGACGCCGTCTGGGCCGTTTCGTTGCAGGAGTTCACAGAGAATATCGTGAGTGTTACCGGATCGAGACCATCTCGCCCGGCCGCAAGATCCGTTGCCCGTCTGCCGGTGACGCACCTGACCGACAAATAACTGGTACCGACGTACCACTCTGCGGCATACTTGTACGCGTGTCCCAGTCTGTCTCGAACCACGAAAGCCGCACGTCCCTCGCCGACTACCGCGCCGCGCTGACGACCCGGGCGGCCCGGCGGCCCGCCGCCGCGTCCGTGCTCGCCCGCCTGCCGATCGCCATGATCGGCATCTCGGCCCTGCTCTACGTCCAGCGCGAGACCGGTTCCTTCGCCGTCGCCGGGCTGGTCTCGGCCGGTTCACTCGTCGGTGTCTCGGTGGGCGCGGTGGTGCAGGGCAGGCTGATCGACCGGTTCGGGCCGACGCGGCCGCTGCTGACCGTCTCGCTGCTGCTGGCGCTGTCGATGACCGCGCTGGTGACGGCCATCGAATCGCACGCCGCGACCGCGGTGCTCGTCGCGCTGGGCGCGGCCACCGGGCTGACCGAGCCGATGGTCGGGTCGGCGTCGCGGGCGCTGTGGACGCGGCTGCTCCCGCCGGGTGGCGCGCGCAACGCGGCGTTCTCGTACGAGGCGATCAGCATGGAGGTCTTCTTCATCCTGGGTCCCGGCCTCGCGGGGTTGCTGGTGATGGCGCCGTGGGCGGGCACCGGCCTGGTGCTGGGGGTCGCGCTGCAGTTCACCGGCGCGGTGCTGTTCGCGCTGAGCCCGGCGGTGCGGGCGTGGGGACCGAGTTCGGGTCCTTCGGGCTCGCTGCTGGGCGCGCTGGCGAGCCCGGGCATGCGGACGCTGGCGATCGCCGCGCTGGGCTTCGGCGTGGTGATCGGGTTCGTCGAGGTCGCCGTGCCGGCCGCGGCCACCGAAGCGGGCCAGGCGTCCGTCGGCGGTCTGCTGCTGTCGGCGTGGTCGCTGAGCTCGGTGGCGTTCGGCGTCGCCTACAGCCTGCGGCCGTGGCCGAGGCAGCTGGGCCTGCGGCTGCCGCTGCTGCTCGGCGGCTTCGGGGCGCTGGTCGCGCTGCTGGCGTGGCCGACGTCGCTGTGGGGCCTGGCGCTGATGATGCTGCTGGCGGGCGCGTTGATCACCCCGCAGTCGACGGCCCACTCGACGACGATCGAGGTGGTCGCCCCCGCGGGGACGGCGGCCGAGGCGTTCGGCTGGGTGCTGACAGCGGTGACGCTGGGACTGGCCGCGGGCCAGTCGATCAGCGGGTACGTCGTCGAGCACGCGGGCCCGGGCGCGGCGTTCCTGGCGGCGAGCGTGGCCGGGGTGGTGCTGGCGGCGGTCGTGTGGCTGCTGCGCGGCACGGTCCGGCCGGCTCCGCAGGCTGCGGTCGCGCCTTCGCTCGTCAACGCCTAGGCGGCGCCGGGGGCTCCCGCGGTTCTGAACGCTGCGCGCCACCGCCGGTGGCGGTCCGGCCGCCGCGGGAGCCATCCCTGACCCTCGTTTCCGCAGGTCAGCGGGTTTTGTCGGTGGTCACCGCTAGCTTGTGGTCATGGACGTCACAGCTCCTGCCCACCGCCTCTCGGCGGCCGTCTCCGCCGCGTCGCGGCTGCTGCCCGCGCGCTCCGGGCTGCGGCTGCGGGCGGGCTCGGCCGGGCTGACCGTGGCCGGGAGCGCTCCGGATCTCGCCGTCCGGTTCGACTGCCCGGCGACCACGCACACCGAAGGCTCGGTCGTCGTCCCCGCGGCGCCGCTGGCCGAGACGCTGAAGGTGCTCGGCGCCGAGCGGGTGCGCCTGGTCGTCGAGGGCAGCCGGCTGGCGTTGCGGCTGGACAACGCCCGGTTCGCGCTGCCGCTGCTGCCGGACTCCGGCGCCACCACGGAGCCGCCGGCGCGCGTGTCCGAAGTGGACGGAGCGGCGTTCGCGTCGGCGCTGCGGATCGTCGCCGGCACGGCGGCGAAGGACGATCCCCTGCCGCTGTTCACCGGCGTCCGGCTGCAGGCGGACGGCGAGCGGCTGACGCTGACCGCGTCGGACCGGTACCGGATGGCGGTCGCCCGGCTGCCGCTGCGTTCGCCCGGCTCGCTGGACGTCCTGGTGCCGGCGGCGCTGCTGTCGGAGGCGGCCCGCCAGGCCACCGGTGTCGTCGGGCTGCACGCCGGCCCGGGCCGGTTCGGGGTCAGCTGGGCGGGCGGCCTGGTCGGCACGGCGGTGCTCGACGCGGGGTTCCTGTCGGCGGACTCGATCCCCTCGGGCTCGGTCGAGACCACGGTCACGCTGGCGGCCGACGCCCTCGCGGCCGCGGTCCGCCGCGTCGGTGTGTACGCCGAGGACAGGCGCGTCCTCACCCTGGAGGTCGGCGACGCCGAGATCCGCCTGGCCAGTGCCCGGCAGGACACCGGCGAGGCGGAGGAGACGCTGAAGGCCGAGGTCGGCGGCGGCCGGACGGCGCCTTCCTTCCAGGCCCGGTACCTGCTGGACGCGCTGGGCGCGTTCGCGGGCGAGCGCGTGACGATGTCGATCCAGCCGGGGATGCGGGCGTGCATCCTGCGGCCGGCCGAGGCCGGGGAGGTGGAGCTGACGTACTACCTGATGCCCATGCTCAGCCGATGAGCTCGGACAGATCGCGGAGGACGACGTCGGCCGCCGGGCCGGCGGTGAACTGGCCGACCGTCAGGGCGGCGCTGCCGAAGCTCTGCTCGTAGGCCTGCCGGAGGTGCGGTGAGGAGCGGCCGAGGGCCCAGTCGACCGTCGACGTGCTGGTGCGGAGGTAGTCGATGGGCAGCCGGCCGAGCACGTACAGCTCGGCGCGGCGGTCACCGCGTTCGAGGACCAGGCCGACCAGGTCGGCGACGAGCATGCGCTTGCGCATGGTGTCGCGGCCCTTCCACTGGGCGGCCTTGAACTCGGCCACGCGGCGGTCCGTCTCGAGGTCGAACTTGCGGCCGCCGTCGTTGCCCGAGGCCAGCGACGGGCGCCGGACGATGCGTTCGCCCGGTTCGAGGATCTTCGGCAGGGCCCGGACGATCATCGCCGCGTGGATGAGGTCGTTGACGTGGCCGGCGTGCTGCCGCACCAGCAGCGCGCCCTGGAGCAGGGCGCCGGTGAGCCCCTCGGGCGCCACCCGCTCCTCGACGGTCTCGCGGTCCGCGCCCTCCAGGCGGTCCTCCAGCCGGCTCACCCGGCTGGCGAGGTCCTCCTGGCCGAAGAACTCGTGCAGGTCGATGAACGACTTCAGCACCGAGCCGAGGTCGCTCCCGACCGGCGGCGACGGCTCGGCGGGCGATTCGGCGGTGGCCTGGACGGTGGGCTCGTGCGGCAGCGGGCTCGTCGCGAAGCCGAGCCGCCGGAGCTGCCGGATCGCGTAGTGCGAGATGAAGTCGGTCCGCGGCACGCCGAGAGCACGCTCGAAGATCTGCCGCGGCGGCCACCGCTCCTCGCCGATCGACACCCAGTGCGTGCGGATCGGCTCCGGGCCGCCCAGGCCGGCGGCGCGCAGCACCTGGGCCCGGCTCAGGCGGTGCTGCTCGCCGTTGAGTACGAAGTCGATCGCGCGCTCGTCGTCCACAGGCACTGAGTCGCCCGCGCGCCTGCTCCCGCTACACCGGCTCCCACGTGCCCAAGCGCTGAAACGCGCCCGGCCCGCGATCCGGCGCGATCAGGCCGACGCGGCCTTGACCGCCGCCTCGACCTCGGCGAACGACGGGTTGACCATGGCCGTCGACCCGACGATCACCGTCGGCACGGTCTCGTTGCCGTTCGCGACCTCGCGGACGCGGGCGGCCGCCGCCGGGTCCTCCCAGATGTTGATCGCGCGGACGTTGAAGCCGCTCCTCGACAACGGGCGCTCCAGCGCGGCGCAGAAGCCGCACCCCGGGCGCCAGTAGAACTCGACCTCGACGTTGCTCATCCGTTCTCCTCCGACCGCAGGTAGTCCAGCTGCGCCTGCACGCTCAGCTCGGCAGGCGCCCACAACGCCCGGTCGACGTCGGCGTACACGACCTCGACGACCTGGCGGGGCGTGGCGTCCGCCCCGAGCGTCTTCAGAGCCGAACGCACCTGGTCGAGCCGCTGTTCCCGGTGGGCAAGGTACTCGCGCGCGGTCGCGGGCAGATCGAGGAGCTCCGGACCGTGCCCGGGCAGCCCGATCGTCCCCGCCGGCAGCTCGATGAGCTTGCGCAGCGAGCGCAGGTAGTCGCCGAGGTCGTGCAGCACCGTCGTGCCGCGGCCGAGGATCGTGTCACCGGTCAGCACCTGGCCGTCGAGGACCAGCGACGCCGAGTCGTCGGTGTGCCCGGGGGTGTGCAGGACACGGAGGGAAAGGCCGCCCGCCGAGATCACCTCTCCGTCCACAAAGGACGAAGCACCGACGCACAGCGCGGGGTCGAACGCCCGCACCGGCGCGCCGACGCGCTCGGCGAACCACGGCGCGCCCTCGGCGTGGTCGGGGTGGTGGTGCGTGAGCAGGATCAGCTCCACCGGACCGACGCCGGCCAGCAGCTCGAGGTGCTCGAGGTCGCGGTAGCCCGGATCGACGACCACGGCCGGGCCCGACGGCGCCGCCCGCAGCACCCAGCTGTTGGTGCCTTCGAGCGTCATCGACGACGGGTTGTTCTCCAGCAGCACCGACGCCGTCTCGGAAACCCGGCGCAGCACGCCGTACGCGGGGGCGGTCATCGCTTCTCCAGCACGACTCGGACCTGGTCGTTCTCGCGGACCAGCGTCGGCGCGATCCGGACGATCTCGCGCGGCGCGTTCAGCACGTCGTCGGCGGTGGCGAACGCCGCCAGCTCGCTCAGCGTCAGCCAGGTGGGCGGCATGAGCATCCGGCGGCCTTCGCGCGCGTCGGCGATCGCGTCTTCGGGGCGCTGCCAGCCGGAACTCGACGCCTCCGACGTCGCCCCGTCGGCCTCTTGGCCTTCCGGCAGCTTCGCGACGTAGAAGCGGGTGTCGTAGCGGCGCGGCTCCTGCTCGGGCGTGATCCAGTGCGCCCACGGCCGCAGCAGGTCGGCCCGCAGCGTCAGGCCGGCGTCGGCGAGGAACCCGGCCAGGGACACCTCCCGCGTCTCCAGGGCGTGGCGGGCGGCCGCGTACGGCGAGACGTCGGTGAGCACCGCCTCCGCGCTGCCCGCGAGCAGCACGCCGGACTCCTCGAACGTCTCGCGCACGGCCGCGCAGGTCAACGCCCGCGCGAGGGCCTCGTCACAGCCGAACCGCGAGGCCCACCACGACGGCTCGGGCCCGGCCCACGCCACCGACGTGTCGGCGTCACGCCGGTCGACCCCGCCGCCGGGGAACACGGTCATCCCGCCCGCGAACGGCATGCCCTTGACCCGGTGCTGGAGGAAGACCTCGACGCCGTCGGCGCCGTCCCGGACCAGGATGACCGTGGCCGCGTCCTTCGGCGTCGCCGGCGGGCCGTCGGCGTTCGCGCGGGTGGCCACTCCCGCGCCGACCGGGATGTCGAAGACGAACTCCTTGGGCTGCTCCACCTCGGAAACATACCTCCGGTACCCGACGTCCCGTCGCGCAGTTGTGGCACGCCGGACACGGAAAAGGCGGCCCGCCCGGCACCGGGGGGCCGCCCTTCCGCGAAGACGAACCTAGGGAGCGGTCCAGCCGCGCTGGTCACCGCCGGAGCGGGACGCGCCGTTGAGCCGCATCTTCGCCGCCTCGGCCCGCTCGCGCTCGGCCAGCTCGGCGTGCAGCTCACGCAGCAGGGCCCGGTCGCGCTCGCTCAGGCTCGGGTCGTCCAGGTCCAGCGCCGGCAGCTCGACGACCTCGTGCATCGACGGCTTGCCGATCGCGATCTCGCGGCCCTTCTCCGGGTCCTCGGCCAGCGCCTGCCGCAGCTGCGCCACCTCGGCCGGGGTCAGGTCGGCGGTGCGCTCCGCCCGCGTCTCCGACCGCGCCTTGCGGGGCGGCTCGGCGGCGGGCGGCGGCGACACGATCGGCACCACCGGGGCGACCGGCTCGGCCGGCGCCGTCGTGGTGGTGCTGCTCGACCGCATGCTGTGCCGGCTGCCCGACTCCGCGACCGGCTCCGAGTTCACCGGGGCCGACGGCTTCGCGGGCTCGGGGCGGTACGTCGACGCGGGCGCCGACGTGCTCCCCGTCACCCACGCCGGCGACGCGGCCGCCGAAGCGGCCTGGTGGTACTCGGAGTGCGCGACACCCGGGCCGCTGACCTCGACGACCGAGTGGATGCCGGCCCGGCGCAGCGCCGTGTCGACGCGGAAGGCGACGGCGGGCGGGTTGCCCTCCGGGCCCAGCTCGACCAGCACCACGCGCTGCGGCAGCGCGCCCGGCACGCTGCCGGCCGGGGTGTTGCGCCACACCGCGTGCACCGACCGGACGTCCGGCAGCACCTGCAGCGTCCGGTCGAGCGCCTCGGCGATGCCGAACTCCGGGGAGTTCTCGCCGGTGAACCGGTGCGTGTTGACCGGCTCGGCCTCGTCGACCAGCAGGTCGTTCGCCAGCGTCGCGTCCGACCGGCTCATCTCGAGGACGAGCGCGAGCTCGCGCTGCTCGGCGGAGCTGACCGGGATCCGGCCCGCGATGAGCGTGCCGGTGGTCAGCTCGACCGCCTCGTCGATGTGGGCCCGGGCGATCAGCTCACGCGCTTCGGTGAGCGCGCTGTCGTCGATCCGGCCCGCCAGGGCCAGCAACAGGTTGTGCAGGCGCAGGGGCACCGAAAACCCGTCCATGGGCGGGCCGTCGTGGACCTCCACCATTGCCTTGCTCCCTCCCAGCTCGCTGGCGGGCGAGCGTTATGCGGCTACTAGCCGGTTCCCCGTGACCGCGCCCACGCAGACCAGCTCCGAGTCGGCCAGCGCGGCCAAGTGGTAACTCGGCATGGCGAAGCGCGGCGGGATGACCTCGACGCTGGGCTCTTCGTCGCCCAGGACCCGCAACACGCGCTGCAGTTCGCCCGTCAACCTCGGCAAGCCGGCCTGCGCGGTGATGAGCAGGACGCGCTTGGCGGTCCCCTGCCCGACCACACCGACGTGTCGCCAGCTCTGCCGCACTTCCCCCACGTCCGGGCGTCCCCGCAACGTTGCGTGGATCAACACGGACACGGAGTCGACCGAGTTAACCCATTCGGGCGCACTCGACGTGAATGTGTACCGGTTCTCGGAGACGTCGTCTACCCCCAGCGTCGAACTGACCTGGTGCCAGTCGGCGCCGTGCGGGATGAGCCCGGCCACGAGCAGGCGGTACTCCGTCTGGTCGAGGTCAATCCTGTGCTTAAGCAAAGACCTCGGCAGGGTCCGGGCGAGCGTGCCCATGGCGCCCTCGCCGAGCCAGTCGCGGAACCGCCACAGCAGCTGGTCGGGCAGCCGCCCGGCCAGCCGGAGCAGCAGCTCGTGCGTGGACTGCTCGATGTCCGGATCCATCACTGCACCTCCACGATCAGTTCGACCTCCACCGGCGAGCCGATCGGCAGCTCCGCGACGCCGACGGCCGAGCGGGCGTGGATGCCCGCGTCGCCGAAGACCTCGCCGAGGAGCTCGGACGCGCCGTTGACGACCGCGGGCTGGCCGGTGAAGCCCTCCGCGGAAGCCACGAAGCCGACAACCTTGACGATCCGCGTGACGTTGTCAATGCCCACCAGCGCGTGCACGGCCGCGAGGGCGTTGAGCGCCGACGTGCGGGCGTGGCCCTTCGCCTCTTCGGGGCTGATCTCCGCGCCGACCTTGCCGGTCGCGGCGAGCACGCCGTCGACGAAGGGCAGCTGGCCGGAGGTGTACACGTGGTTGCCGCTGCGCACCGCCGGGACGTACGCGGCCAGCGGAGCCGCCACACCCGGCAGCTCGATGCCGAGCTCCTTCAGCCGTTCGCTCCAGCTCACCCTGATCAGCCCTTCGGACGCTTGAGGTAGGCGACGTGCTGCTCGCCGCTCGGGTTCGGCAGCACGGTGACCAGCTCCCAGCCGTCCTCGCCCCACTGGTCGAGGATCTGCTTCGTCGCGTGGATCAGGAGGGGGACGGTGGCGTACTCCCACTTGGTGGCGCTCATGAACCGGGAGCGTAGCCAAGCGGGCAAGCGCGGCGGGGGCGGCCGCCGGAAAACGCGGCGCGACGCGCCGGGGTGTGGTTCATCTCACGCCGCTAGCGTGGGGGCGTGGAAACGTGGCGTGTGATCGCGGCGGTCCTGCTCGCGGCGGCCGGGCTGCCGCTGGTGCTCGTCGTGATGGCCAAGGTGCGGGACCGGACGCAGAGCTCCGGCCAGGTCGCGATCGGCGGCGTGGTGACCCTCACGCTGCTGCTCGTGCTGGGCGTGCTGATGGTCACGGTGCTGCCCGGGCTCGTCGCGTGGGTGCTGGTCGCGGCGGTCGCCGCTGCGGTCAGCGTCATGCTGCTGGCCAGCTGAGAGCTGATTTAGGGTGAAGAAGTGACCACTTCCCATGCCGGCTGGACCGACGAGCTTGCCCGTGCCCGGCTGCACTTCGTCACCGGCAAGGGCGGGACCGGCAAGACGACGCTCGCCGCCGCGCTCGGCCTCGCGCTCGCCCGCGAAGGCCGTCGCGTGCTGCTCATCGAGGTCGAGGGGCGCCAGGGCATCGCCCAGCTCTTCGACACCGAGCCGCTGCCGTACGCCGAGCAGCGCATCGCGTCCGTTCCCGGCGGGGGCGAGCTGCGGGCGCTGCACATCGACGTCGAAGCGGCGCTGCTCGAGTACTTCGAGATGTTCTACAACCTCGGCTTCGCCGGCCGGACGCTGCGGCGGATGGGGGCGATCGAGTTCGCCACCACGCTCGCGCCGGGCCTGCGGGACGTCCTGCTCACCGGGAAGATCAAGGAGTGCGTCGGCCGCACCGAGTCCGACGGGCGGCACACCTACGACGCCGTCGTCGTCGACTCGCCGCCGACCGGCCGGGTCGTCAAGTTCCTCGACGTCACCAAGGCCCTGACCGACCTCGCGAAGACCGGCCCGATCCGCGGCCAGGCCGAGGGCGTGGTGCGGCTGCTGCACTCCGGCGAGACCGCGGTGCACCTGGCGACGCTGCTGGAGGAGATGCCGGTCCGCGAGACCGTCGAGGCCGTGGCCGAGCTGGACGGCGCCGACCTGCGCCCGGGCGCCGTGCTGGTCAACCGCGTCCGGCCACCGCGGCTGCCGGCCCGGTCGGTGACCGCCGCCGCGGACGGGCGCGTCGACGCCTCCCGCGTCCGCGACGGGCTGGCGTCGGCCGGGCTGAAGCTGCCGGAAGCGACCCTGGAGGCGCTGGTCGACGAGACCGTCGAGCACGCCGTGCGGGTCGCCGCCGAGCAACGGGCGCGGGAGCAGCTCGCCGAGGCCGACCTGCCGACCCTGGAGCTGCCGGACCTGACCGAGGGCGTCGACGTCGCCGCCCTCTACGACCTGGCGGAAGCCCTGACCGACCAGGGGGTGCGGTTGTGACCACGATCGACATCGACGCGCTGCTCGACGACCCGGAAAGCCGCGTGATCGTCTGCTGCGGGTCCGGCGGCGTCGGCAAGACGACCACCGCCGCGGCCCTGGCCCTGCGCGCGGCCGAACGCGGGCGCCAGACGGTGGTGCTGACGATCGACCCCGCCCGGCGGCTTGCGCAGGCGCTGGGCCTGCGTGAGCTCGGCAACCACCCGCGTCAGGTGCAGGTCGAAGGGTTCGAGCCCAAGGGCGAGCTGTGGGCGATGATGCTCGACATGCGCCGCACGTTCGACGACATGGTGCGCGTGCACGCGGGGCCGGAACGCGCCGAGCAGCTGCTGCAGAACCCCTTCTACCAGACGATTTCCACGTCGTTCTCCGGCACGCAGGAGTACATGGCGATGGAGAAGCTGGGCCAGCTGGCGGCCACCGCCGAGTGGGACCTGATCATCGTCGACACCCCGCCGAGCCGGTCCGCTTTGGACTTCCTGGACGCGCCGACCCGGCTTTCGTCCGCTTTGGACGGCCGGATGATCCGGCTGCTCACCGCCCCGGCGAAGGCCGGCGGCTGGGGCCTGCGCAAGGTGGTCAACGCCGGGTTCTCGATGTTCGCCAAGGCGGTGTCGACGATCATCGGCGGCCAGCTGCTGACCGACGCGTCGGCGTTCATGCAGGCGTTCGACAGCATGTTCGGCGGCTTCCGCGAGCGCGCCCGCAAGACGGCGGAGCTGCTGCGCTCGTCGGGGACGTCGTTCCTGGTGGTGGCCGCGCCTGAGCCGGACGCGCTGCGGGAGGCGTCCTACTTCGTCGAGCGGCTCTCGGCCGAGTCGATGCCGCTGGCCGGGCTGATCGCGAACCGGACGCACCCGGTGCTGGCGTCCCTCTCGGGCGCCGAGGCGCTGGCCGCGGCCGAGACGCTGCAGAACGCGCCGCTGGCCGAGGCGGTGCTGCGGCTGCACGCCGACCGCGTCGAGCTGGCGGCCCGCGAGGAGCGGCTGCTGGCGCGGTTCACCCGGGCGCACCCGGAGGTGGCGCTGGCGAAGGTGCCGGCACTGGCCGGTGACGTGCACGACCTGGACGGCCTGCGCAGCATCGGCGTGAAGCTCGCCGGCTGACCCCGCCCCACCCGTCGTGGGGGGGGGGGGGGGTGTGTTAAAATTATTTAAAAAGCCACCCCCCGGGGGGCGGGGGGGGGGGGAGCGCGGAACAGGAAGACCCCCGGGGGGGGGGGGGCCGC
>NZ_JBEXKX010000044.1:0-24444 GCF_040609695.1 Amycolatopsis sp. NPDC004625
CCGTTCTCACCTCTTTCACAATCAGTACTGCCCTGGCCGCGTCTTCGGCGGGTTTGTCTCTTTACAAAGAATTTATACTTTTCTCACACACCCCCACGACCCGTCAGCGGGCCGGGAGGCGGGGGAAGATCGAGGCGGCCGCGCCGCGGGCGAGGGCGCACGTGCCGTCGCCCGCGGTGCCCGCCGTCTCGACGACGCTGATTTCGGCCAGCTCGCGCCGCCCCGGCAGGCCCGGCGCCGGCTGGGTCGTGTCGACCAGGCAGAACGCCCCCGACAGCCGGACGCGGGCGTCGCGGCCGCCGAGCTTCTCCGCCGGGCCCGCCGGTTCCGTCGTCTCCACCGTCAGCTTGAAGCTCACCTTCCCGCGGATGCAGCTGTGCCCGGACAGGCCGGTCGTCGGCTGGCTCTTCGGGCCCGCGGCGGCGTCGAGGTCGTGGTTGTCGAGCGGGACGCACGGCGCCACCCGGCCCCACGAGCCGTCCGGGAACGTCAGCCTGCCGACCTTGTGCGCGGTGATCGCGGCCAGCGCCGAGCCGACGGCGGCGTCCGCCACGTCGCAGCGCCCGTCCCGGTCGGTGCCGGTGTCGGTGACCGACAGGTCGAGCCGGGTGCCGTCGGCGAAGGTGACGGCGCGGGTGCAGGCGCTGCGGTCGTTGAACATCGACTGCTGGATCGCCACGCCGTCGGGCACCGGGCCGGGGTAGTCGTAGGGCTTGATGTTCGGGTCGGAGTCGAAGGCCAGCGGCCCGACGAGGATCGTCCGCGCGCCGGCCTGGGCGTGGCAGCTTTCGAACGTCGGGACGGCGGACGTCACCCCGGGCACCTTCAGCAGGCTGCAGTAGTCGACGCTGCCGAAGTCGCCGAGCGCGTCGGCGGCGGTCAGCGGCGTGGGCCCGGAATTCTGCTCGGGCGCGGCCTGGGTGGCGGCGCAGCCACCGGCGAGCAGGGCGCAGAGCATCGCGACGGCCAAGCTTTTCGGACGCGGGTACACGGGGTGCAAGTATCACCACATCGCGCGGAAAAACCAGCCCTGACGGGGACATCTCTCAATATTCTCCGGATCGCTCCGGACGAACCCGCAGTTCAGGCGGATTTCGGAGTGCGCGGCCGGGTTTCGCCGGTCGCCTGAACGATTTTCGCCTTTGCCGTCCCCTAAGGGAGCGATCCTTCCCGCGAGCGATGCGGAAGCGGGTACTCCGGTGGTGAAGTGGGGGTATCGGAAATTCGAGGAAAGGGAAAGACGATGAGCGCACCGGTCACCCGCAGGCTGTCCCGTCCGCGTCACGGCCGCATGATCGGCGGCGTCTGCGCGGGGTTGGCTCAGCGGTACGGGATGAAGCCCGGGACCGTTCGGCTGCTGGCCGTGCTGTCGTGTTTGCTGCCTGGGCCGCAGTTCGTGGCCTACCTGATCCTGTGGGCGGTCATCCCGGCCGAGTGATGCGGCCTCGTCCGAGTGCGCCGGTGATCCGAGGTGATCACCGGCGCTCGTGCGTCAGGGACGCCAGCAGGACATTGCTTCGTCGATCTCGTCCACGCCCAACGGCGGCCTGGGCAGGGTTGACGGCTTGCCCGGTTGTGCCCTCAGGCCGTCCAGGAGCATGGCCAGGCAACGGCGCCACAGGTCCGGCTCCACCGCCGAGGTGAACTCGATCACCGAGCCGATCATCATGTGCAGCAGCGGGGTGTCCGTCGGGGCGAAGTCGGCTCGCAGGCCGCCCGCCTCCTGGGCCCGCTCGACCAGCTGTGTGATCAACGGCACCAAGCGGGCTTTCGACTCCGCCACGTGGTCGTGGCCGAACTTGTTCGACAGCATGATCTCGCGCAGGCCGCGGTCGCCCGAGTGGAGCTCGATCGACTTCCAGGTGAAGTCGACGAACGCCTGCCAGGCGTCTTCGGCCTTCAGCGCCTCTTCGGCGAGCGTGCCGATTTCCTCCATCCGCTCGGCGAACATCGCCTCCACCAGGTGTTCCTTGCTGGGGAAGCGGCGGTAGACCGTGCCGACGCCGAGGCCGGCGTGGTGGGCGATGTCGTCCAGCGTGGCGTCGAGCCCGCGCCGGCCGAACACCTCGCGGGCCGCCGCGAGGATGCGACGGCGGTTGAGTTCAGCGTCACGCCGCAGCGGCCGCGCCGGTGCGGCGGGACCAGCGTCCCGTGCCATGCCGCCATTCTAACCCGAGAAGTAGAGGCGTCATCTCCGGTTCTTGTGTACCGTGGTCGACGTAAGGGGAGATACCTACTCCACATAGTCTTCTGATCACGTTCTGTGAGGACACTCCATGCCCGAGTCCACGCTCGCCGTCGCGCCGTCGGGGGACACGCGCGCCGCCGAGAACCCGCACCACGCCAGACGCTGGCTGATCCTGGTGATGATCGGCATCGCGCAGCTGATGGTCGTGCTGGACGCGACCGTCGTGAACATCGCGCTGCCCTCCGCCCAGGTCGACCTGGGCTTCTCCAACGACGCCCGGCAGTGGGTCGTCACGGCGTACGCACTCGCCTTCGGCAGCCTGCTGCTGCTCGGCGGGCGGATCGCCGACCTCTTCGGCCGCAAGAACGCCCTCCTCGTCGGCCTGGCCGGCTTCGCCGTGGTGTCCGCGCTCGGCGGCTTCGCGACCAACATCGAGATGCTGCTGGTCGCCCGGGCGGCACAGGGTGTGTTCGGCGCGCTGCTGGCGCCCGCCACGCTTTCGCTGCTGACCACGACCTTCACCGACCCGAAGGAGCGCGGCCGCGCGTTCGGCGTGTTCGGTGCCATCGGTGGTGGCGGCGCGGCCGTCGGGCTGCTGCTCGGCGGGGTGCTCACCGAGTACCTCGACTGGCGCTGGTGCATGTTCGTGAACATCATCTTCGCGGTCATCGCGTTCGCCGGCAGCTCCGTCCTGCTGCGCAACCAGAAGGACGACGGCCCGCGGCCGAAGCTCGACCTGCCCGGCACGGTCACCGCGTCGGCCGGCCTGTTCGCGCTGGTCTACGGCTTCGCCAACGCCGAGTCGGACTCCTGGTCGTCGGTTTCGGTGTGGGGCTTCCTGACCGCCGGTGTGGTGCTGCTCGGCGCGTTCGTGTGGCTGCAGCAGCGCGTCGAACACCCGCTGCTGCCGCTGCGCGTGCTGCTCGACCGGGACCGCGGCGGCTCGTACCTGGCGATGTTCCTGCTCGCCATCGGCATGTTCGCCATCTTCCTGTTCCTGACCTTCTACGTGCAGCAGAACCTGCGGTTCACGCCGATCCAGAGCGGTGTCGGGTTCCTGCCGATGGTGGCGACGCTGATGCTGGCTGCCACGGTGGCGACGAGCGTGCTGCTGCCGCGGATCGGCCCGAGGCCGCTGGTGCCGACCGGCATGGCCATCGCCGCCGCCGGCCTGTTCTGGCTGAGCGGGATCGGCCTCGACAGCACCTACGCCTCCGGCGTCCTCGGCCCGCTGCTGGTGATGGGCTTCGGCATCGGCCTGGCGATGGCGCCGGCGATGAGCGTCGCGACGTTCGGCGTCGAGGCGCACGACGCGGGTGTCGCGTCCGCGGCGGTCAACACGATGCAGCAGGTCGGTGGCTCGATCGGCACGGCGTTGCTGTCGACGCTGGCCGGCAACGCGGCGACGGCCTACCTCGCGGGCAAGGTCCCGACGCCGCAGCTGGCGGCCGAGGCCGCGATCGAGAGCTACACGACGGCGTTCACCTGGGCCGCGATCATCTTCGTGGCGGGTGCGGTGCTCAGCGGCCTGCTGCTGCGCCCGGGCGTCCCGAAGGGTGAAGCGGCGCCGGGCGCCGTGCACATGTAGGTCCTCCCGGCGTGACCGGGCCGCGAGGCCCGGTCACGTCACCAGGCCGTGGCGGTAGGCGTAGACGACGGCCTGCACGCGGTCGCGCAGCTGCAGCTTGGTCAGGATGCGGGAAACGAACGTCTTCACGGTCTCCTGGCTGATCACCAGCCGCGCCGCGATTTCGCTGTTGGACAGGCCGTCCGCGATGAGCCGGAGAACCTCCAGCTCACGCGGGGTCAGCGGGACGTCGGGCGCGGCGCCCGGGGCGGGCCGGATCCGGGCGGCGTGCCGGCCCACCAGCTGGCGCGTCACGTCCGGGTCCAGCAGCGCGGCGCCGGTGGCCACGGTCCGGATCCCGTGCAGCAGCCGGTCCGGCGGCGCGTCCTTGAGCAGGAACCCGCTCGCCCCGGCGCGCAGGGCCTCGTAGACGTACTCGTCCAGGTTGAACGTCGTCAGCACCAGCACCTTGACCGGGTGCGGCACCCCGGCCCCGGCCAGCAGGCGGGTGGCCCCGATGCCGTCGAGCACCGGCATCCGCACGTCCATCACCACGACGTCCGGGTGCCGCCGCGCGGCGAGGTCGACCGCGGCGCGGCCGTCGCCGCACTCGCCGACGACCTCGAGGTCGGGCTGGGCGCCGATGATGGTCACCAGCCCGGTGCGGATCAGCATCTGGTCGTCGCAGACGAGGACCCGGATCGGCGCGGTCACGAGCGGCTCCCGGTCGGGATCCGGGCCCGCACGACGAAACCGGCGCCGCCGTCCGCGTCCGCGCTGAAGTCCCCGCCCAGCAGGCCGACCCGTTCGCGCAGACCCGCGAGGCCGCGTCCGCTCCCGCCGGGCGACCGGCTCCGCGAGCCGGATCCGGCCGTGCTGATCTCCACTTCGATCTCCCGTTCCCCGTGGCGCACCCGGACCGCGGTGCGGCTGCCGTGGGCGTGCTTGAGCGCGTTCGTCAAAGCTTCCTGCACGACCCGGTAGGCCACCAGGTCGGCGCTGCCCGCCGACTCCGCCGGGGTGCCCTCCTCGGTGAACTCCACCGGCTGCCCGGCCTGGCGCGCGTGGTCGACGAGCGGCCGCAGCCCGCCCGGCGGCGGCGCGGCCTGCGGGCCGTGGTCGGGGTTGAGCAGGTCCAGCAGGTACCGCAGGTCGGTGATGGCCCGGCGGCCGGTGCCGGTGATCGCAGTCAGCGTCTCCGCCAGGCGTTCCGGCGCGGCCGTGAGGTACCGGGCGGCCTCGGCCTGCACCACCATCGCCGTCACGTGGTGGGTGACGACGTCGTGGAGCTCGCGGGCGATGCGGGTGCGTTCCGCGGCGAGCGTGTCCTCGGCCACGCGGCGGCGGCGCTCGGCCTCCGCCGCGCGGGTGGAACGCAGCCACGCGCCGACGCCCCAGGCGAAGACCAGCAGCAGGTAGAACGTGACGAACTCGACCGCCGGCTCCGAACCGGCCCGGAAGAGGACGACCGACAGGACCACGTAGGACGCGGAGAACAGCAGGGCGGTGGTGCGCCGGCGCCGTCCGGCGTAGGCGCCCGCGCTCATCAGGGCGATGGCCAGAGCCGTGCTCGCGGGCGAGTGGTAGCCGCGGACCTGGTCGACGGCGAAGCCGAGCGACACCAGGGCGAGGCACAGCGCCGGCCACCGCCGCCGCCCGGCGAGCGGGAGGGTTTCGAGCAGGAGCACCCCGATGGCCGGGCCGTCGAACGGCCGGGACGGCACGCCACCCAGCTCCGTCCCGTGGTTCTGCAGGGCCGGCAGGAACGAGGCCGCCAGGAACAGCAACCCGAGCGGGAGATCCCGGACCACGGGGTCGAGCCGGCGCCAGCGCGCCAGGAGCCGCCGGTGATCGATCACCGGGCGAGTGTAGTGACGCCGTCGACCCGCTCGGCCCGCGTGCGGCGGGGCACCAGGCGGCCGCGCCGGTGGGCCAGCCACAGGAACACCGTCGTCCCCAGGGAGCAGAACAGCACCGAGTACAGGCTGCCTTCCGGGCCGAAGCTGCCGCCGGTGATGACCGCCGGGCCCGACGTCACGGCGTCCAGCAGACCCTGCGGGGTGCCGTTGCCCGAGACCTCGGTGCCGAAGAGCCCGGCCGCGGCGAAGTTCCAGCCGAAGTGCAGCCCGATCGGCAGCCACAGCCGGCGCGTCGCGACGTACGCGGCGGTCAGCATGCCGCCGGCCTCGATCGCGATGGCGATCGCACCCCACAGGCTGGCGTGCGGGTTGAACAGGTGCACCAGGCCGAACAGCACGCCGGTGAGCACCAGCGCGATCACCGTGCCCGTGCGCTCTTCGACGATCCGGAACAGGACGCCGCGGAACAGCAGTTCTTCCGACACCGCGGCGGCGGCCATGAACCCGAGCAGGCCCACCGCACCCGCCGCGGTGCCCCAGCCGCGGACGTCGTAGTCCCCGAGCAGGGCGATGTTCGCGATGACGATCCCGAACAGGACGACCCCGGCCAGCACCCCGCGGCCGACCGCGCGCCCGGCACCCGGCCCGCTCAGCTCGGTGACCGGCCGCTGTTCGGTCCGCCGCACCACCCAGCGGTAGGTGATCACCGTGAGCACGGCGGTGACGGCCCCCGAGACGAGTGTCAGCCACGGATTGCCCTGCACCGCCGAGACGACTTGACTGCCCGCGAACGCGACCGCCGCGACGGCGAGCAACTGCCAGACCAGCCTCATGAAGAGCTCCTTCGTCGATTCCGCGGCCGATGTCCCGCGGCTGTTCCGAACGCTAGGGATCCGGCGGCCGCGAATCGTCCCCGCGCGGAGGGCACCTGCGCGTAGCTCGCACGGGGGACAGTTGAACCTTTCCGGCCCTTCGCGCCCTAGAGAGACTGAAGACGGGCGAAGGAGGACCGCGTGCGGGCGTCGAGAGATGTCGATTTCAGCGAGTACTTCGCCGCGCGCGTCCAGCGTTTCCGGCGGGTGGCCTTCGCCCTCTGCGGCGACTGGCACGGCGCCGAGGACCTCGTGCAGGCGATGTTCGTCCAGCTGTACCGCCGCTGGCGGCGCGTGCGGCCGGACACGGCCGACGCCTACGCGCGCCGGATCCTGCTGAACCTGTTCCTGGCCGGACGGCGGAAGTCGGGGCGGGAGTACGTGACGTCGCTGGTTCCCGACGCGGAGTCGCCGCCGGGCCGGGACACGCCGTTGCGCCTCGACGTGGAGCGCGCGCTGTCCGGCCTGACGCCCCGGCAGCGCGCGATGGTGGTGTTGCGGTTCCTCGAAGACCTCCCGGTGGCCGAGGTGGCCGCGCTGCTCGGCGTCGCCGAAGGCACGGTCAAGTCCCAGACGGCCCGCGGGGTCGAGGCCCTGCGCGCGGCCCTGCCGGCGCCGACCGCCGAGGAGTGGTGATGGAAGAGATCCGGTCCTTGCTGACGGTGTACGTGACGGACGACGAGCCGCCGATCGGCCTGTCCGGGGAGGCGGTCCTTTCGGCGGCCCGCCTGGCGCGCCGGCGGCACCTGCTGACGGGCGCGGTGGCCGTGGCGGTGGTGGTGCTGGCCCTGGGCCTGGCGGTGGTGGTGCTCCCGCAGCGGGGCGGGGCCGCGAACGAGCCCTGCCCGACGGCTTCGGAGACGCGCGCGGCCCTGGTCGACCGGCTGAGCTGCGTGGTGGGCCGCGCGGTGCGCTCGCTGCTGCCGCCGGACGCGCTGGTCACGCGGTTGACGATCCCGGGGGAGACCCCACCGGCGGACCCGTTCCGCCTGGTCGCCGACCCGGCCGGGGACGCGCCCCGGGACGCGTTGTTCCACATGGGTGTCCGGGTGACCGACGCCCGGGGTTCGGGGTCGGTGTACGTCCTGATGGTGCCCAGCCCCCACTCCGGTGGCCCGCCGTGCGACGAACCGGACGAGATCCTCTGCCGCACGGAGCCGACTTCGCAGGGCCTGCTGTGGCTGTCGACCCTCCGCTCCGGCGACCTCCTGACCCACCGCGTGGCCCTGGCCACGCCGGACGCGGTGGTGCAGTTCTGGTCGACCGACAGCGGCGTGCTCGAGCGGGCCGGGGTTTCGCTGCCGGTGCAGCGTCCGGAACCGACGTTGACGCTGGAGCAGGTGCGGCAGCTGGCGTTGACGCCGGGGTTGGGCTTCTAGTGCCTGTCCTCAAAGCCAGATGAGCACCGTGGCGAGGTCGATCATGCCTCGGTAGGAGATAGCGGTCTTGGTTTCGGCGTTCGGGAATGGTCGCCGGAATGTGCCGCCGACGCAGGTAGGTGCGGATGGCGCGGCTGGAATAGCCCTTGTCCGCCAATACCCGGCTCGGCCGGGTCGGTGAGCGCCCGGGACTAGCCGATGGCATGATCACCTGGCTCGCTGTGCCCGCCGCCCGAGGGTGCTTCCCCCTGTGTGGGACGCGGTCATCCGGCGGGCGCCAGCAGCGTGCTGATGCGCGCGGACGATGCTGGAATCGACCGACACTTCCCGGTCGAGTTCGTCGATCGCCTCGGCGATCACCCGGACTTTCGTCACCAGCGCGGACGGGGTGCCGGTGCGCGACCAGTGCCAGAACCGGTTGTAGACCGTCGTCCACGGCCCATACCGCTCCGGCAGGTCCCGCCACGCCACACCCGTCTTGGCCTTGAACAACATCCCGTTGATCATCCGCCCTAGTGCCGGCGCGAACGCAGGGTCTCGATGACGTCGTCGTCCCACCGGTGCGTCCGGATCAGGCGGTAGCGTTCCGCCGCCACCCACATGTACGCCTCGGCGTCCGTCCGGTCGCCGATCAGGCCTGCCTGGCGCAGCATCGCCACCACCGGGCCGAACTCCTCCTCGAACCAGCGCTGGGCCACGCTCGCCCGGTCGCAGAACCTGCCTTCGTCCTGCATCAGCCGGAACCCCCACGCCTCCACGTGCTCGCCCAGCCTCGCGTAGTCCCACGGGTCCGACACGATCACCGACGCGCGGGCGTGGCCCGTCAGCGGCACCCGCTCGAGGAACAGCCGCCGGTAGTCCTTGACGATCAGGTCGCCGCGGTGGCGGATGCCGCTCGGGTCCAGTTTGGTGCGGACCACCGTCACCGCTGCCTCTATTGTGGACAGTCCCTGGGCGAAGGCGACCGAAACCCGGTGGTGGCCGTCGATGATGAAGTGCAGCTCGCCGACGCGGTAGACCTCGATCGGGGGGATCTCCTCGCCGCGGCGGGCGGCCAGGGCCAGGCGCTCCCAGCGCTCGCGCACGCGGGCCGACGTCGGGCGGAAGCGGCGGTCGAAGTCGCGGCTGCGGTCGACGGTGCCCACGATCGAGTCCAGCTTGATCACCCGCAGCCCGATCCGGTGCTCGCCGAGGTAGCCGAGCGCCTCCACCACCTCGTGGAACGGCAGCATGATGTTGACGTCGTCGGGCTCGCGGCGCAGCCACGTCGAAAGCCGCGAAAGCACCTGGCCCCGGCGCGCGCGGAGGAAGTCGTTCTCCGCGTCGGCGCGCGGAAACCCGGTCTCTTTCATGAGAACTCCATGATCCGGTGGCCCACCACGTTGCGGATCCGCGTCGGGCCGACGACCCGGTCCGGCACCGGCTCGCCGTGCGGGTGGATGTGCCCGTGCAGCAGCCACTTCGGGCGCAGCACCTCGATCGTCCGGTGCAGGCACGCGAACCCGCGGTGCGGCGGGTCCGGCCGGTCGCCCAGGTCCAGCGGCGGCGAATGCGTCAGCAGGACGTCGACGTCCCGGCCGTCGCGGTGCCGCCGCCACCGGGCGCGCCGCACCAGGCCGCGGGCCCGGCGGGCCTGCTGGCGCTGCGTCCACTGGTTCGGCCCGTCGTTGTAGCGGATCGAACCGCCGAGCCCGGCGAACCGCAGGCCGGCGACGTCGACGACCCGGCCGTCGGCGTTGATGCCGCCCGCCGGGCCCGGCCAGACGGTCGGGAAACCGTCCTTCATGGACAGCCCGCCGTAGCGCGTGTAGCCGCTCAGGTCCGGGTCGTGGTTGCCCGGCACGAACACGCACGGTGCGTCGAGCGCACTGGCCAGGAACGCGAGGTAGTCGTAGGGGAGGTCGCCGGCGCCGATGACGAGGTCGACGGAGACGGCGCGGACCGCGTCGGTCCACAACCGCTCGTCGACCTCGTCGGAGACGACCAGCGCTTTCGGCATGCGCCCAGGATAAGGCGCCGCGCCGTTATTTCATCCCGTGCGCGAAACCCGGGTCGGCGACGATGACGAAAGTGATGACGAAGATCCACACGAGGCTGAGCGTGAGCGCCCAGAACTTGAGGTTGGACAGCATCCGGGACATGACGAACACTCCGAGGGGGAAGAGGGAGGACTAGAGCCAGCCGTTCTTCCGGAATATTCGGTACAGCAACAGGCAGATCGCCAGGATCACGGTGATCACCAGCGGGTACCCGAACTTCCAGTGCAGCTCGGGCAGGTAGTCGAAGTTCATCCCGTAGATGCCCGCGATCATCGTCGGCACGGTGATGATCGCCGCCCACGACGTGATCTTGCGCATGTCGGTGTTCTGCTGCAGGGAAATCTTCGCGACCGTCGCGTCCACCAGCGTGGACAGCAGTTCGTCGAACGCCGCCACCCGCTCGGACACCGTCGTGAGGTGGTCGGCGACGTCGCGGAAGTACGAGCGGACCTCGTCCGGCACCAGCCGCGTGTAGCCCTCGGCCAGGCGCTGGACCGGTGTCGCCAGCGGCATCACCGCACGGCGCAGCTCGAGGACCTCCCGCTTCATCAGGTAGATCTGCTCGGCGCTGATCTGCGACCGCGGCGCGAAGACCTGCGCCTCCATCACGTCGATGTCGTTCTCGATCCGGCCCGTGACGTCGAGGTAGTGGTCGACGACGTGGTCGGCGATCGCGTGCACGACCGCGGCCGGCCCGAGCTGCAGGCGCTCCGGGTCCTCGTCCAGCTCACGGCGCAGCCGCGCCAGGCCCGAGTGGTTCCCGTGGCGGACGGTGATCACGAAGTCCCGCCCGAGGAACACCATCAGCTCGCCGGTCTCGACGATCTCGTTCGCCGTCGTCGGGGACTCGTGCTCGACGTACCGCACGGTCTTGACCACCAGGAACAGCGTGTCGTCGTAGCGCTCCAGCTTCGGGCGCTGGTGCGCTTCGAGCGCGTCCTCGACCGCCAGCTCGTGCAGCCCGAACGTGTCCGCGACGCCCTGGATCTGCAGGGCGTCCGGTTCGTGCAGGCCGATCCAGACGAAACCCTCGTGCCGCTTCCGGACCTCCTTGATCGCCTCGGAGTGCGTCCAGCGGCCGGGCAGGCGCTCTCCGGCGACGTACACGGCGCAGTCGACGACGTACGCGGACAGCGGCACCGGGACCGGGCGGACCGGGACAGCGCCCTTGTTGCCGCGGCCGCGCAGGCCGCCGAGCGAAGGAATGGCAGGCATGGGATCTCCTGGTGTCGTGCGTGGTCGTGCGAGACGACGGACCAGGGGCGGAAAGGCGTCCGCCCGGCGACACACCAGCGTTCCCGGGACGAGAAGGCCTACCGAGAGATGAGCCGGCCGGCGGGTGTGGTGGGAACGCTGGGACTACTAGGGAGCGGACTATCGCCACTACTCATCGAGTTCCTCACCTCCTCCGGGCCGGGTGCAACGTGGCGGGGCTCGCGTTGACGCGCGAACACCGATGGTTGAGGGTACTCCTCACTACGGATGCGTGTCGTACCAGGCTCACGCGGTGTTACTGGACGGGAGATCACGAGTGCAGTTCGGCCGGTATTTCGAGGAGTTCGAGGTCGGTGCGGTCTACAAGCACTGGCCGGGCAAAACGGTCACCGAATACGACGACCACCTGTTCTGCCTGATCACCATGAACCACCACCCGCTGCACCTCGACGCGCACTACGCGGAGGAGACCACCGACTTCGGCAAGAACGTCGTGGTCGGCAACTACGTCTACTCGCTGCTGCTGGGCATGTCGGTGCCCGACGTTTCCGGCAAGGCCATCGCGAACCTCGAGGTGGAGTCGCTGAAGCACGTCAAGCCGACCTTCCACGGCGACACCATCTACGGCGAGACCGAGGTCCTCGACAAGACGCCGTCGAAGTCCAAGGACGACCGCGGCGTCGTGTACGTCGAGACGCGCGGTTACAAGCAGGACGGCCTGATCGTGTGCACCTTCCGGCGGAAGGTGATGGTGCCGAAGCGCTCGTACGGGGAGACTCGGGGCGGGGAGCAGCCGGGCCGGCCGGTGCCGCACGAATGAGGCTCTGATGGACCTGGACGGGATCAAGTCGGTACTCCGCACGTTCGCGGAAGTCGAGGCGCGCGGGGTCTCGCCGCTGTACGAACACCTGGCGCTGCAGGCGGCGTCGGACGACGACGTCGCCGGGCTGCTCGCCGCGGCCCGTGACGGCGAGGTGCGGGCGACGCTGCTGATGGCGGCCGCGCACCGGCTGGTGCAGGCCGACCCGATCCACCCGCTGTCGCGGTATTACCCGTCGCTGGGCGGGTTCGACGGCGTGGATTCCGAAACCTGGCCGCTGTTCCGCTCGTTCCTGCTCGAGCGGGCGTCGAAGGCGCGTGAGCTGATCGCCTCGCGCTACACGCAGACGAACGAGGTCCGGCGGGCGGCGTTGCTGTACCCGGGTGTCGCGCGGGCGGCTCGTGAGGCGGGCGGGAAGGTGTCGCTGCTGGAGGTCGGCTGCAGCGCCGGGCTGCTGCTCGGCCTGGACCGGTTCGGCTACCGCTACCAGTGCGACGGCGGCGACCAGCTGGCGGCGGGCCCGGCCAAGGCGGCGGTGGGCCTGCACTGCGCGCTGGACCTGGCCCCGGGCGCGGTGGTGCCGAAGCTGCCGAAGAAGCTGGCGGTGCTCGACCGGGCGGGCCTCGACCGGGCGCCGGTGGACCTGTCGGACGAGGACGAGCTGGCGTGGCTGGAGGCGTGCGTCTGGGCAGACCAGCCGGACCGGATCCGGCTGCTCCGCACGGCGGCGGCCGAGCAGGCCAGGCACCGCCCGCGCCTGATCACCGGCGACGGGGTGGACGACCTGGCGTCGGCGGCCGCGTCGCTGGAGGGGCCGCTGGTGGTGATCACCAGCCACGCGCTCGCGTACTTCCCGGCGGAGAAGCGGTCCGCGTTCGTCTCCGAGCTGGCGGCGTTGGCGGCTTCGCGGCCGGTCTGGTGGGTCTCGGAGGAGTTCTACGGCGCCGGGCTGGAGACGGTGCTGCCGGGCCGCGACGACCTGTCGGGCGCGGCCGGGCTCGCCACGTTGGGTGTGGTGCGGTGGGAGGACGGCAAGCCGGAGGCGCACGCGTTGGCGCGAACGGCGCCGCACGGGCAGCGGATGACCTGGTTGCCGCTGTAGTCAGGCCCGCGGCAGGGCGTTCCAGTCGCGGAGGGTGACGTAAAGCAGGTCCACGAGGTCCCCGGCCGCGTCCAGGGCCGCAAGGTCTGCCGCATCGGACCAACGCGCGTCCGATGCGTCGTCACCAGCCGTGAGGATGCCGCCCTCGACCTCGCAGGCGTAGTCGAAGATCTCGTAGGGCCCGCGCCGCACCGAACCCACCAATGTGCCCGGAATCACGTCCAGGCCGGTCTCCTCCGCCAGCTCTCTGATCACGGCTGTTTCGTCCGATTCGCCCGGTTCGACTCGGCCACCCGGCAGCGACCACTGCCCCGAACCGGGGTTGTTCAGGCGCCGGATGAGCAGCAAACGGCCGTATGCGTCGAACACGATCCCGCCGACACAGCGGATCGTGGTGCTGGTGAGGCCCTCCATGTCCCGAAGGGTAGACGTAGCACCCTTGAAAACGGCCGTCCTGTACACGGAGAGTAGCCGTACGGTACACTTCGGACCGCGTGCTGACCCAAGCGCGGGACTTTCCTCCCCTGCGCCTGTTCAGTGCGGTACAACGTAAAAAGTCAGGATCTCTGCTGTTGTCCGGTGTCACCGTAAGAGACGGGATTTGATCGCGGTGAACGTGAAGAAGATTGCGGGCCTCGCTGGTATCGCGTTGGTGCTGTTCTTCGTCATCGCCCAGCCTGGGCAGGCCGCCGGCCTCGTCGGCAACATCATCGACTTCCTCCGCAGCTCGGCCGAATCGGTGATCACCTTCGTCAGCAACGTGTTCAAGGGCTGATCGCGGGGTTACCCTCGAACCATGTTCGCGCCACGCGACCCCGACGAGTACCTCCTCGACACCGAGCGGCGGGTCATCCGGATCCGCCGCCACTGGGCGGTGCTCCTGTGGGACACCTTCGAGGCGGCCGCGCTGCTGGCCGTCTGCGTGCTGGTGTCCTACCTGCTGCCGCCGGCGTTGTACATCGGCCAGAACATCCTCTGGTACGTCGCGCTGCTCGTCGTCCTGCGGTTCGCCTACGTGGTGATGGAGTGGTGGGTCGAGCGCCTGGTGGTCACCGACAAGCGGTTCGTCATGACCACGGGGGTGTTCACCACCAAGGTGCTGATGATGCCGATCAGCAAGGTCACCGACCTCAGCTACGTCCGCACGGCCACCGGCCGCATGATGGGCTACGGCACGATGGTGGTCGAGTCGGCCGGTCAGATCCAGGCGCTGAACAAGATCGACTTCCTGCCGCGGCCGGAGGAGTTCTACGACACGATCTCGGAGCTCGTCTTCGGCGACAAGCAGAAGCAGGCCGAACGCTTCTCCATGATCAAGGCCCAGCGAGCCGCCCGGGGCAAGAAGCCAGTCGGCTGAAGTCCCCGCTTCGCGTGTGACGCAGCGCATCGTCGACAATGGACCCGATGCGCATCGACCTGCACGCCCACTCCACCGCTTCCGACGGCACCGACTCGCCGGCCGGGCTCGTCGCCGCGGCCGCGAACGCCGGGCTCGACGTCGTCGCGATCACCGACCACGACACCACCGCGGGCTGGGCGCCCGCCTCCGAAGCGGTGTCTCCCGGCCTCACGCTGGTCCCCGGCGCCGAGCTCTCCACGGTGTCGATCGACCCCGCGACGGGCCGGCAGATCAGCGTCCACCTGCTCGCCTACCTCTTCGACCCGACGTCGGAGCCGGTCGTCACCGAGCAGACCCGGCTGCGGCTCGAGCGCCGCACGCGGCTGCGCCGGATGGCTGAGCGGATGGCCGCCGACGGGCTGCCCATCGACATCGACGAGATCTTCGGCCTGCTGCCCCAGGACTCGCCGCCGGGGCGGCCGCACCTGGCGCAGGCGCTGGTCCGGGCCGGGCTGGTGAACTCCGTCGACGAGGCCTTCGCCGACTACCTCAGCCCCCGCCGCGGCTACTACGTCGCCCGGCGGGACACCCCGGTCGAGGAAGCCATCGACATGATCGCCGCGGCCGGCGGCGTCACGGTCGTCGCGCACCCGTTCGCCTTCAGCCGCGGCGCCACCATCAGCGAGGACACCCTCGCCGGTCTGGCCGCGCACGGGCTCACCGGCGTCGAGGCCGACCACCCGAACCACGACGGGCCGACGCGGGCCCGCGTCCGCGAGCTGGCCGCCGAGCTCGGGCTCGTCTTCACCGGATCGAGCGACTACCACGGCACGAACAAGACGATCGCGCTCGGCGAGTGCACCACCGACCCCGGGCAGTTCGAGGAACTCGTTTCGCGGGCGACGGGGTTCCAGGTCGTGAAGGGCTGACATGGCCATCGCCGACTTCTTCGACGCGAAGCTCTTCATGAGCGCGACGATCACCCTGATCGTCATCATGGACCCGCCCGGCACCGTGCCCGTGTTCCTCAGCCTCGTCGGCCGCAAGCCGGTGGCGACCCGGGCGCGCGCCGCCCGGCAGGCCGTCCTGGTGTCGCTGCTGGTCATCAGCCTGTTCGCGATCGCGGGCCAGGCGATCCTGGCCTACCTCGGCATCGGCATCCCCGCCCTGCAGGGCGCGGGCGGGCTGCTGCTCCTGCTGATCGCGCTGCAGCTGCTCACGAGCAACGGCCACGAGCCGGAGGCGGCGGCCGACGACGTCAACGTGGCGCTCGTGCCGCTCGGCACGCCGCTGCTGGCCGGGCCCGGCGCGATCGCCGCGACCATCGTGTTCGTGCGGCAGGCGGACGGGCACATCGGCGCGTACATCGCGCTGGCGCTGGCCATCGTCATGACGCACTTCGTGATCTACCTCTGCATGCGCTACTCCGGCCTCGTCATCCGGCTGATCAAGGAAAGCGGCATCACGCTGCTGGCCAAGGTGGCCGGCCTGCTGCTCGCGGCCATCGCCGTGGAGCTGGTCGCGAACTCCGTCCGCGGGTTCATCTCCGGCGCCGGCTGAGTCCGCTGCCCGGGTTGTCCTGCCGGACAGGATGCGCCCGGTTCGTTGACATCGTTGGCACTCCTCCCGCAGCCTGAACCTCAGCTCAGCGTTTGAAACGATTCAACGCCCTGCGGAGGCCTCGATGAAGTGGCTCAGAGCAATCCTGCCGGTCACGGTGCTTGTGGCGAGCGGCGTGGTCGCCGCGCCCGCCGACGCGGCGCCGGGCTGGCAGAAGTACGTCGTCGCCCCTTCGAGCCGGGACGTCCGGCCGGTGAAGGTGCTGTCCACCACCGGGGACGTCACGAACCCGAACGGCCTGCTCGGGCGGGGTGTGACGACGTTCAAGCGGCAGGCGCCGCCGCCGAAGCCGGTGTGGCCGGCGGGGACCACGGCGGCCGCGTCGTCGTTCCACGCGCCGAACAACGGCGGCAACGGGCAGCCCCGGACGTACGACCCCGGCAACGCCGTCGACGGCAACCCCGAGACGTTCTGGAACGACGACACGATCGGCGCCTACCCCGACGTCCTGACCGTCACCGCGGGCGCGCCGGTCGCGCTGCCCGGTGTCACCGTGCTGTCCAATGTGGACGGCGTGCCGCAGGACTTCACGGTCGAGGTGCTGGACGGCGGCCGGTGGCGGGTGGCGGCCACGGTCGGCGGCAACACGGCCGTGCAGCGCGCGGTCCCCTTCGACCGGCCGGTGACGACCGCGCAGGTGCGGATCACCGTGACGAAGGACCAGAGCACCCCGTCCGGCGAGTTCAGCCGCGTCGCCGAGGTGTGGCCCGGCGTGGTCGCCGACCCGCCGGTGCCCACCGCCGTCGTCGACTTCGGCCAGGTCGTCGCCGGGTACCCGAAGGTCGCCTTCGCGGGCGCGTCGGCGAACCGGCCGGGCGTCCGGCTGGCGTTCTCGGAAACCCGGCAGTACCTGGGCGAACGGTCCGACTTCACCCGCTCGGACTTCTCCGGCGGGCCGGGAACGGACCAGTACGCCGTGCCCTCGACGCCGTCGGTGTGGCGGGACACGAAGGGCTGCGCGTCGGGGACGCAGGTGTGCGCGGACGGCCTGCACGGCTTCCGCTACCTGCGGATCAGCCTCGACGCACTGGCGTCGGACGCGCCGTTGGCCCAGCCGTCCGGCGAGGTGCGCATCAGCGGTGTCTCGCTCGACTTCACGCCGTTCCTGGGCACGCCGTCGACCTACCGCGGCTGGTTCGAGTCGTCCGACGAAGAGCTGAACCGCTACTGGTACGCGGCGTCCTACACGAACGAGCTGGGCATGGACACCTTCCGGGAGTCCGATGTGGACCCGCGCGGCGCGTTTTCGCCGTCGCTGGACGGGAAGCTGGTGCTGCACGACGGCGCGAAGCGGGACCGTGACCCGTACGTCGGCGACGTCGCGGTGTCCGGTCTGACGGAGTACCTGACGCACCAGGACGGCGCGGCGGCTCGGAACGTTCTCGCCGACCTGGCCGACCACCAGCGCGCGGACGGCTGGATCCCGCCCGCGTCGATCAACGGCTACACGCTGCCGTTGTTCGACTATCCGCTCTGGTGGGTGACGTCGAGCTGGGACTACGTGCTCTACACGGGCGACAACGCGTACGCGTCTTCGTACTACTCGCACCTCGTGAAGACGCTGGACGGCTGGTACCCGTCGGTCACCGATTCGCGCGGGTTGCTCGCGAAGGGGCTCAACGGCACCGGCGGCTACGGCGACTACGCGTTCCTGCCGCGTACGGGCGAAGTGACGTACTACAACGCGTTGTACGTCAGGGCCCTTCAGGGCGCTGCCGGTCTCGCCCGCGCGACGGGACACCCGGCTGACGCGGAGCGGTGGCTTTCGCGCGCTTCGGCCGTTTCGACGGCGGTGAACGCGTATCTGTGGGATCCGGCGGCGGGTGCGTACCTCGACTCGGCGACGGGCGCGGTGCGGCACGGGCAGGACGGCAACAGTCACGCCATCGTGGCTGGGATCGCTTCGCCGGCGCAGGCGACTTCGGCATTGGCGCGGCTCGCGGCGGGCGCGTTGCCGTACGGGAACCCGTTCATGGACAACGACACGCTGGTGGGTGACGGCACGAAGCGCGTGTACGCGTTCACGTCGTTCCCGGAGCTGCAGGCACGGTTCCGGACCGGGCAGGCGGCGTCGGCGATCGACCAGATCAAGCGGATGTACGGCTGGATGGCCACGCACGACCCGGGCCTCACGGCGTGGGAGGGCATCGGCGAGGGCGGTTCACACTACGAGCAGGGGTACACGTCGGCCGCGCACGGCTGGTCGACGGGTGTCGTGCCGGCGTTGACGAACGAGCTGCTGGGTGTCTCGCCGACGTCGCCGGGCTTCGCGACCTGGACGGTTTCGCCGCACCCGGGTTCGGTCTCGTGGGCGCGCGGAGCGGTGCCGACGCCGAAGGGCGCGTTGTCGGCTTCGTGGTCTCAGCAGGGCTCGGTGTTCTCCCTGACGGTTTCGGCGCCGCGGGGGACTTCGGGTTCGCTCGTGGTGCCTTCGGGTCGGCTGGTGTTGCTGGATGGGCGCCCTCTCCGGGGCGGCTCGTTGGTGGTTTCCGGCGGGACGCACACGGTTTTGGTCGTGCGATAGGCGGGCTTTCCGCGCGGGGCGAGCTCGCCCCGCGCGGAAAGTGTCGGTGGTGGTGCGTAGCGTGGGCGGGGTGAAGGAGCAGATGGGGTTCGACTTCGGCGTCGCGCAACCTGTGCGGCTCACGAAGGTCTCGCCGGCGCGGCTGGCGACCTTCGACGATTGCCCGCGCCGGTACCGCCTCGCGTACCTCGAACGGCCGACCCCGCAGCGCACGGGGCCGTGGGCGCACAGCACCTTGGGCGCGGTGGTGCACAACGCGTTGCGGGCGCTGTTCGACCTGCCGGTGCTGAAGCGCGTGCCGCAGCGGGCGGTGGCGCTGGTGGCGGAGTTCTGGAAGGACGCGGGCTTCGAGACCGAGGAGCAGGCGGCGCGGTACCGGGCGCGGGCGAAGGGGTGGGTGGCGGAGTACGTCGAGGACAACGACGTCTCGCACGACCCGGTCGGGCTGGAGCGCTGGGTGTCGGCGCCGGTCTCGGCCACGCCGGGGGAGCGGCCGTCGATGATCATCGAGGGGCGGGCGGACCGGATCGACGCGCGGGACGGTTCGCTGGTGATCGTGGACTACAAGACGGGCCGCCGCCCACCGGACGAGTACGAGGCCCGGGCGTCGCAAGCGCTCGCGTTGTACGCGGTGGCGGCGGCCCGGACGCTGCGGATGCCGTGCACGACGGTGGAGCTCCACCACCTCCCGACGGGCACGATAGCGGCGGCGGAGCACACCCCGGAGAGCCTGCAGCGCCAGCTCCAGCGCGCGGAGGAGACGGCCGGAGACCTCAGGCTGGCCACGGATACCCTGGAGGCGGGCGGCGACGGGGACGTGTTGTTCCCACCCCGCCCGGACCGCCGCTGCGCCTGGTGCGACTTCAGGCCGAGCTGTCCGGCGGGCCAGGAAGCGGCCACGCAGGCGCAGCCATGGGACCTGCTCGCGCCCTGAACGGGAGGGAACGTGGCTTCACCGGACACCGACGAACTGGCAACGATCCCGCTCCCGACCGCCGGAGAGCCGGCACGAGCGTCCACCGAGCGGCCACGAGCGGCCGCTGAGCCGCCTGACGGGCCCGAGGTCGCGACCGCGCCGCAGGAGCGGGTCGAACCCGAGCGGATCGAGCCGGACGGCGCCGCTCCCGAGGCCGCGCCTGCCCGGCAGCGCGGCCGCTGGTGGCGCGGGTTCACCGGCTCGTTGGCGGCCGGCCTGGCCGTGCTCGCGGTCGGGGTCCTGGTGGTGGCGGGGATCTGCCTGTTCACCGGCGCACCCGGCCCCGGCGCGACCCTGCTGATCGGCCACCCGATCGCCGCGGTGCTGGCCCTGCTGGCCCAGCGAGTCGCCGATCGCCGCAACGGCCCCGCGGCCATCGGAGCAGGCGTGGCGGTGGTGCTCTTCACCGTCTCGGCACTGACCCTCTTCTGGCTCGCCTGACACATCACGCGTGATCAGGTGGGCATCACGTGTGATCTAGTGGGGTTACTTCAAAGCTGCCAGGGTGGGCCCGCGCTGTTCCAGCAGGACCGGGCCCGCTGCGGACAGGCGGACGACGCCGTTGTAGCCCCGGCGGTCCACGCCGACCGTGCGGATCGTCGAACCGTCGTTCTCGTTCAGCACCGCCAGGCCGCCCTTGATCGGGACCACCAGCTGCTGCGCGAACGTCACCCCCGGCCCGGTCGCGCTGCTCAACGTCCACCGCGGCGCGAGGTCGTCGCGGGACAGGGCCACCACCTTCGACCCGCTGAACCAGTACATGTTCGCCGCCGTCTGGGTGGTTGCCTCGGCTCCCGACGGGGGGTCCGCCGCCAGGTCCGTCGCCGGGACGTCCAGCGGGTACGCCGCGCGCTGGGTGCCGTCGCCGTTGTAGACCACCAGGAGCTTCTGGTCCGGCAACACCACCGCCGTCAGGTCGCCCGACATCGCGATCACCCGGGCTCGCTTGCCCGCCAGCACCGAACTGAAGCTGACCTGCGGCTCGTCGTCCTTCTCCGGGGCCGCCTTGTACACCGTCAGGCGGTCCGCCGGGTCGCCCGGGCAGCGCTCGATCACGCCGACCTTGCCCGACGCCGTCGCCACCGTGCCGTACGTGCAGCCCGTGCGGGGCTGCTTGCCCGCGTTGACCAGGGCCGGGACCTGGCCGTACTCCGCGCTCTGCACCAGGTCGTCGCGCCAGGTCGTCAGGAGCTGCTTGCCCGTTGCCGTCACGTGGGAACCGTCGTCGAGCAGCTGGGTGTCCCGCTCCGCGTTGCCGTTGCGCTGGGCCGTGATGCGGCCCGTCGCCGGGTCCAGCTGCGTGACCTCGCTGCAGTTGCGGGTCTTGTGGTAGACGGCGTTCAGCCGCCCCCACACCGAGTCCAGCGTGCAGAGCGGCAGGTCACGCGTGTAGTGCCAGCGGATCTGGCCGGTCAGCGGGTCGCGGACGGCGACCTCGCCGCCGTCCGCGGTGGCGACCGAGTCGCCCGCCACCACCGGGATCGGCGTTGCGCCGCTGGGGGCGCTCCAGATCTCCGCCATCGACCCGGGCACCGTGGCCGGCGCCGCGGGCAACGGCGGGGGCGGGCCCGCCTCGGTCCGGTCGGTGGCCGCGCTGTCGCTCGTCGCGCCGATGACCAGCGCGACCGCCAGCACGAGCACCGCGATCAGCGCGGCGAGAGCCCGGTCCCGCCCACGGTTCCACGGCGACCGGCGCGCCTTGACCCGCGGGGCGGGCGGAGTGGGCGGGACGTCGTCGAGGACGTCCTCGGAGCCGTACTCGGGGGCCGGTGCTGCCGCGGGCGTGACCTCTTCAGGCGCGCTTTCGGGCGCCTTCTCGTCTTCGCTCACTTTCCCGACCCCCGTGCGTAGGCCTCAGTCTGCCGACGCAGGTGTATCAGACGTCGCGGCCGGACGGCGACGGCGGCGCCGTCGAGCGGGACGCTCGGCGTTCTCGCCGGCCTCCTTTTCGACGGCCGGCCCGGTCGCCTCCGGGGCGTTTCCGCTGCGGGTGCGGCGACGGGCCCGGGTGCGGCCTTCCGAAGGAGCATCCTCCGGGGAAGCAGCAGCGGCGTTGTCCGCGGCCTCGATCGCCTCGGCCGCCCGCGAGCCACCGCGGGTCCGCTTGCGCGGGGCCCGGGTGCGCTTGCGCGGCGCGTCTTCCGAGGCGGGCTCGCCGGGCTTGCCGCGGCCGCGGCCGCGCTTCTTGCCGCCCAGGTCCTCTTCCTCCTCGGCGGCCAGGCCGGCGCGGGTGCGGTTGGCCAGCGGCAGCCGGCCGGTCTTGCCCGCGGGGATGCCCAGGTCCTCGAACAGGTGCGGCGACGACGAGTACGTCTCCACCGGCTCCGGCTTGTCGAGGCCGAGGGTGTCCGAGATCAGCTTCCAGCGCGGCTCTTCGTCCCAGTCGACCAGGGTGACGGCGACGCCGGTCCGGCCCGCGCGGCCGGTGCGGCCGATCCGGTGGACGTAGGTCTTCTCGTCGTCCGGGCACTGGTAGTTGATGACGTGGGTGACGTCGTCGATGTCGATGCCGCGGGCGGCCACGTCGGTGGCGACCAGCACGTCGACCTTGCCCGAGCGGAACGCGCGCAGCGCCTGCTCGCGGGCGCCCTGGCCCAGGTCACCGTGCACGGCGGCGGCCGCGAAACCGCGCTCGACCAGGTCGTCGGCCACCTTCTGCGCGGTGCGCTTGGTGCGGCTGAAGATCATCGTGAGGCCGCGGCCCTCGGCCTGCAGCACCCGGGCGATGACCTCGGGCTTGTCCATCGAGTGCGCCCGGTAGACGAACTGGGTGGTGCGCTCGTGGATCGCGCTCGCGTCGTTCTCTTCGGCGCGGATGTGCGTCGGCTGGCGCAGGAACGTGCGGGCCAGCGTGATGATCGGGCCGGGCATGGTGGCCGAGAACAGCATCGTCTGCCGCTCGTCCGGCACCATCCGCAGGATGCGCTCGATGTCGGGCAGGAAGCCCAGGTCGAGCATCTCGTCGGCCTCGTCGAGCACCAGGCCGCGGACCTTGCCCAGCACCAGGTGCTGCTGCTCGGCCAGGTCGAGCAGCCGGCCCGGGGTGCCGATCACGACGTCGACGCCCTTGCGGAGCGCCTCGATCTGCGGCTCGTAAGGGCGGCCGCCGTAGATGGCCAGCGTGCGGATGCCCAGGTGCTTGCCGGCGCCCTTGAGGTCGTTGGCGACCTGGATGCACAGCTCGCGGGTCGGCACCACGACGAGCACCTGCGGGGTGCCGTCGCCGGGGACCTGCACGCGGTGCAGCAGCGGGACGCCGAAGCCGAGGGTCTTGCCCATGCCGGTGCGGGCCTGGCCGATGAGGTCGTCACCGGCCATGGCCAGGGGCAGGGTGAGCGCCTGGATGGCGAACGTCCGCTCGATGCCGGCTTCGCCGAGCGCCTTGACGATCTCCGGCTTGACGCCGAAGGACGCGAAGGTCGGGGCCTCGGGCTCGACCTCGACGCCCGCCTGCAGCGGGTGCGAGGTGTCGAGCGCGGCCGGGCCGGTCTCGCTGTGCTCCAGCGCGACGGCGGGGGTCTGTTCGGTTGTGGGAATTTCTGCGGTCAGGGTGATCGCCTCTCTCGTGACCAGCGCGCACCGCCGTTGGTCCGCTCGACACTCGACCGGGAGTAAACCCTGGTCCCTGGCGCTTTCTGGAGCGCGGAACCGGTCCGTCCCGGGAATGCCGGAAGAGGCGTGCACGCACATTGCAGTACGTCGGCAGGCCACGTGACCTGCCTGTTTCCCGACGCCGGTATGGCGTACGGAAGCTTGATATCGGACGCCAGTGTACCTGGTCAGCCGTTTTTCGACAGTACCCGGCGCGCCGGAACCAGTGGGATCGGTCTCGTCGCGGCACGCCCGGGCCCTTCGGCGATACCCTGCCCCCGTGACCGAGCCGAAAGAGATCAGCGAAGGCGTAGTCGACCTTCTCGGTGTGATCGCCTATGGCGAACTGTCCGCGTTCGACCGGCTGGCCGAAGACGCGCGCAACGCCCCCACCCTGGCCGGGCGGGCCGCGCTGGCGGCGATGGCGGCCGCCGAGATCGGTCACTACGGCCAGCTCGCCAAGCACGTGGCGGCGAACGGCATCAAGATCGAGGACGCGATGGCGCCGTTCGTGCACCACATCGACGCCTGGCACGCTTCGACGCCCCCGAAGTCGTACCTGGAGTCGCTGGTCAAGGCCTACGTCGGCGACGGACTGGCCGCGGACCTCTACCGCGAGATCGCCAGCTGGCTCGACCCGGAGACCAAGGACCTGGTGCTGACCGTGCTGGCCGACACCGGCCACTCGGCCTTCGCCGAACGCGAGGTCGCGGCCGGGATCGAGGCCGACCCCAAGACCCGCGACAAGCTCGCCCTGTGGGGCCGCCGGCTGCTCGGCGAGGCCCTGACCCAGGCCCAGTACGTCGTCGCCGAGCGCGACGGGCTGGCCGAGCTCATCATCAGCGGCTCGGGCGACCTCTCCGGAATTGCCGCGCTGTTCCGGCGGTTGCAACAGGGGCACACGAAGCGCATGCAGGCGCTCGGCCTGGGCTGAACCCGATGGAGTACCCGGAAGTGACGACGCGGTCGGGCGCGGACATGCGCCACCGGAACGAGCCGGTTCGGTTAGCCTTGGCCGGCACATCCCTTACGAATTTCCAGCGGAGGTCCCACGTGGAGGTCAAGATCGGCATCAAGGACACGCCGCGCGAGCTGGTGGTGTCCAGTGGCCAGTCTCCCGAAGAGGTGGAGAAGCTGGTCGCCGAGGCCCTGACGGCCGGTGACGGGCTCTTCCGCATCAACGACGAGAAGGGGCGCAAGTACCTCGTCCCCTCCGACCGCATCGCGTACGTCGAGATCGCTCCCTCGGACGTCCGCAAGGTCGGCTTCGGCGTCGGCGACTGACCAGGTCGTCACCGTCGTGGGGGGGGGTTGGGGGGTGTTTGGGGCGGGGCGAACACCAAAACACCGGGG
>NZ_JBEXKX010000044.1:24454-81248 GCF_040609695.1 Amycolatopsis sp. NPDC004625
GGCCCGCTCGGGGGCCTGGGGCTGCGGCTACTGACCGGGTCGACCCCGCGTTGGGTGTTACGGCTTTTAACACCCCCCATAACCACTCACGACCAGCCGTGGGTGGCCTTCCGGGTTTCACCGGATTGTGCTGTTTTCCTTGGAGTGTCGCTTTTCCGCCGCCTAGCTTCGGCCGGTGACCACTCTCGAGCAGTCCGCCGTCGCGGACCTCGTGCGGAGCACGCTCTCCGCGCACAAGTCGTTGTTCCTCGCCACCTCGGGCAGCACCGGGCCGTGGGTCGGCGGGGTCTACTTCGCCGAAACCGGCGAATTCACCCTGAACCTCGTGCTCGAGGACCGCGGCCGGACGCTGGCCGCCGTCCGGGAGAACCCGGTGGTCTCGGTCGTCGTCTCGACGGGCTCGCCGATGCAGCCGTTCCTGCAGGCCCAGGCGACCGCCGAGATCGTCGGCCGCGACGAGGACGCGCGGGTGCGCGAGCTGCTCGTCGCCAAGGTTCCCGAGGCCGCGCCGTTCCTGGCCGCGCCGGTCACCGCCGTCCGGCTGACCGTGCCGAAGTGGCGCGCCACGGACATCGCGAACGGCCTCCTGCCCGGCGTGGAGCTGCCGGGCCCGCGCCTGCCCTAGGCGTTCAGCTCTTCGAGCGTCGTCGGGACGTGGAACGGCGGCGTGCTCGTGCCCGTGATCCGGTACCGGCCCCACGGGTCCGGGTCCGACAGCTCTCCCGTCGCCGAGTAGGCACCCGCCTGGACGGACACGGCCTTCTTCTTGCCGCCCGCCAGGCGGGTCAGCTCGTCGTTCACCGCCACCCGGCCGTACCAGCGGTAGTAGCCGTCGATCGGCTGGAAGTAGCCGCGCAGCTCGACCGTCGCCGTCAGGGAGACACCGTCGACCACCAGCGTGGCTTCGCCGCTGTAGCCGTCTTCGTCGTGCTCGCTCATGAGGTTTCCTCCAACGACTCCGAGGTGCGGCCCAGCTGGACCACCTTGTTGGCTTCCAGGGGCTGGTTCGGGTCGATGACCACGCCGTTCTGGCGGGTCAGCCCGTCGATCGCCGCCCAGATGATCTGCGTCAGGTACTCCACGACCGCGTCGCGGCTCATCGAGCGGCGGGCCAGCCACCACTCGCCGGTGTTCTGGACCATGCCGACGATGCCGTGCGCCCACGGCTCGGCCGCGCCCGAGTCCATGTTGAACATCCGCATGTAGTCGCCGAGCAGCGCGGTCAGCGCCGTCGCGATCAGTTCCTTGTCCTCCGCCACGACGTCCGACGAGACCGGCTTCTCCGGCCGGCCGTGCGCGAGCAGGCGGTACAGGTTCGGGTGCTCCTCGATCACCGTGAAGAACGCGTCGAGCGCCATCCGGATCCGCGGCACCGGCGCCAGCTCGGCGTTGATCGCCGGGATCAGCCGCTCGAAGAGGATCTCGGTGCCACGCTGGCCGAGGGCCACGTAGAGGTCGGCCTTGTCGTCGAAGTGCCGGTACAGCACGGGTTTCGTGACGCCGGCCTCCGCGGCGACGTCCTCCATGCCGAGGTCCGGGCCGTGCGTGTCGAGCGCCCGCAGCGCCGCCTCGACGAACTCCTTGCGCCGGGCGATCCGGTGCTTGCGCCAGCGGTCGCGCCGGGCGTCGCCGGTCGCCTCCTCGCCGCGGGAGGACTTGCCGGGCTGCTTGCCTGAGCGCTTGACACGTTCGATCACGGGAGTCATGCTACGCACAGGTAACTGTTACCTCAAGTTACACATCCGGAAGGGGTGTCGGCAATGACGCGGACGCTGAAGGAACCGGACCGCGAGAAGACCGCGGACCGCCTGCTGAAGTCGTCGGCGAACAAGTTCTACGACCCCGACGTCGACATCGACTGGACCGCGCCGCTGGTCGAGGGCAAGCGGTTCATCCTCGACGAGCGTTCTTCCCTCTACGGCACCGAACTCTGGGCCAAGCTGACGCCGGAACAGCGCATCGAACTGGGCAAGCACGAGGTCGCCAGCGTCGCGACCACCGGGCTGTGGTTCGAAATCCTCCTGATGCAGATGCTGCTCAAGGAGGTCTACGAAGAGGACCCGACGTCCGCGCACGCCCAGTTCGCACTCACCGAAATCGCCGACGAATGCCGGCACTCGACGATGTTCGCGCGGATGGCGGCGCGGATCGGCTGCCCCGCCTACGGCCCGGTGCCGTGGCTGCGGCGCCTCGCGAAACTCATGCCGACCATCTCCTACGGCCCGGCGCGCTACGGCGCGATCCTGGTCGCCGAGGAGGTCCTGGACCGGCTGCAGCGCGAGCAGATGAACGACGAAGGCGTCCAGCCGCTGGTCCGGATGGTCAACCGGATCCACGTCCTGGAAGAGGCCCGGCACGTCACCTTCGCCCGCGAAGAGGTCACGCGCGGGATGGCGAAGCTGTCCAAGGCCGAGATCGCCTACCAGCAGTTCATCATCGCGCTCATCTCGTACTTCGTGACGCGGGCGTTCATCAACCCGGACGTCTACAAGGCGGTCGGCATCCGGCCGCGCGACGGCGTGGAAGCGGCCCTGAACAACCCGAACTGGCAGGGGACGATCGCGTGGGCCGGGGAGAAGATCATGCCGTTCCTGCAGGAGTCCGGCCTGGTCGGGCTGCCCGGGAAGTACTTCTGGCGCAAGTCGTTCCTGCTCCCGGCGGGCCGATGACGACCGCTTCGCGGCTGCGGGACCCCTCGGCCGGGCACCGGTTCGTCGCAAGCGACGGCGCCGCGCTGCACGTCTCGCAGACCGGGCCCGCGGATTCCGCCGTCACGCTGGTGCTGGTGCACGGCTGGACGCAGGACCACCGGACGTGGGACTTCGTGCTGCCGCACCTCGACCCCGGCCTGCGCGTGCTGCGCTACGACCTGCGCGGCCACGGCGGTTCGGCGCACGCCCGGCCCGGCGGCGCCACGATCACGCGCCTGGCCGACGACCTCGCCGAGCTGATCGCCGACCGCGTCCCGGCCGGGCCGCTGGTGCTGGCCGGGCACTCGATGGGCGGCATGACGCTGATGGTGCTGGCCGAACGGCACCCGGCGCTGGTCCGGGAGCGGCTGGCCGGGGCGGCGTTCGTCGCGACGTCGTCGGGCGACATGGACCAGCTGACGCTCGGGTTCCCGGGCCTGGTCGGCCGGGGCGTGACGCGCTTCGAGCCGCGGGTGGCCCGGCTGCTGGCCGGATTGCGGTCGGACACGCTGCGGCTGCGGCCGGGCCTGGTCCGCTCGGGCGCCCGGCGGCTGGTGTTCGGCGTCCGGCCGGGGCGCGAGCAGGTGGACAGCGTCGTCGAGCAGCTGCTGTGCGCGCACCCGGCGAGCGCGGGGATGTTCCTCGACGCCATCGCGGCCCACCGCGGGGTCGGTGGACTGGGCGCCCTGTGCGACGTGCCGTCGGTGGTGCTGGCGGGGGAGAGGGACCGGCTGTGCCCGCTGGCGCACGCGAAGGTGATCGCGGACGAGCTGCCGCACGCGGAGTTCGTCCGGTTCCCGGGCGCCGGGCACATGCTCCCGCAGGAACGTCCCCACGAGGTGGCGCGCCGGATTTCCGCCCTGGTGCGGATCGCTGCCGCGCGCTGAGCAGTGAACTATCCGGTCAGACTGACCGGATAGTTCACCACCTCGTGCTCAGGAGTCCTTGAGCGGGAAGCCGCCACCGATGCCGCGCCAGGCGAGGTTGGCCGTCAGGGCCACCGCCTCCTCGCGGCTCATCGACTGGTGGTGGGCCAGCCAGAACCGGGCGCTGACCTGGCTCATCCCGACCAGCCCGACGGCCAGCAGCCGCGCCTTGTCCTCGTCGAGGCCGGCGTCCGCGGTGATCGTCTCGGTGATCGCGTCCACGCTCGCCGACGTCGCCCGGTCGACCGCTTCCTGGACCGCCGGCTCGCCGCGCAGGTCGGACTCGAACACCATCCGGAACGCGCCCGCGTCGTTGCTGACGAAGTCGAAGAACGCGCCGACCGTCGCCGGGACGCGCTGCTTGTTCTCCGTCGTCGAGTCCAGCGCGTTCTGGACGCGCTTGACCAGCTCGTCGACGTGGCTTTCCAGCAGCGCGATGTACAGATCGAGCTTGCCGGGGAAGTGCTGGTACAGCACGGGCTTCGAGACGCCCGCGACCTCGGCGATCTCGTCCATGGCGGCAGCGTGGTAACCGTTTTCGGCGAAGACCCGCTGCGCCGCGGCGAGGAGCTGGGCCCGGCGCTCGGTCCGGGGCAGCCGCACCCCACGTTGCTGCACCCGCGTCATCTCCGTCATGCTTCGTCCTCCCGTCAGTTTTTTCTTCGACGGGCGGGGTCGCCACCGCGTGAAGTCGCCCTGAAGATTACTCGCCGGTACGTGTGCCGCGCCAAGGGTCGGGCATTCTGGATCCGTGAACACCCCCGTGCCGGCGCGGCCGCCGCTGACCCACGTGCCGCTTTCGACCAGGGCGTTGCCCTCGCTCGACCCGGTTCCGCCGCCGTGGCCCGCGGCGTTCGAAGAGGTGGGCACCGCCCGGCTCCACGTCCGCCGCACGCCGGGCCCGGACGGCGTGCCCGCCGTCTACGTGCACGGCCTCGGCGGCTCGTCGACGAACTGGACCGACCTGGCCGCGCTGCTCGCGCCGGTCGCCGGCGGCACGGCCATCGACCTGCCCGGGTTCGGCTACTCCGAGCCCGAAGAAGGCTTCGACTTCACGCTGCAGGCGCACGCCGACGTCGTCGTGCGGCACGTCGAGGCGGTCGGTGCGCCGGTGCACCTGTTCGGCAACTCGATGGGCGGCGCCATCGCCCTGCTGGTCGCGGCGCAGAGGCCGGAGCTGGTGAAGACGCTGACGCTCATCTCGCCGGCGGTCCCGGACCTGCGGCTCGACCCGCGGCGGCTGTCGGACCCGCGGATGGCGCTGGCCTATCTGCCGCTGGTCGGCGCGCGCGTGCGGGCCCAGCTGGCCGCGCTCGGGCCGCGGGAACGCGCCGCGCAGGTCATCAAGCTCTGCTTCGCCGACCCTTCGCGGTTCCCCGAGAGCCGGCTCGACGAGCTGACCGAGGAACACGGGGCCCGCGCCGGGTTCGCCTGGGCGGCGCCCGCGATGGCCCGCAGCACCTTCGCGATCTTCCGGGCGTGGTCGACGCTGGGGAAGGCGTCGCTGTGGGCGGTCGCGCCGCTGGTCAAAGCGCCGACGCTGGTCGTCTGGGGGCGGCAGGACCGCGTCATCTCGGTGAAGAGAGCCGCGCGGACCGCGCGGGCGATCCCGCGGGCCCGGCTGCTGGTGCTCCCGCGCACCGGGCACGTGGCGCAGATGGAACGCCCGGTCGTCGTCGCGAAGGCCGTCCTCGGCATGTGGGAGCACGTCGAAGCGGGCACGTGGTAACCCGTTCGGGGGACAGCGGGTTCACTCGATGATCCGCCAGTCGCCGATAACGGTTCGGTGGCGCTGTGGCACCCTGGTGCGGTGGACCGGGTGAAGCAGGACGCGCGAGGCGACGATCGGCGGGCTCCCCACCGCGCGTCGGCCCGCCGGACGCCGGAGCCCGCGGACCCCCCGCGCACGGGCCAGTACCGCCCGTCGAAGGCGCCCGCGCAGCGCGTCGGCGACGACCGCTACCGCCCGGGCAGCCGCCGGACCAGCGCCGAACCGCTGAGCGCCTCCTGGAAACCGGACGTGCCGGTCGCCCGGGAGAAGGAGGACCCGCCGCCGAAGACCGGCGTCGCGAAGCTCACCAAGACCTACGGCTGGCGCGTCTACGCCCTGCCGATCCTGGTCGTGCTGACCGTGCTCGTCGTGGTCAACACGGCCAACAGCCCGGCCCAGCCGATCGCCGAGCAGGGTGCCGCCGCGCCCGGTGTCGAGTCGGCGGGCGGCGACAGCTCCGGCGGCGCCATCGACGGCAACGGCGAGCAGCCCATCCCGGAGAACCCGGCCACCCCGGTCGACCTCAAGGTGCCGACCGCGGACCTGCCCGAGGGCATCCCGTTCACCCAGGCCGGCGCGGGCAAGTGGCACGTCGTCCCGGGCAGCGGCCCGAAGATCGGCACCGGGAAGCTCTACACCTACACCGTCGAGGTCGAGGACGGCATCGACCCGGCGAGCTACGCCGGCGACGACGCCTTCGCCTCGGCCGTCCAGGGCACGCTGTCGAACCCGGCCCAGGGCTGGACGTGGGACGGCAAGATCGCGTTCCAGCGGGTGGACGGCAACTTCCCGAACCCGTCGTTCAAGGTGAGCCTGACCACGCCGGAGACCACGCACCGGCCGGACGCCTGCGGGTTCCAGATCAAGTTCGAGGCGTCCTGCTACCGCAAGAGCCTCGGCCGCGTGCTGATCAACCTGGCCCGCTGGGTGCGCGGCGCGAAGGCGTACGGCCCCGACATGACCGGGTACCGGCAGTACGCCATCAACCACGAGGTCGGCCACGCCCTGGGCAACCAGCACGTCGGCTGCGGCGGCACCGACCAGCCGGCCCCGGTGATGATGCAGCAGTCCTTCGGCGTCTCCGACGACTACGTGTCGATGCTCAACGACATCCCGGGCGGCGACAAGGGCAAGGTGGCCAAGGACGGCCGCATCTGCAAGACCAACTCCTGGCCGAATCCCACGCCTCAGGGCTGAGCCGTCCCACTCCTTGGACGCGGGAAGGCATATTTGCCTGCGCGCGTTGTGCATAGTGGGATGGACGCGATACGCGCGCGAGATGGAGGACCCATGTCAGCACTGCCGCCGCTCGTCGAGCCGGCTGCCGAGCTCACCAAGGAAGAGGTGGCCCGGTACAGCCGTCACCTGATCATCCCGGACGTCGGGGTGACCGGGCAGAAGCGGCTGAAGAACGCCAAGGTCCTGGTGATCGGGGCCGGCGGCCTCGGCAGCCCCGCGCTGCTGTACCTGGCCGCCGCCGGGGTCGGCACGCTCGGCATCGTCGACTTCGACGTCGTGGACGAGTCGAACCTGCAGCGCCAGGTGATCCACGGCCAGTCCGACGTCGGCAAGCTCAAGGCCGCGTCCGCGCAGGAGTCGATCGCCGACGTCAACCCGTTCGTGAAGGTGCACCTGCACACCGACCGGCTGGACTCGTCGAACGCGCTGGAGATCTTCGAGCAGTACGACCTGATCGTCGACGGCACCGACAACTTCGCCACGCGCTACCTGGTCAACGACGCCGCGGTGCTGCTGGGCAAGCCGTACGTCTGGGGCTCGATCTTCCGGTTCGAAGGCCAGGTCAGCGTGTTCTGGGAGGACGCGCCGAACGGTCTCGGGCTGAACTACCGCGACCTCTACCCGGAGCCGCCGCCCCCGGGCATGGTCCCCTCCTGCGCCGAGGGTGGCGTGCTGGGCGTGCTGTGCGCGTCCATCGGCTCGATCATGGTGACCGAGGCGATCAAGCTCATCACCGGTATCGGCGAGCCGCTGCTCGGCCGCCTGATCAGCTACGACGCGCTGGACATGAAGTACCGCGAGGTCAAGATCCGCAAGGACCCGGACACGCCGAAGATCACCGAGCTGATCGACTACGAGGCGTTCTGCGGGGTCGTGTCCGACGAGGCGGCTTCGGCGGCTTCGGGCAGCACGATCACCCCGGCGGAGCTCAAGGCCAAGTTCGACAGCGGCGAGAACTTCGCGCTGATCGACGTCCGCGAGCCGCACGAGTACGAGATCGTCAACATCAAGGGCGCGACGCTGATCCCGAAGGACCGGATCCTTTCGGGCGAGGCGCTGTCCGAGCTGCCGCAGGACAAGCCGATCGTGCTGCACTGCAAGTCGGGCGCCCGGTCCGCCGAGGCCCTCGCGGCGTTGCACGCGGCCGGCTTCAAGGACGCGACGCACCTCGGCGGCGGCGTGCTCGCCTGGGCCAAGCAGATCGACCCGAGCCTGCCGACCTACTGACAGTGGGTGTTTTGCCCGGCCGGGAAACCGTGTGTGAGCAGCGCGTCTTCTCATTCGTGGAACACCCGGCCGGGTAACGTCACGACTCGTGCGGTCAACCCTCGAACGTCCTCCGGCACACGTCTGCGCGGCCTTCGGCGGCCCCGCCGACGCCGGCGAGCGCCTGCCGGATTCGACGGCGTGGCGCTGCGGCGACCTCGTGCTCAAGCCCGTCGCGGACAAGGCCCGGACGCTGTGGACCGCGCACGCGCTCGACTACGTCCGCGAGCCGGGCTTGCGGGTCGCCAAGCCGGTCCGGTCTTCCGACGGCCGCTGGATCGTCGGCGGCTGGACGGCGTCCCGGTTCGTCCCGGGGACACCGGAGCACCGCGGTGACGCCTCGGTTCTGGCGGCGGTGAAGCTGCACCGGGCCACGGCCGGCCTGCCCCGCCCGGAATTCCTCGACGCGCGCGACGACGTGGACGCGGTCGCGGACCGCGTGGCGTGGGAGGAACGCGAGGTCCCCCTGGCGGAGACGAAGGGCGGCCGCTGGTTCGAGGTCCTGGCGGGTGCCCGCCGCCCGATCCGCCTGCCATCCCAGGTGGCCCACGGCGAGCTGCTGGCGGGCCTGCTCTTCGACGGCGACTCCAGCCCCGGCCTCGTCGACTTCGTGCCGTACTACCGCCCGGGTGAGTACGGCGCGGCGATCGTCGCGGTGGACGCGCTGGCGTGGGGCGGGGCAGGGCGCGACCTGCTCGAGCGGTGGGCGCACCTGCCGGAGTGGCCGCAGTTGTTGCTGCGCGCGGTGTTGTTCCGCCTGGCGTCGAACGCGTTGAACCCTCGCTCGACGCAGGCGTCCCTGGACGGCCTGCGGGCCGCGGCGCGCGAGGTGTCCGGCGTCTTGTGACCGAGGTCGCAAGGTCGCGGGATACAGCGGGCAAAGCGCCGCTGACCTCCGGACTCCCGGCAGGTGGACGCCGATCTCACCGGGCGGGCGGCGGAAACACCGCCGCAATGTCAACTGCCTGAAACATTCGGTCGAATCCGGTTAACACGGCCTCCTTAGCGTCAGGGCACGCCCGAAACGCCGAGGAGGTGCCCGATGCCGCAGGTCGACACCCACTGCCCGTACTGCGCCCTGCAGTGCGGGATGAGCCTCGACGGCACCCGCGTCACGCCGCGGGACTTCCCCGTCAACGCCGGTGGCCTGTGCCAGAAGGGCTGGACCGCCGGCAGCCTCCTCACGAGCCCGAAGCGGCTGACCACGCCGATGCTGCGCGTGAACGGCGCGCTCGAGCCGGTCAGCTGGGAGTTCGCCCTCGACTTCGTCGCCCGGAAACTGGCCGAAATCCAGGGAGAACACGGTCCCGACAGTGTCGCGATCTTCGGCGGCGGCGGGCTGACCAACGAAAAGGCCTACCTGCTCGGCAAGTTCGCCCGCGTCGCGCTCGGCACCTCGCAGATCGACTACAACGGCCGGTGGTGCATGTCCTCGGCCGCGGCCGCCGGGATCAGGGCGTTCGGGGCCGACCGCGGGATGCCGTTCCCCGTCACCGATCTCAAGCAGGCCGACGTCGTGCTGCTCACCGGGGCGAACCCGGCCGAGACCATGCCGCCGTTCACCCAGCACCTGCGCGGCACCGACCTGATCGTCGTCGACCCGCGGCGCACGCCGACCGCCGAGCTGGCGAGCCTGCACCTCGCGCCCGCGCCCGGCACGGATCTCGCGCTGGCCCTGGGCATCCTGCACGCCGTCGTCGAGGGCGGCCACCTCGATCAGTCCTATGTGGACGACCGGACCAGTGGGTTCGGCGAGATGTGGCGGATCGCCGCGAGCTGGTGGCCGGAACGCGCCGAGCGTGTCACCGGTGTCTCGGCCGCCGACATGCGCCTCGCCGCCGAAAAGCTCGCGAACGCCCGCAACGCCTACGTCCTCACCGCCCGCGGCACCGAGCAGCACGCCACCGGCACCGCGACCGTCGGCGCCTGGATCAACCTGGCGCTGAGCCTCGGCCTGCCCGGCCGGCCGGGCTCCGGTTACGGCTGCCTCACCGGCCAGGGCAACGGCCAGGGTGGCCGCGAGCACGGCCAGAAGGCCGACCAGCTGCCCGGCTACCGCAAGCTCGACGACCCGGTCGCGCGCGAGTACGTCGCCGGTGTCTGGGGGGTCGACGCCGGAAGCCTGCCCGGTCCCGGCCGCTCGGCCACCGAACTGCTCGAAGCGCTCGGCCAGGAGAACGGCCCGAAGGCGTTGATGGTGTTCGGCAGCAACGTCGTCGTCTCGGCGCCGCGCTCGCAGCGCGTCCAGGAACGACTGTCCGAACTGGACTTCCTGGTCGTCGCCGACTTCGTGCTGTCGGAGACCGCGGCGCTCGCCGACGTTGTCCTGCCGGTCACCCAGTGGGCCGAAGAGGACGGCACGCTCACCAACCTCGAAGGCCGTGTCCTGTTGCGGCGCCGGGCGTTGACGCCGCCGCCGGGGGTACGGTCCGACTTGGACGTCCTCAACGGACTGGCGCACCGGCTGGGGCAGCCCGAAGGCCGGTTCCCGGCCGACGCCGAGACGGTGTTCGAGGAACTGCGGATCGCGTCGAAGGGCGGCATCGCCGACTACTCCGGCGTCAGCTACGACCGGCTCCGCACCGGCGAGGCCCTGCACTGGCCGGTCCCCGGGAACGACCACCCCGGAACCCCGCGGATGTTCCTCGACACCTTCGCCCACCCGGACGGCCGTGCGCGGTTCGTGCCGGTCGAGCACACCGGCCCGGCCGAGGTGCCGGACGACGAGTTCCCGTTGCAGGCCACCACTGGCCGCGTGCTGCAGCACTACCAGTCGGGCGCGCAGACGCGGCTCATCAGTGAGCTCAACGAAGTCGTGCCGGAGGCGTTCGTCGAGGTCCACCCGGACACCGCCAAGCGCGCGGGGCTCGAAGAAGGCGACCGGGCGCTGATCCGGTCGCGCCGCGGCGAAACCGTGGCGAAGGTGCGGTTCGTCCAGAACCTCAAGCCCGATCTCGTCTTCCTGCCGTTCCACTTCCCGGGTGAGCAGCGCGCCAACCTGTTCACCAACCCGGCGCTCGACCCGGTCTCCCGGATGCCGGAGTTCAAGGTGTGTGCCGTTTCCCTGTCTACTGTGGATGGTGCCGCATGACCCCGCGTGAAGTCGTCATCGTCGGCTACGGCATGGCCGGCGCCCGGCTGGCCGACGAGATCCGCCGCCGCGACCCGATCGCCGAACGGGTCCGGCTGACCGTCCTCGGCGCCGAGAAGCACGCCGCCTACAACCGGGTGCTGCTGTCCGCGGTCGTCGCGGGCGGGATGAGCGCCGAGAGTGTCCGCCTGCACGACGACGAGTGGGCCCAGCGGCACAACATCGACCTGCGGCTCGGCGTCGACGTCGCCCGGATCGACCGCGAGAAGCGCTGCGTCGAGCTGGCCGACGGATCCGCCGTCGACTACGACGCCCTGGTCCTCGCCACCGGCGCGAACCCGTGGATCCCGCCGGTGGAGGGCCTGGAAGCCGGGCCGGGCGTGGTCGCCTTCCGCAGTCTGGACGACTGCGCCAAGATCCTCGACGCCGCCCGCTTCGGCGCGCCGGTCGCGGTGCTCGGCGGCGGCCTGCTCGGCCTCGAAGCCGCCCGCGGCCTGGCCGGGCGCGGCAACCAGGTGACCGTCGTGCACCCGCTGGGGCACGTCATGGAACGCCAGCTCGACCCGGCCGCCGGGCACGTGCTGGCCCGGCAGCTCACCGACATGGGCGTCACCTTCAAGTTCGGCGCCACCGCCGCCCGCTACCTGCCCGGCGACGGCCTCAAGCTCGACGACGGCACCCTCGTCCCGGCCGACCTGGTCGTGGTCGCCGCCGGCGTCCGCGCCGAGACGAGCCTCGCCGCCGAAGCCGGCCTAGACGTCGAGGGAGCTGTGCTGGTTGACGACGTGCTGCGCACCAGCGACGGCCGCATCCACGCCCTCGGCGACTGCGCCCGCCACCCGGGCGCGCCGGCCGGGCTGATCCAGCCCGCCTGGGAACAGGCCGAAGTCCTCGCCGACGTCCTGACCGGGACGAACGCGGCGGCCCGCTACCGCGGCACCACGGCCGTCACCCGGCTCAAGGCCCGCGGCATCGACCTCGCCGCGCTCGGCGAGACCCAGCTCGAAGCATCCGACAACGGCGCCGAGGTGCTCACCTTCAACGACCCCACCGGCGGCCGGTACGGCAAGCTCGTCGTCCGCGAAAACCGCGTCACCGGGGCGATCCTGCTCGGCCTGCCCGACGCGGCCGCGACCATCACCCAGTTCCACGACCGCGGGACGCCGTTGCCGGACGACCGGCTCGCCGTCCTGCTCGGCCGCGCGCTGCCCAGCGGCAGCACCCCCGCGGCCAGCCCCGGCGACCTGCCCGCGGCGGCGGTGATCTGCCGCTGCAACAACGTCACCAAGGGTCGGCTGATCGAAGCCTGGAAGGCCGGGGCCACCGACACTCCCGCACTGGCGCGGGCCACGCGAGCCACCACGGGATGCGGCGGGTGCACCGACACCGTCGGCGGCATCGCCAACTGGCTCGCGGCGCAATGACCGATCCGACCCGCACTGAGGAGAACGCCGTGGCGCACCAAGGAAAGCATTGGATCGAGCACTGGGAACCCGAGAACGACGAGTTCTGGGAGTCGTCGGGCAAGAAGATCGCCCGCCGCAACCTGTGGTTCTCGGTCTTCGCCGAGCACATCGGCTTCTCGATCTGGACACTGTGGTCGGTCATCGTCCTGTTCATGGGCAAGGACTACGGCTTTTCCGCCGCCGACAAGTTCCTCCTCGTCTCGACGCCGACGCTGGTCGGCGGCCTGATGCGGCTGCCCTACACCTTCGCGGTGGCGAAGTTCGGCGGTCGCAACTGGACGGTCGTCTCGGCCGTGCTGCTGCTCATCCCGACCACGCTGGCCGCGATCGTGCTGCACCCCGGCACGTCGCTCGGCACGTTCCTGCTGGTCGCGGCCCTGGGCGGGGTCGGCGGCGGCAACTTCGCGTCGTCGATGACGAACATCAACGCCTTCTACCCCGAGAAGCACAAGGGCTGGGCGCTGGGCCTCAACGCCGGCGGCGGCAACCTCGGCGTCGCGGCGATCCAGCTGGTCGGGCTGCTGGTGATCGGCACCGCGGGGGCGACCATGCCCCGGCTGGTGCTGTTCATCTACCTGCCGCTGATCGTGGTCGCCGCCCTGTGCGCGTACTTCTTCATGGACAACCTCGCCACCATGAAGGGCGACACCAAGGCGATGCGCGAGGTCGTCAAGGACCCGCACACCTGGGTGATGTCGTTCCTCTACGTCGGCACGTTCGGCTCGTTCATCGGCTACAGCTTCGCCTTCGGCCTGGTGCTGCAGAACCAGTTCGGCCGGACCCCGCTGCAGGCGGCCGCGGTGACGTTCCTCGGCCCGCTGCTCGGCTCGTTCTCCCGGCCCACCGGCGGCTGGCTCGCCGACCGCGTCGGCGGCGGCAAGGTCACCTTCGCCACCTTCACCGGGATGGCGCTGGCCACGGTGGTGCTCATCCTGGCCTCGACGTCGAAGTCCCTGACGCTGTTCACGATCGCCTTCATCGTGCTGTTCGTGCTCACCGGCATCGGCAACGGCTCGACGTACAAGATGATCCCGGCCATCTTCCGGGCCAAGGCGAAGGTCGCCATCGCGAACGGCGCCGAGGAGACCGCCGAGCTGCTGAAGGCGCGGCGGCTGTCCGGCGCGCTGATCGGCCTGGCCGGCGCGATCGGTGCCGAAGGCGGCCTGTTCATCAACCTGGCGTTCCGGCAGTCGTTCGCCGACGCGCACAGCGGGGTCCCCGCCTTCGTCGGATTCCTCGTCTTCTACGGGCTGTGCTTCGCCGTCACCTGGGCGGTCTACCTGCGCAAGCCCGCCGAACAGCCCACGAGTGAGCGCGGTCTGGCGCTCGCGGGAGCGGAGGTCTGAGATGCCCACCCTGGTCGTCGCCGGACACGGCATGGTCGCCCACCGGCTCGTGGAGGCGGTGCGCGCGGAAGACCCCTCCGGCAACTGGCACGTCGTCGTCCTGTCCGAGGAGCCGCGCCCGGCGTACGACCGGGTGGCGCTGACGTCCTACGTGGACACCTGGGACCCGGCCGCGCTGGCCCTGCCCGGCTCGGACTACGCGGACGATTCCTTTGTGGATCTCCGGCTCGGCGAGCTGGCGGTTTCGGTGGACCGGTCGGCGAAGACGGTCACCACGGCCTCCGGTGACGTCGTCTCCTACGACGCGCTGGTGCTGGCCACCGGCTCGCGGCCGTTCGTGCCGCCGGTGCCCGGGCACGACCTGGACGGCTGCTTCGTCTACCGGACCATCGAAGACCTCGACCGCATCCGCGCCGCCGCGGTCGACAAGCCGGGCCGCGGCCGGCGCTCGGCGGTCGTCATCGGCGGTGGCCTGCTCGGCCTGGAGGCCGCGAAGGCTTTGCGGGACATGGGTTTGTCGCCGCACGTCGTCGAGATGGCGCCGCGGCTGATGCCGCTGCAGGTCGACGAGGGCGGCGGCTCGCTGCTGCGGCGGCTCATCACGAACCTGGACGTCACCGTCCACACGGGAACGTCGACCGACGCGATCGAGGCCGAAGGCTCGCGGCTGCTGGCCCGGCTCGGCAACGGCACCGAACTGGACGTCGACCTGGTCGTCTTCTCGGCCGGTGTCCGGCCGCGTGACGACCTGGCCCGGCAGTCCGGTTTGGACCTCGGCCCGCGCGGCGGCGTGCTGACGGATGCGTCCTGCCGCACCAGCGACCCGGCGATCTACGCGATCGGCGAGTGCGCCGCGGTCGAGGGACGCGTGTACGGCATCGTGGCGCCCGGCTACGCGATGGCGGAGATCGTCGCCGCGCAGCTCACCGGCGGGGCCGGGACGTTCCCGGAGCCGGACACGTCCACGAAGCTCAAGCTGATGGGCGTCGACGTCGCGTCCTTCGGAGACGCCCACGCCACGACCGAGGGCGCGCTGGAAGTCGCCGTCAACGACGCAGTCGCCGGGACGTACAAGAAGCTCGTGGTCACCGACGACGGCAAGACGCTCCTGGGTGGCGTGCTCGTCGGCGACGCGACCGAGTACAACACGCTGCGGGCCCTGGTCGGCCGTCCGCTGCCGGCCGAGCCGGGCGCGATCCTCGCCCCGGCGGGCGGCGGTGCCGCGGTCGGCGTCGACGCCCTGCCGGACGCGGCGCAGATCTGTTCGTGCAACGCGGTGTCCAAGGGCGCGATCACGAACGCCATCCACGAGGACGGCTGCGACACCGTCGGCAAGCTGAAGGCGTGCACCCGGGCGGGCACCGCGTGCGGGTCGTGCGTCCCCTTGCTGTCGAAGCTGCTCAACGCGGCCGGGGTCGAGCAGTCGAAGGCCGTCTGCGAGCACTTCCCGCAGTCGCGCGCGGAGCTGTTCGAGATCGTCCAGGCCACCCGGATCACGACGTTCAGCGAGCTGATCGGCCGGTACGGTTCGGGCAGCGGCTGCGCGATCTGCAAGCCGGCCGTGGCGTCCATCCTGGCCACGCTGGGCAACGGGCACGTGCTCGGCGGCGAGCAGATGACGTTGCAGGACACCAACGACCGGTACCTGGCGAACCTGCAGCGCAACGGGACCTATTCGGTGGTCCCGCGGATCCCCGGCGGCGAGATCACGCCGGACAAGCTGATCGTCATCGGTGAGGTGGCGCGCGACTTCGGGCTGTACACGAAGATCACCGGCGGTCAGCGGATCGACCTGTTCGGGGCCACTGTGGACCAGCTGCCGCTGATCTGGCGGCGGCTCGTCGACGCCGGGTTCGAGTCCGGGCACGCGTACGGCAAGGCGCTGCGGACGGTCAAGTCGTGCGTCGGGTCGACGTGGTGCCGCTACGGCGTCCAGGACAGCGTCGGCCTCGCGATCGAGCTGGAGCTGCGTTACCGCGGGCTGCGGTCGCCGCACAAGCTCAAGTCGGCCGTCTCGGGTTGTGCGCGGGAGTGCGCCGAGGCGCGCAGCAAGGACTTCGGCATCATCGCCACGGAGAACGGCTGGAACCTCTACGTCGGCGGCAACGGCGGCACCACCCCGCGCCACGCCGACCTGCTGGTGTCCGATGTGGACACGACCACGCTGATCCGCACGATCGACCGGTTCCTGATGTTCTACGTGCGCACCGCCGACCGGCTGCAGCGGACCGCGCCCTGGATCGAGGAACTCGAGGGCGGGCTGGACCACCTGCGCGCGGTGATCGTCGAGGACTCCCTCGGCATCTGCGAGGACCTCGACGCGGCGATGGCCAAGCACGTCGACAACTACGCCGACGAGTGGAAGGGCGTCCTGGAGGACCCGGAGAAACTGGCCCGGTTCAGCTCGTTCGTCAACGCGCCGGGCACGCCCGACCCGGCGATCTCGTTCCGCTCGGAGCGGGAGCAGAAAGTGCCCGTGATGCTCGGAGTGCCGGAGGTGCGTCGATGACTACTTCGATCCAGCGGACCTGGACGGCGGTCTGCCCGGCCGGCGCGGTGCCCGAGCACGCCGGGGTGGCGGCGCTGCTCGACGGCGGCGTGCAGGTGGCGATCTTCCGGCTGCCCGGTGACCGGTTCCACGCTCTGTCCAATTGGGACCCGTGCAGCGGCGCGGCGGTGCTTTCGCGCGGCATCGTCGGCGACGCGGACGGCGTGCCGGTGGTGGCCTCGCCGGTCTACAAGGAACGGTTCGCGCTCGACAGTGGACAGTGCCTGGACGCGCCGGGCGTTTCGGTGCCGGTGTACGAGGTGCGCGTGCGGGAAGGCGTCGTCGAAGTGGAGAGCGCGTGAGCGATGTGCTCCCACTGGCCGGTTTCGTGATCGGCATCACCGCGGCGCGCCGGGCTGACGAGCTCGGCGCGCTGCTGGTGCGCAAGGGGGCGGGCGTCCGGTACGGCCCGGCGATCCGGATCGTGCCGCTGACGGACGACCGGGAGCTGCACGCGGCGACGCTGGCGCTGCTGGCGGCGCCGGTGGACGCGGTCGTCGCGACCACCGGCATCGGCTTCCGCGGCTGGCTGGAGGCGGCCGAGGGCTGGGGGCTGGGGGATCCGCTGCTGGAACGGCTGTCGTCGGCGTCGCTGCTGGCCCGCGGGCCGAAGGTGACCGGCGCGCTCCGGGCGGCCGGGCTGTCGGAGTCGTACTCGCCCGCGTCGGAGAGCAACGCGGAGCTGCTGCAGCACCTGCTCTCGTCGGGGGTCGAGGGGCTGCGGATCGCGGTACAGCTGCACGGCGAGCCGCTGCCGTACTTCGTGGACACGCTGCGCGCGGCGGGGGCGGAGGTCATCGAGATTTCGGTGTACCGCTGGGTCGGCCCGGCCGACCCGGGCCCGGTCGACCGCCTCCTGGACGGCGTCCTGGACGGCTCGATCCACGCGCTGCCGTTCACCAGCGCCCCGGCGGCGGCCTCGCTGATCGCCCTGGCCCGGCGCACGGGCCGGCTGCCGGGGCTGATCACGGCGCTGTCCGGCCCGGTGGTGGCGGCGTGCGTCGGGCCCATCACGGCCGGCCCGCTGGCGGCCTTGGGGGTGCCGACGGTCCAGCCGCACCGGGCGCGCATCGGCGCACTGGCCCGGACGGTGGCGGAGACGTTGGTGGCGCGGTCCCCGCGGCTGCGGGCGGGTGGGCGTTCGATCGAGCTGCGCGGCCAGGCGGCCATCGTGGACGGCGAGTGGTGCGAGGTGGCCCCGGCACCGATGGCGTTGCTGCGTGCGTTGGCGGCGTCACCGGGACGGGTGGTGTCGCGGCGCGAGCTGATTTCGGCGTTGCCGGGCGGCGGCGAGGAGCACGCGGTGGAGACGGCGATCGGCCGCCTGCGGACGTCGCTGGGCGGCGGGAAGGTGGTCCAGACGGTGGTGAAGCGGGGGTACCGGCTGGCTGTCGACGTCTGACCGCCGTGTCAGCGGCCGTGTCAGTGCGGTGGCCTTCCGGTGTCAGCGGGGGCGGCGAAGGTGGGTTCACACACCGAGCCAAGGAGAATCCGATGCAGAACTTCACCACCACCGCCCCGATCGCCGCCGTGCTCCACATCCCCGCCGGCCGGGTGCGGCTCGACGCTTCCGGTGGCTCCGACACCGTTGTCCAGGTCCTCCCCGCCGACCCTTCGAAGAGCCGCGACGTGAAGGCGGCCTCGGAGACCGCGGTGACGTTCGCCGACGGCGTCCTGCGGATCTCGCTCGAGGCGAAGAACCAGTACTTCGGCCCGTCCGGGTCGGTCGACGTGACCGTTTCGCTGCCGGCCGGTTCGTCGGTCGAGACCGAGGCGGCGAGCGTCTCGTTGCGGGGCGTCGGCCGCCTGGGCGACGTCACGGTTTCGGGAGCACACGGCGAGATCGTGTTCGACGAAGCGGCGAGCCTGCGGTTGACGGCCCACGCGGGTGACGTGTCGATCGCCCGGCTGACGGGCCCGGCGGAGATCACCACGGGCAAGGGCGACATCCGCATCGCCGAGGCGGCGAGCGGCAACCTGGTGCTGAGCACCCAGGCAGGCGACATCACGGTCGGCGCGGCGCCGGGCGTGTCGGCATCGCTGGACGCGGGGACGACGTACGGACGGATCCGCAACTCGCTGAAGAACGAGGGCGCGGCGGGTCTGGTCATTAAGGCGACGACGTCGTACGGCGACATCGACGCGCACAGCCTGTGAGGTGGAGCAGCGAGCGCCGAAACTGTCGGTGGCGGCCGGTAGAGTGGAAAACGGGGGAGCGCCCCCACGGGTGAGGCAGATGAGGCGGCGTGTTGCTTCTTGCCCTCAGCCCGTTTGCGGTCGCAGTAGGCCCGGCTGGTCGGATCCGACAAGGCGGCGAAGGCGGCGAGGAAGGACACTCGTTTGAGCTGGCGGTTGCCGGTGCGGGCGGGGTTCTCGCCCAGAGCGGTCATGCTCGGTCTCGACCAGCTTCTCGCCCATGCGGGGTGCGTGGACTGCGGCGATCGCGGTGCGTTTGCGGCGGCCGGCCTTCGGGCCGATGGTCCGCGCCAGAGCGCATCCCGCGCATCGGTCTTCACCCAACCGGGACAGAGGTCGGCGATGCGGCGCATCGCCAGCCCGGGCAGATCGGTCACCCGATGCTGGCCGGCTGATCCACCACGACCAGCGGCCCGTGCTGAGCGAGCTTGTCGAACAGGGCCTTCAATTCCGGTTCACTGTTGGGCAGCGGCCCGTCGTGTAGCCGCGTGCCGTCACCACGGCCGTTCAGTCGTCGGTTGTGGTCACCGATCAGGCATCGAGCGCCGGCACCCACGCCTGCGACGAGACGCAACGGGGGCGCCCCCGCGGGTGGCGTCAGCCGGCCCAGGTGACCGCGTGCTTCTCGAACCCCCGCGCCGCCGCCACCCTGGCCGCTTCGGCCTCCGCTTCCTCTCGCACCTCCGGGCGCAGCGGGTCGAACGACGTCACCGTGAACGTCAGCTTCGCCCCGCTGCCCTTCGTGCGCCACGTGCCCGCGATGTCGCCGTCCGCCAGCAGGACTCCCGGGTTGCCCAGCATCTTCCAGACTTCCTTGCGCCGCAACGGGTCCGGGACGAGCAACGCCTTGTCCCGGGCCTGGATGAACGGGTCCAGCGGCGGCAGCAGCCGCACCACCTCCGGCTCCGGCGGGTTCTCCAAGGCCGGAAGGCGGTCCGCCGGCAGGTAACGGGTCTTGCCGTCCACCTTCACCGATGCCAGGTCCGCGGGCCACGTCCGGTCGACCACCGCGCGGGCCGTCCCCGCGAACTCCGCCGCTTCGCCCGGGGACGCCGGGCCGTTCAGGCGCAGGTAGCGCTCGATCACAGCGGTCGCCGCCGCCGGGTCCGGGGTTTTCCGCATTCGGCCGCGGCCCTCCAGCGGGGCCAGCGTTGCCGGGGCGGCCCCCGTCACCAGGCGGACGCCGCCGAGGGGGGAAGCGATGCGCATCAGCTGCTCCTGGATGTGCGTCGCGTTGCACCCCCGGCACCACCGCGAGAACGTCGGTGGCAGGCGCTTGGTGACCGCCGTCGACACTGCGCCCTTCGTCATCGGTTCCGTGACGACCTCGCGCAGCGCGGCGGCCGCCGTGAAGACCACCTCGGTCGCGGCGAGCCCGGTCGCCGTCATTTCCTTGCGCTGCCACAGCATCCGGGCCAGCGCGTCGGCGTCGTCGAGGGGCACCAGCGCGCGGATCGCCTCGGGCAGGTCCGCGCGCAGGTGGTAGTGCGGCGCGCCGCGCAGCGTCCAGGCCAGGACGAGGCGCTCGTCCTCCAGGGACACCTCGCCGTCGAGCCGGGCGGCCAGGGCGAGCAGCGCGGTGTCGCGCATGCTGTCCTGCAGCCCGGCCCGGACGACGGCGAGGTCGGCGACGTCCTTCGCCGAGCGGTGCAGGCCGTGCTCGGCGATGCGGTAGGCGAGTACCTGACGGCGGTCCACGTGCGGCTCCTAGAACGCGTACTCGAAGGTGTAGCCCACCTTGTCCTCGCCGAGCGCGCCGCCGGCGGTACCGCTGCCGGTCAGCCCGGCCAGCTCGCCGGTGCCCGAGCCCGGGACGACGGTGAACGTCGAGGCGATGCCCTTGGCGTCGAACGTGTACTCGTGGCGCACGACGAACGTCCCTTCGCGACCGTCCACCTTACCCTCGAAACGCTCGAAGCTCGGCGACGTCGTCTCGCCGCTTTCGTAGCCTTCGCCCGCGTAGTACAGCAGAAGGTCGCAGACCGATTCGCCCTCGAGGACGCCAACGTAGGCGAAGGTGGCATGCGCGTACGCCACCCGGGGGCCACCCTCGGTGCCGCTGACGATCTTCTCTTCCCAGTTCTTCGTGGTGAATCCGTTCATGAGCCTCACCCTGCCGGGCATACCTGTCAGCTCGTGTCAGGTATTTCTGCCAAAATCGGGTCATGCGCGCGAGCCGCCTGTTGTCCGTCCTCCTGCTGCTGCAGAACCGCGGCCGGATGACGGCCGAGGAGCTCGCCGAAGAGCTCGAGGTCTCGGTGCGGACGGTCTACCGGGACATCGACGCGCTCTCGGCGTCCGGCGTCCCGGTGTACGCCGACCGCGGCCGCACCGGCGGCTACCGGCTGGTCGACGGCTACCGCACGCGGCTCACCGGGATGACCGAGGAGGAGGCCCAGTCGCTGTCGCTGGCCGGGCTGCCGGTGGCAGCGGCCGAGCTGGGGCTCGGCACGGTGCTGGCGGCGGCGCAGCTCAAGCTGTACGCCGCACTGCCGGCGGAGCTGCGCGACCGCGCCGGACGCGTCGCCGAGCGGTTCTACCTGGACGTTCCCGGCTGGCACCGGGGCATCGAGAGTCTGCCGACGCTGTCGGCGATCGCCGACGCGGTGTGGTCGTCGCACCGGATCCGGATCCGCTACGAACGGTGGGGACAGCGGGTCGTCGAGCGGGACGTCGAGCCGCTCGGGCTGATCCTCAAGGCGGGCAACTGGTACCTCGCGGGCCGGTGCGACGGCACGGACCGGACGTACCGGATTTCGCGGGTGCTGGAGCTGACCGACCTGGGCGAGGTGTTCGAGCGGCCGGCCGGGTTCGACCTCGCGCGGTACTGGCAGGAGTGGTCCGAGCAGTTCGAACGCCGGATGTACCCGCGCGTCGCCGTGGTGCGGCTTTCGCCGCGGGCGCAGGCTCTCGTACCGTTCTACGCAGGTTCTGTCGGCGCCCGCGCCCTGCGCGAGTGCCGGAACGAGCCCGACGCGGACGGCTGGCTCACCGTGGAGCTGCCGGTGGAGCCGGGCGAACCGGCCATCGGTGAGCTGCTGCGCTTCGGGCCGCACCTGGAGGTCCTCGAACCGGCGGACCTGCGGGCGGAGCTGGCGGAGGCGATCGAGGAGATGGGCGCGTTCTATGGGTGAGCTGAGCGGGATCGCCATCGGGGTCACGGCCGAGCGGCGAGCCGACGACTTCATCGCGGCCCTCGAGCGCTACGGCGCCGACGTCCGCCACGCGCCGACGATCACCATCGTCCCCCTGGCCTCGGACCCTTCGCTGCGCGCGGGCACCGAGGCGGTGGTGGCGGAACCGGTGGGGTTCACGGTGGTGACCACGGGAGCGGGCTTCCGCGGCTGGCTCGAGGCGGCCGAGGGCTGGGGCCTGCGCGAAGGTCTGGTGACGGCACTCGAGCGGTCCCGCATCTACGCCCGCGGCCCGAAGGCGGTCGGAGCGGTGCGCGGCGCGGGGCTGCGGGAGTCCTTTTCGGCGGCCTCGGAGTCGAACGCGGAGCTGTTCGGAGCCTTGGCGACGGCCGGGGTGGGCGGCGCGCGGGTGGCTGTCCAGTTGCACGGGACGCCGCTGCCGGAGCACACGGACCCGCTGGTGCGGGCGGGGGCGTCCCTGGTGGAGGTGCAGCCGTACCGCTGGCATTCGCCGCCGGACGTGACGCCGGTGCACGAACTGATCGACGCGGTGCTGGCGGGCGAGCTGGACGCATTGGCCTTCACGAGCGCCCCGGCGGCGGCGAACTTTCTGACGCTGGCCCGGGCGGATGGGCGCTACGACCCGTTGGTGGCGGCGCTGCGGGGGCGGTTGGTGGTGGCGTGCGTGGGTCCGGTGACGGCGGCGCCGCTGGAGGCGGTGAGGGTGGCGACGGTGCAGCCGGACCGCCAGCGGCTGGGTGCGCTGGTGAAGCTGCTGGTCGCGGAGCTGGGGAAGGGGTAGTTCCGGCCCGGTCGCGGGCCTGGCCCTGGTTCCGGGCGCGCCTCGGCCCGGCCTGGCACGCCTGAGCTCGGGCCACCCCGCGCTCACGGCCCGGCTCGGCCCGATCGAGCCCGGCCCGGCCCGGCCCGGCCGCGGCCCTGGTTCCGGGCGCGCTTGGGCTCGGCCTGGCCGCGTCGGCCCGCCCTCACCCTCGGCCGCCCCTAAAACAACAGCCCCTCGACCTCCTCCTCTCCCTCCGGCTTCCACCGGTACTTCCGCAGGTCCACTCGCTGCCCATCGGCCAGCACCCCCTCCGCGCGCAACCTCTCCAGCTGGTCGTGCACCAGGTGCGGGGCCGGTGTCCCGTTCGCGCGCAGGATCCGGTGCCACGGCAGGTCGTGCCCGTCCTCGGCCAGGATCGCGCCCACCATCCGTGGCGACGGTGCCCCCGCCAGGGCCGCGATGTCGCCGTACGTCGCCACCGTGCCGGCTGGTACCGACTCGATGATCTCCCGCACTCGCTCGTGCAGAACGTCGTCCATGGCCCCTACTGTGCCGGACACCACCGACACTTTCCGCAGCCGTCCGCCGCGCCGGGGGTGTGGTTCGCCGTTTCGAGCGTGCCGGTGCGCCACCCGGGGGACCCGGCGTGGTTCCATCGCGGGGTGAACGGGAGGCGAACGGCGCAGGCGAACGCGCGGCTGGTGCGCACGCCGGTCACCGCCACACCCTCGTTCACCTGGGACGATGGCGCCCGGCGGCTGCTCTCCGCGCCCGGGGGGTTCCGCCGCGTGCTCGGCGGCCCCGGCACCGGCAAGACCGCGCTGCTCGCCTCGGCCGCCACGCGCCGCATCGCCGAGGGGGCCGACCCCGAGAGCGTGCTCGTCCTCACCACCTCCCGCCGGTCCGCCGATGCGCTGCGCGCCGACATCACGCGGCGGCTGACCGCCGATCCCGAGCTGGCGCGGCCGCTGCCCCGGACCGTCCGCGAACCGCTCGTCCGCACCGTGCACTCCTACGCCTACTCGCTGCTGCGGCTGGAGGCGATGGCCGAGGAGCTGCCGCCGCCGCGGCTGCTCGCCGGGGCCGAACAGGACGTCGTCGTCCGGGAACTGCTGGCCGGTGACCTCGACGAAGAGGCCGAGTACTGGCCCGAGCCGCTGCGGCCCGCCCTGATGGTCCCCGGGTTCGCCGAGGAGCTGCGCGACCTGCTGATGCGCGCCGCCGAACGCGGGCTCGGCCCCGAAGACCTCGCCGAGCTGGGGCGCCGCCGGGGGCGTGAGGAGTGGGTCGCCGCCGGGCAGTTCTGGGCGCAGTACGAAGAGGTCACGCAGCTGCAGGGCGCCGGCGGCAACGCGCTCGGCGTGGCCAGCGCGCCCGCGCTGGACGCCGCCGAGCTCGTCACCTCCGCGCTGCTCGCCCTGGAGGACGACGACGAGCTGCGCGAACGCGAGCGCACCCGGGTCCGGCACCTGTTCGTCGACGACGCCCACCACCTCGACCCGCTGCAGACCAGCCTGGTCCGGGTGATCGGGCACACCGCGGCCGAGTTCGTCGTGGCCGGCGACCCCGACCAGAACGTGTTCTCCTTCCGTGGTGCCGACGCGCGCCTGTTCGCCGACGCCGACCCGGACGGCAGCCGGACCGTCACGCTCACCACCTCCCACCGGCTCTCGCCCGCCGTGCGGCTCGCGGTGGCGAAGATCGGCGCGACGCTCCCGGGCGCGTCGCCGCACCGCAAGATCGTGCCGCCCCAAGGGGCTTCCGGCGGCAACGTCCGCGTCCGCGTGATGCCGACCCCGGCCGCCGAGGCGAGCTGGATCGCCGACCAGCTGCGCCGCGCGCACCTCGTCGACGGTGTGCCGTGGTCGGAGATCGCCGTGCTCGTCCGGTCGCCCGCGCGGACTTTCCTTGTCCTGCAACGCGCTTTGCGGGCCGCCGGTGTCCCGATCGGGTCGGCGACCGAGGAGCTGCCGCTGGCGAAGCAGCCCGCGGTGCGGCCACTGCTGGCCGTGCTGAAGCTCGCGCCGGCGCCGGAACTGCTCGACGTCGACCTCGCCGAAATGCTGCTGTCGTCGGCGCTCGGCGGCGCGGATCCGCTGGCGCTGCGGCGGTTGCGGCGCGGGCTGCGCCGGCTCGAACTGGCCGGCGGCGGGCAGCGGTCGAGTGACGAACTGCTCGTGGAAGCGTTGCGCGGCGGCGACATCCTCGTCGGTCTGGCCGACGCCGAAGCCGAGCCCGTGCGGCGCGTCGGCGGGCTGCTGCGCGTCACGCACCAGGCCGTCGCGCGCGGCGACGGCGTCGAGCAGGTGCTGTGGCAGCTGTGGCGGGAAAGCGGGCTGCAGGAAAAGCTGCTGAAGCAGGTCGACCGCGGCGGATCGCTGGGCGCGCAGGCCGATCGCGACCTCGACGCCGTCGTCGCGCTGTTCGACGCCGCCGGCCGGTACGTCGACCGGCTGCCCCGGGCGAGTGTGGCGTCGTTCGCGGATTACCTTGGTGCGCAACGGATCGCGGGTGACACGCTGGCGCCGGCGGCCGTGCCGTCCGATGGCGTCTCGCTGCTCACCGCGCACTCCGCCGCCGGTCGCGAATGGACGGTCGTCGCCGTCGCCGGTGTCCAGGAAGGAGCGTGGCCGGACCTGCGGCTGCGCGGATCCGTGCTGGGCGTGGAAAGGCTGAAGGACCTGATGGCCGGGGTCGACGACGACGCCGTGTCCCAGACCGCGCCGATCCTGGCCGAGGAGCGGCGCCTGTTCTACCTCGCGATGAGCCGGGCGAAGCAGACGCTGCTGGTCACGGCGGTTTCGGGCGAAGACGAGCAGCCGTCCCGGTTCCTCGACGACCTGGAGGAGAACGGCGCCGACGACGGCGGGCTCGACTCGCGGATGAAGCCGCCGGGCCGGTCGCTGGTGCTCGCCGAGCTGGTGGGGGAGCTGCGCGAGGTCGTCTGCGACGACAAAGCGGAGCCTTCACGGCGGCGGCGGGCGGCGAAGCAGCTGGCGCGCTTGGCCGACGCGAAGGTGCCGGGCGCGCACCCGTCGACCTGGTACGGCCTGCTCCCGGCGTCCACCGACGAGCCGGTGCACCCGCCGGGCGACCTCATCCGGATCTCACCGTCCACAGTGGAAATCCTGACGAAGTGCCCGCTGCGCTGGATGATCGAGCGCCACGGCGGCAGCGACCCGGCGCAGCTGGCGGCGGTGACCGGGACGCTGGTGCACGGGCTCGCGCAGGCCGTGGCGTCCGGCAGCACGGACGCCGAGCTGCAGGCGGCCCTGGACGAGGCCTGGGTGCGGGTCGACGCGGGGGCGCCGTGGTTCTCGCGGCGCGAGCGGCGGCGGGTCGAGCAGATGCTGCGGAACTTCACGACGTGGCTGGAGCAGAGCCGGGCGGAGCTCAAGGAAGCGGGCGTCGAGCAGGACATCGAAGTCGAGCTGCCGGTGAGGGATGCGGACGACGTCCGGGTGCTGCTGCGCGGCCGGGTCGACCGGGTGGAGCTCGATTCCGAGGGGCGTCCGGTGATCGTGGACATCAAGACGGGCAAGGTCCCGGTGTCGGGTGCGGACGCCGAGGCGCACCCGCAGCTGGCGGCGTACCAGCTGGCGGTGCTGCTGGGCGCGATCGAGGGCCGTACCGAGGCCGGCGGCGCGCGGCTGGTGTACGTGGCGAAGGCGAACAACAAGACGGGCTCGACCGAGCGGTCGCAGCCGCCGATGGACGAGGTGGCCGGCAAGCAGTGGCTGGAGCTGGTGCAGAAGGCGGCGGCCTCGGCGGCCGGGCCGGACTACCAGGCGCAGCAGAACCCGGACTGCGACCGCTGCCCGGCGCGGGGCTGCTGCCCCCTGCGCCCCGAGGGCCGTCAGGTGCCGGGCCCGTGATGCGCACCAAAGGCCTCGTGAGTGGTAAGGCGGGTTCTAACCCTCCTTACCACTCACGACGGGTCGGGGGCCGCCCGTGAGTCCGCTGCTCATCGCCAATCCTGTCGAGCCTGCGGAGCTCGCGGATGCGCTCGGGCTGCACCGGCCCACGCCCGAGCAGGCCACCGTCATCGCCGCGCCCGTCGAACCCTCGCTCGTCGTCGCCGGGGCCGGGGCCGGGAAGACCGAAACCATGGCCGCGCGGGTCGTCTGGCTCGTCGCCAACGGGATCGTCAGCCCCGATCGCGTGCTGGGCCTCACCTTCACCCGCAAGGCCGCGCGCCAGCTCGGCGAACGCGTCCGCGCCCGGCTGCGCCGCCTCGCCGGATCCGGGCTGCTCGACCGGCTCGATCCCACCGGCGGGCTGCGGTCCACTGTGGTCGCCGGCGAACCGACCGTCCTCACCTACCACGCCTACGCCGGGCGCCTGCTGTCCGAACACGGCCTCCGGCTGCCGGTCCAGCCCGGGGTCCGGCTGCTCTCCGAGACGTCGTCGTGGCAGATCGCGCACCGGGTGGTGTCCACTTGGGACAACGAGCTCGACACCGACCGCGTCCCGCCGACGGTGACCGCCGATCTCCTCGCGCTGGCCGGGGAACTGGGTGAACACCTCGTCTCGACCGAACAGCTCGCCGAGTACACCAGCTGGCTGTGCCGCGTCATCGAGAACGCGCCGCGCGCCAAGGGGCAGCGGGCCGCGCTGCCGCAGAAGCTCACCGAAATCATGGCGGCGCAACACTTCCGGCTCGCGCTGCTCCCGCTGGTCGACGACTACCACCGCCGCAAGCGCAACGAAGGCGCCCTGGACTTCGCCGACCAGATGTCGCTGGCCGCGCAGCTGGCCGGCGGGTACCCGTCCGTCGTGCGCGGGGAACGGGAGCGCTACGGCGCCGTCCTCCTGGACGAATACCAGGACACCGGACACGCCCAGCGCGTGCTGCTCCGGGCGCTGTTCGGCGGCGTCGAAAACCCGCCGATGCCGGTCACCGCGGTCGGCGACCCCGCGCAGGCCATCTACGGCTGGCGCGGCGCCAGCGCCGCCAACCTGCCCCGGTTCACCACGGACTTCCCGCGCTCCGACGGCGAACGGCTCGTCCCCGCGCACGAATTCGGGCTGCTGACCAGCTTCCGCAACCCGCCGGAAATCCTCGACCTCGCGAACGCCATCGCCGAGCCGCTGCGGGCCCGCGGCCTCGGCGTCGAACAGCTGCGGGCGCGCGAAGGCGCCGGGCCCGCGGACATCGCGTGCGCGCTGCTGCCGGACATCCGCGCCGAACGCGAGTGGGTCGCCGAGGCCGTCGCGCGGCGCTGGCACGCCCAGCAGGAGGGCACCGGCAAGCCGCCGACCGCCGCGGTGCTCGTGCGGCGCCGCGCGGACATGGCCCCGATCGCCGCCGAGCTGCGGGCGCGGGGGCTGCCGGTCGAGGTCGTCGGGCTCGGCGGGCTGCTCGACGAGCCCGAGGTCGCGGACCTCGTTTCGACGCTGAAAGTGATCGCCGACCCGCTGTCCGGCAGTGCGGCGGCCCGGCTGCTGACCGGTTCGCGCTGGCGGCTCGCGGCCGCCGACGTCGCCGCGCTCTGGCGGCGGGCCGGCGAGCTGTCCAGCCCGGAGAAGGCGGACACGCCGGAACTCGTCGCCGAGCGCGTCGAGCAGGCCGGGCTGATCGACGCCATCGACGAGCCGGGTGACCCGGCGCGGTACTCCGATGAGGGGTACAAACGCATCCGGCGGATCGGCTGGGAGCTGGCCGCGCTGCGGCGGCGGCTCGACCAGTCGCTGCCGGAGCTCGTCGCCGACGTCGAACGCACGATGCTGCTGGACGTCGAATCCCTGGCGCGTCCGGGATCCGCGGGGCGGGCGCACCTGGACGCGTTCGCCGAAGTCGTCACCGACTACGCCGAGACGGCACCGACGGCGACCCTGCTGTCCTTTGTGGACTACCTGAACACCGCCGCGCACGCCGAGGACGGGCTCACCCCGGGTGAGGTCGAGGTCGTGCCGGACCGGGTGCAGGTGCTGACCGTGCACTCGGCGAAGGGCCTCGAATGGGAGGTCGTCGCGGTGCCGCACCTGGTGCACGAGGTGTTCCCCGGCCGGCGGCGGTCGTCGTCGTGGCTGCGGACGGCGACGTCGCTGCCGGCGGTGTTGCGGGGTGACGCCGAGGATCTGCCCACATTGGACATCGCCGAGGGGCACGACCGCAAGGAAGTCCAAGAAGGACTCGAACGGCACGAAGCCGGGTTCGTCGAACGGGAACAGGCGGAGGAACGACGGCTCTGCTACGTCGCGCTGACGCGGTCCGAGCACGCGCTGGTCGTGTCGGGGCACTGGTGGAACGAAAGCAGCAGCCGGGCCAAGGGACCGTCGGAATTCCTCACCGAGATCGCCGGCGTCCTGCGCGAAACCGGCGTCGGGCAGCTCGCCGAGTGGGCGCCGGAACCCACGGAGGACGACGCCAACCCGCTGGTGTCGGACTCGCGGGCGGGGCGCTGGCCGGTCGACCCGCTGGCCGACCGCCGCACCGGCGTGCAGACCGGCGTGGAGCTGGTGTCGGAGGCGATGGCTTCCTCGCCGGACGAGGAAGAAGCCGACGATCCCGACGGCTGGGTGACCGACACCGACGTCCTGCTGGAGGAGTGGGCGCGCAAGGACGACCACGTCAAGCGGGTGCCGTTGCCGTCGCGGCTTTCGGTGAGCCAGCTGGTCGCCCTGGCCGACGACGCCGCCCGCCTGGCGGGCGACCTGCGCCGGCCGCTTCCGGTGGAGCCCAACAGCTTCGCCCGCCGCGGCACGGAGTTCCACGGCTGGCTGGAACGCCGCTTCGCGGGCGACCAGCTCATCGAGATCGACGACCTCCCGGGCGCGGCCGACTTCGGCGAGGCGCCCGACGCGGACTTCGAGGAACTGCAGGCGGAGTTCGAGAAGAGCGAGTGGGCGGCGCGGGTCCCGGTGGCGGTGGAGGTGACGTTCTCGGCCGACGTCGAAGGCATCACCCTGCGCGGCCGCATGGACGCGGTCTTCGCCGACCCCGACGGCGGCTGGACGGTGGTCGACTGGAAGACGGGCGCGGTCCCGCCGGAGTCCCGCATCCCGGCGCTGTCGGTCCAGCTGGCGGCGTACCGGATGGCGTGGGCGGCGCTGAAGGACGTCCCGGTGGAGCGGGTCCGGGCAGCGTTCCACTACGTCCGCGCGAACCGCACGATCCGCCCGGCAGACCTCCTGGCCCCGGACGCCCTCCGCGGCCTGCTCCGCAACCTCCCCGAGGACTGACCAACCGGGCATCACGCGTGCCTGGAGGGGCATCACGCGTGATTGGCGGGGTCATACCCCTGGGGACACACGTGATGCCCCTGGGGACACGGGTGATGCCTCTTGTGGTCAGGCGTTGTCGCGGACTTTCAGGGCCCAGGCGATCAGGGGCCACTGCAGGGGGAGGCGGGCCCAGGCGATCGCTCGTTGCGGGGCCGGGGCCGAAGACGCGTCCACGGCCATCTTCACGTTGCCCGGGAACACGCCCAGGAACAGCAGGGCCGCCGCCAAGCCGCCCAGGCGGCGGGTCCGGGGAGCCGCCACCGCCGCCGCGACCGCCAGTTCGGCCACGCCCGAGCCGTACGTCCAGGCGCGCCGGGACCCCGGCAGCGACCGCGGGATCAGGCCGTCGAACGGCTTCGGCACGGCGAAGTGCAGGACGCCCATGAAACCCAGCGCGCCCGCCAGCACGTGCGCGGGTCGTTGCGAAGTTGCCATGAACTCATCGTTTCACGCGGCGGGCCGGTGTCCGGTTCGGCTATCCTCCGGGCGTGAGTGACGCTCGACACGAGCCAGCATGAGGGCCCTCAAACGGTTGCCGCTGGGCAGTCTCACCGATCGGCCCGACCACGAGCTCGTCGGCGTCCTGCGGATGCCGGAGCTGGCCGTCAGCCCGCTGCGGTCGATCGTCAAGCGGATCATCGGCGCGCTGCTCGCGCTGCTGGCCACGGTGATCATCGTCTACGTCGACCGCGACGGCTACCGCGACGCCAACGGCGACGGCCTGTCCCTGCTGGACAGCCTCTACTACGCCACCGTCTCGCTCTCGACCACCGGCTACGGCGACATCGCGCCGGCCACCTCGTCCGCCCGGCTGGTGAACGTGCTGGTGATCACCCCGCTGCGGGTGCTCTTCCTCATCGTCCTGGTCGGGACCACCCTGGAGGTGCTCACCGAGCGCTCCCGGCAGGCGTTCAAGATCCAGAAGTGGAGGACGAAGGTGCGCGACCACACGGTCGTCGTCGGGTTCGGCACCAAGGGCCGGTCCGCCGTCAACGCGCTGCTCGGCGACGAGAACGTCGCCCCCGGCCAGATCGTCGTCGTCGACACCGACCAGCAGGCCCTGGACGCGGCGAGCGCGCTCGGCCTGGTCGCCGTGCACGGCTCGGCCACCCGGTCCGACGTCCTGCGCGTGGCCGCGGTGCAGCACGCCCGCGCGGTCGTCGTCGCCCCGAACCGCGACGACACGGCGGTGCTCGTCACGCTCACCGCCCGGGAGCTGGCACCCAAGGCGCACATCGTCGCGTCGGTGCGGGAGGCCGAGAACGTCCACCTGCTCAAGCAGTCGGGCGCCGACCAGGTCGTCGTCTCCAGCGAGACGGCCGGGCGGCTGCTCGGCATGGCGACCTCGACGCCGCTCGTCGTGGACATCATGGAGGACCTGCTCACGCCCGAGTCGGGGCTGGCGATCGCCGAGCGGCCGGTCGAACCGTCCGAAGAGGGCGGTTCGCCGCGGCACCTGTCCGACCTGGTCCTCGGCCTGGTCCGCGACGGCGTCCTCTACCGCGTCGACGCGCCGCAGGCCGACGCCATCGAACCGGGCGACAAGCTGCTTTACGTCAAAAAGGTCACCCAGGCGGAGAAGATCGAGCGGTAACCAGGGCACCTGGGTTTTACCCGCGGGATCTGGAACCATGGCCGGGTGCCCCCGCGATCCCTCGCCCTGAAGTGGCCCACGGTGGCGATCCCCGCCGCGGCGGGCGTGCTCGTCGTGCTGCTCGCCTGGCTCGCCGGGCCCGGGCTGCTGGGCATCAGCAGCGACGCCACCGGCGCGCCGGTGCCGGCGGAGGTCACGAAACCGGCGTCCTGCGACAAGCCGGACGCGAAGGAAACCGTGCGGTTCACCATCACCGGGAAGGTCCACGAGGGCACGCTCGACGGCTGCGGGCACGGCCAGGGCGAACGCGTCGAGGTCGCCGTGCCCGAGGTGCTGCCGGACACCGGCCCGGCCACCGTCACCGCCGCGGACACCTCGCCGGGAGCGTCGGACGCCCGGCGCCCGCTCGGGCTCGCGCTGCTGGTGTTCGCGTGCTTCTCCGGCGGGATGTTCGCCTACCTCTGGCTCAGCATCCCGCTGCGGCCGAAAGCCGCCGCGAAGGTCAGCTGACCTCGGACGACGGCGCCGCGAAGGTGTTGCAGTCGGCGATCCGGTTGCTCGTCGCGCCCGCCCGCCACCAGGACGCGTAGTGCGCGTTCGTCCCGTGGTCGTGGCTGCGGGAGGTGTTGTCGCCGCGGGTCTCCTGGTCGTTCCAGGCCTTGTTGTACATGTCGCGGCTGATCGTGCCGCCCTGGTCGACGTGCGCGCCGAGGAACATCCCGGAGAAGCACTGGGCCTGCAGTTCCTTGCGCCGCGACATCTCGAGCCCGGCCGGGCTGTTCTGGCCGGCCTCGTAGATCTTCTGCCAGGCCGCGTCCATCAGCCCGGCGACCTCCTGCACGTGGTGGCCGTACTCGTGGGCGAACAGGGCCAGGTAGACGCCGGGGTTGTTGCCGTACTGGTCGGTCTGCAGGCCGCGGAACGGGACGTACAGGTTGTTTTCGCAGTAGTACGCGGCCGTCGCGATGCCGACCTGGATGGTGCCGCACTCGGTCTCGAAGCTCGCGCCGGTCGGGAAGTGCAGCGACGGCGGGGTGAACGGCAGGTGGTAGGCCTCCAGGAACGGGCCCCACGCGGCGTCCAGGCACTTGCTCGCTGCGGTGAAGAACGCTTCCGCGCCTTCCTGCGTGCTCTGCCAGGCCGGCAGCGTGCAGACGCGGTTCTGCAGGCCGGCGTTCGGGTCCTGCAGGATCGGGTGGTCGGCGAGCTTGAGGATCTTCTGCGGGCCGGTCGGGCTGGGCGTCGACAGCTCGCTCGACGGGCTCGACGCCGACGCCGGGGCACCCGCGCCGCCGGGCGGGAGCTGCTGCGGCGGGAGGTCCTGGGACGACGGCGTGTCGCGGAAGTTCGCGTTCGCCAGCGGGGGGTCCGTGCGGTTGAGGGCCACGATCGCGACCAGCCCGAGCACCAGCACGGCCACCGCGCCGAGGCACACGCCGATCACGGCGGCCGGGGACCGGCGCTTCGGAGCGGACACGGTGTGGGGGCGGCCGAGCCACGGGAGATCCGGTTGCGCACCCGGCACCGGCGGCGGCTGGACGGTTCCGCGAGGCGGTTCCTGGCCGTGGGGCGGTTGCGTCACTAGGCAGTCCCGAAGGGTCTCGGTACGGACCGGGGGTACCCGATCCCGCCATTCAGCATATCGGGGGAACGGGCCCTCTCGCACCCGTCCGTGCGCACGGTGTCACGGCGACCGGACGTCACCCCAGGTCTGGCCGGGTGCGGAGGGCTCTGAGAGAGTGTGCGCAAGCAGGTACTGGCAGGCGAGGGGCTTCGATGACAGACACCGGTGGCGAGGGCGCGGACACGCCGACACCCAGCCAGGGTTTCCCCCAGGCTTCGGCCCCCGGATCGGGTGAGCCCAAGCCGGCCGAAGATCACGCGCCGTCACCGGCGACGCCGCCGCGAGGCTGGCAGGCACCGGACGCGCCGGCCACGCCGCCGCCCGGCTGGGAGGCACCCGGCACCCCCGCCGCGCCGCCGCCGCTCCCGTCCTACGGCACTCCGCAGTACGGGCCGCAGTACGGGCAGCAGCCGCGGTGGAACCCGCACGGGCTCGGCAAGCCCGGCGTGATCGCGCTGCGGCCGCTGAACATCGGCGACATCCTCGACGGCGCGATCACCGCGATCCGCCGGCACCCGCTGCTCGTACTCGGCATCGGCGCGGTGATGGCGGTGATCAGCGCGGCCATCACGTTCGTCGTCCAGAAGTACGTGCTCGGCGACCTGGAGAGCTTCGCCTCGACGGTCGAGCTCGGCCCCGCCGCGACCGACACCGAGCTGCGCGACGCCGTGTTCGGCACGTTCGGCGACGCCGCGCTCGCGCTCGTCTCGACCACGCTGGTCTCGACGCTGCTGCTCACCGTCACCACCGGCCTGATGGCCGCGGTGATGGGCCGCGCCGCGCTGGGCCGCGAAGTCACCTTCGCCGTCGTCTGGCGCGATGTGCAGCCCCGGCTGCTGCCCCTGGTCGGCGTCGCGTTCGCCTACGCGCTCCTGACCACCATCGGCCTGATGCTGTGCATCCTCCCGGGCGTGGTGGCCTGGGCGTTCTGGGCGCTGGCCGCCCCGGCGCTCGTGCTCGAGCGCGGGACGTTCCGGCAGGCGTTCTCGCGGTCGGTCAAGCTGGTCGGCGGGGCGTTCTGGCGGGTGTTCGGCGTCCTGCTGCTGGCGCAGATCATCGAGTCGTTCTTCGAAAGCATCATCCAGCTGCCGTTCACCCTCGGCAGCGGCGTGTTCACCCAGATCCTGAACCCGGCGAAGGTGACCGTGCCGAGCACCGGCGACCTGCTGCTGGCCTCGGCCGGGCAGATCATCGCCGGCACCATCGCGATCCCGTTCGTCACGCTGGTCACCGTGATCGTCTACTTCGACCAGCGGATGCGCCGCGAAGGCATGGACATCGAGCTGGCCCGCGCGGCCGGGGTCCAGCCGCCGCAGGCATGGTGACGTTCCGGCTCACCGACGTCCCGGTCGGCATCGACCGGGACACGGCCCGGCGCGCGGCCGCGGAGGAGCTGAGCGACCCGAAGTACCGGGACGCGAAGCCGAACTTCCTGCAGCAGGCCGCGCAGTGGCTGGGCGAGCAGCTGGAGAAGCTGCTGAACAGCCTGTCCTCGGGCGTCCCCGGCGGGATCTTCGGGGTGGTGCTGATCCTGGCGCTGCTGATCGTGCTCGTCGTGGTGATCCGGCTGCGGACCGGCAAGGTCGCGCGCGCCGCCCGGGCCGAGCGCGTCGTCTTCGGGAGCACGCGCAAGAGCTCCGCCGACTACCGGCGGTCGGCGGCGGAAGCCGCGGCCGGGGGCCGGTTCGACGACGCCGTCCGCGATCGCTTCCGCGCCGTCGTGCGGGCCCTGGAGGAACGCGGGCTGCTCGACACCCGGTCCGGCCGGACCGCGGACGAGGCCGCCGCCGAGGCGGGCGTGCTGCTGCCGAACCTCGCGGATCAGCTGAGGCAGGGGGCGCGGTCCTTCGACGACGTCCACTACGGCGGCCGCGAAGGTACCGAAACGGCTTACCAGGCTTTGACCGAGCTCGACGAACGCTGCCGCCGTGAGCGACCGGTCGCCATGGCGGGCTCGTGACCACCTCTGTCTCACCGGACCTGCGCCGGATCTGGCGCGGCGCCCGCGTCCCCCTCGCGCTGCTCGCGCTGATCTTCGTCGCCGGTGCCCTGCTCCTGCTGGCCCGCGGCGAGCAGACCCACGGCGCCCTCGAACCCGGCTCGTACGAACCCGGCGGCGCGCACGCCCTCGCGAAGCTGCTCGAAGACCAGGGCGTCGACGTCCGGACGGCCCGGACGCTCGCCGAAGCGAGCGCTGCGATCGGCAAGGACGCAACGCTGCTCGTCACCCAGCCCGAACTGGTGCCGGCGAAGCGGTTCGACGCGCTGCGAACGGGCGCCGCCGACGTCGTCCTGGTGACGCCGGGCCCGCGGACGCTGCATGACTCGCTGCCGCTGGTGCACGCGGCCGGCCAGAGCGGCGTCGGGACGCTGCGTCCGCAGTGCACGGTCGCCGCGGCGGTCGCGGCGGGGGACGTCACGCTCGGCGGCACCGGCTACGCGGCGCCCGGCGCGCGCTCGTGCTACCCCGGCGAGGACGGCGGCGGCACGCTGCTGCAGCTCGCCGACTCCGGCGGCACGACGACGCTGCTCGGCTCGCCCGCGCCGCTGACCAACGCGCGGCTGGCCGAAGAGGGCAACGCGGCGCTGTCGCTGCATCTGCTGGGAGCGCACCCGAAGCTCGTCTGGTACCTGCCGTCCGCTTCGGACCCGGCGCTGGACGACTCCCGCAGGTCGTTCTTCGACCTGATCCCGGACGGCTGGTACTACGGCGCGGCGCAGGTGGGCGTCGCCGTGGCGCTGCTGGCGTGGTGGCGGGCCCGCCGGCTCGGCCCGGTGGTCACCGAGCCGCTGCCGATCGTCGTCCGGGCGGCCGAAACGGCGGAGGGCCGCGCGCGGTTGTACCGGCGGGCGAAAGCCGCCGGCCACGCGGGTGAGACGCTGCGGGAAGCGGCGCGGACCCGGCTGCGGACGACGCTGGGCCTGCCGCGCGACGCCGACGCGCAGGCGTTGGTGACGGCGGTGAGCACGCGGACCGGCCGGCCGGCGAACGACATCGGGCCGGTGCTCTACGGCCCGCCGGTGCCGGACGACCCGGCGCTGGTCCGGCTGGCGGGCGAACTGGACAGGGTGGAACGAGAGGCGGGGCGAACTTGACCAGCGAGAACGCGACGGGGGCCCGGGACGCGCTGATCGCGCTGCGCGCCGAGGTCGGCAAGGCCGTCGTCGGCAACGACGCCGCAGTCACCGGGCTGATCCTGGCCCTGCTGTGCCGGGGGCACGTGCTGCTCGAAGGCGTCCCGGGCGTGGCGAAGACGCTGCTGGTGCGGGCGCTGGCGGCCGCGCTGGACCTGGAAACCACGCGCGTGCAGTTCACGCCGGACCTGATGCCCGGCGACGTCACCGGCTCGATCGTCTACGACGCCCACAGCGGCGAGTTCTCCTTCCGCGAGGGGCCGGTGTTCACGAACCTGCTGCTCGCCGACGAGATCAACCGGACGCCGCCGAAGACGCAGTCGTCGCTGCTGGAGGCCATGGAGGAGCGGCAGGTTTCGCTCGACGGCAAGACCCGGCCGCTGCCCGACCCGTTCATCGTGATCGCCACCCAGAACCCGGTGGAGTACGAGGGCACCTACCCGCTGCCGGAGGCGCAGCTGGACCGGTTCCTGCTCAAGCTGACCATGCCGGCGCCCTCGCGCGAGGACGAGATCGGCATCCTCTGGCGGCACGCGCAGGGTTTCGACCCGCGCAACCTCGCCGCGGCGGGCCTCAAGGCGGTCGCCGGGGCCACGGAGCTGGCGGCCGCGCGCGAAGCCGTGGCCCGGGTGACGATCGGTCCCGAGGTGATCGGGTACGTCGTCGACCTGTGCCGGGCGACGCGGTCGCTGCCGTCGGTGCGGATCGGCGTCTCGCCCCGCGGGGCCACGGCGTTGCTCGCGGTGACCCGGGCCTGGGCGTGGCTCGCCGGGCGCGACTACGCGACCCCCGACGACGTCAAGGCGCTCGCCCGGCCCGCGCTGCGGCACCGGCTGGACGTGCGGCCGGAAGCCGAGCTCGAGGGCGTCACCGCGGACGGCGTGCTGGACCGCGTGCTGGCGTCCGTGCCCGTGCCGCGCTGACATGGCCGTCACCGGAAGGCTCGGGCTGCTGGCGCTGTTCGGTGCGCTGGTGGTCGGGCTGCTCCTGCCGTCGACGACCGGGATCCTCGCGGTCGGCGGGGTGCTGCTGGTGCTCGCCGGCGCCGACCTGGCGCTGGCCGGGAACGTGCGGACGCTGACGTTCCGGCGCGCGGGCGACACGTCGGTGCGGCTGGGTGAGCCGTGCGAGGTGACGCTGGTCGTCGCCAACGCCGGCGGGCGGGCCGTGCGGGGCGTGCTGCGGGACGCGTGGCCGCCTTCGGCGGGCGCTGACGACCGGCATGCGTTGCGGGTTCCGGCGGGGGAACGCCGGGCACTGGTGACGCCGCTGCGGCCAACGCGGCGCGGCGACCGGACGGCGGCGCGCGTGACGGTCCGGTCGGTGGGCCCGCTGGGGTTGGCCGCGCGGCAGGGATCGCACGAGGTGCCGTGGACGGTCCGCGTGCTGCCGCCGTTCCACAGCCGCAAGCACCTGCCGTCACGGCTGGCGCGGCTGCAGCAGCTGGACGGCCGCAACGCGGTGCTGATCCGCGGCCAGGGCACGGAGTTCGACTCCCTGCGCGAGTACGTGATCGGCGACGACGTGCGGTCCATCGACTGGCGGGCGACCGCGCGGGCGGCGGACGTGATGGTCCGGACGTGGCGGCCCGAGCGCGACCGGCAGGTGGTGCTGGTGCTCGACACGGGCCGGGTTTCGGCGGGCCGGGTGGGCGACGCGCCCCGCCTCGACGCGGCGATGGACGCGGCGCTGCTGCTGGCGGCACTGGCCACCCGGGCCGGCGACCGCGTCGACCTGCTGGCCTACGACCGCCGGCTGCGGGCGGCGGTGCAGGGTTCGTCGGGGGCGGCGTTGCTGACGGCCCTGGTGAACGCGATGGCCCCGCTCGAACCGACGCTGGTCGAGACGGACGCGCGCGGGATGGTCGCGGAGGTGCTCAAGCGGACCCGCCGCCGCGCGCTGGTCGTGCTGCTGACCGGCCTGGACGCGGCGCCGCTGGAGGAGGGGCTGTTCCCGGTGCTGAGCTCGCTGACCGCCCGCCACGAGCTGGTGGTGGCGTCGGTGGCGGACCCGAGGGTGGCCGAGATGCTCGCCGGCCGCGGCGACGCGGAAGCGGTGTACGACGCGGCATCGGCGTCCCGGACGACGGCCGAGCGGCTGCGGATGACCGAACGCCTGGCCCGGCACGGCGTGAGCGTCGTCGACGCGGTCCCGGAGGAGCTGCCGCCGGCGCTGGCGGACCGTTACCTGGCCCTGAAGGCCGCGGGACGGCTCTAGGCCGCCTCGGGTAGCGCGTCTCCGGCGTCGCGCGCGTCGAGGTCGCCGACCTCTCCGTCCTTCGCCGCGCGGCGGCCCAGCGTGAACACGTAGACCAGGAACAGGACCTCGACCAGCGCGCCGATGCCCACGCGCAGCCACGTCGGCCAGCCCGACGGCGTCACGAACGCCTCGATGATCCCCGACACGAACAGCACGCACGTCAGCCCGAGCGCCATCACGACCACCGAGCGGCCCTGCTCGGCCAGCGCCGCCGTGCGGGAGCGGCGGCCCGGGTCGACCACCGTCCAGCCCAGCTTCAGGCCGGTGCCCGCCGCGACGAACACCGCCGTCAGCTCCAGGAGGCCGTGGGGGAGCAGGAGGCCGATCATCACGTCGCCGCGGCCGGCCGCGCTCATCGCGCCGATGATCACCCCGGCGTTGAGCGAATTCAGCCAGAGCGCGCCGATCACCGGCAGGCCCAGCGCGATGCCGAGGAACAGGCAGGTCGCCGCCACCCACGCGTTGTTCGTCCAGACGTGCGCCGCGAAGGACGCCGCCGGGCCGGTCGAGTAGTAGCTCTCGGCCTCGCCGCCGGGCTTGGTGAGCGCGTTCAGCTCGTCCGGCGACGCGATCGACGCCCGCACCACCGGGTCGCGCGCGACCCAGACGGCGATCACCGCCATCACCGCGATCGACACCAGCGCGGCCGGGATCCACCACCGCCGGGACAGGTAGACCGCGGCCGGGAACCGGCGCGTGAAGAACCGGGCGACCTCGCGCCAGGCCGGGGTGTGCGAGCCGGCGACCGCCGACCGGCCCCGGGCGACCAGCCCGGACAGCCGGCCGACCAGCGCCGGGTCCGGCGCGACCGACCGGACGATCGACAGGTGCGTCGCCGCCCGCTGGTAGAGCGTCACCAGCTCGTCGGCTTCGGGCCCGGTCAGCTTGCCGCCGCGGCCCGTCAGCTCGCCGAGCCGGTTCCACTCCGCCGCGTGCGCCGCGACGAAGACGTCCACATCCACGGCCCCACCCTATCCGTCGTTACGCTGGGGTTCGTGCACGAGGAATCGGAGCTGGTCACCGGCGAAGCGGTCGTCCTCGGCCTGCGGGTGGCCAAGCTCGCCAGCCGCGCGCTGGCGATGGGGCTGGACGTGCTCCTGCAGTTCGCGGCGCTGATCGGGCTGGGCATGGTGCTGGCGTTCGCGCTGCCCGAAACCGACGAAGGGCTGTTCGTGGCCCTGCTGCTGGTGTGCATGGTGCTGGTCATGGTCGGCTACCCGGTGGTGTTCGAGACGCTCTCGCGCGGCCGGTCGCTGGGCAAGATGGCGGTGGGCCTGCGCGTGGTCCGCGTCGACGGCGGCCCGATCCGCTTCCGCCACGCGCTGGTGCGCGGCCTGGCCGGGTTCGTCGTGGACTTCTGGGCGCTGGGGTTGTTCGGCGCGGTCGCGGTGGTCGTGTCGCTGTGTTCGTCGAACGGCCGCCGCGTCGGCGACTTCCTGGCGGGAACGCTGGTGGTCCGCGAGCGCGTCCCGGCCAGTGCGGGCCACGCGGCGATCGTCATGCCGCCCGGCCTGGAGGGCTGGGCGGCGCAGCTCGACCTGACCCGCCTGCCGGACGACCTGGCCCTGGCGAGCCGCCAGTTCCTCGCGCGGTTCGGCGAGCTGCGGCCCGAGGCGTCGCACGCGCTCGGGTGGGGGCTGGCGCAGCAGGTCGGCAACGCGCTCGGGACGCCGGTGCCGCCGGACGTGCCACCGTGGGCGTTCCTGGCCGCGGTGCTGGCCGAGCGGCGCAACCGCGACCACGCCCGGGCGTTCCGCGGCTACGCGGTGCCGGAGCATCCCCCGGTGCCGGGGTATCCCACAGCGCCGGGGTATCCCGCGGTGCCGGGGTATCCCGCGGCGCGCGGTTATCCCGTGGCGCCGGGCTTCGCCGGGCCGGTGGCGGAACCGCCGACGCCGCCGTCCGGGACCGCGGTGCCCGTCGAAAACCCCTTCACACCACCGAGTTAGGACACGTCGCCCGAGGGCGAGAGCCACGTGTTGCACTGCTGGTTGCGGTTTTTGGTGGCGCCGTGCTGCCACCAGGAGGTGTTGTGCCTGGCGCTGCCGTGGTCGCGTTTGCCGTTGCGGGCGTAGTCGTCGCCGCGGTCCTGGGCGTTCCAGGCTTCGTTGTAGATGTTCTTGTCGACCGAGCCGCCCGAGACCGACGCCGAGCCGAGGAACATGCCGGAGAAGCACTGCGCTTCGAGTTCCATGCGCCGTGACAGTTCCAGGCCGGTCGCCGAGTCGGCGCCCGCGTCGTAGCGCTGGTTGCCGTACGCCTCGGAGATGCCGGCCAGGTTCTGCACGTGGTGGCCGTATTCGTGGGCCAGGATCGACAGGTACGGGCCGGGGTGGTTACCCCACGACTCGATCTCGATCCGGTCCATCGGCATGTAGATCGTGTTGTTGCCGGGACAGTAGAACGGGGTGACGCCGGTGGTGGTCCCGCCGCTGCCGCACGGGGTCGACGACTCCGACAGCGACCGCGGGACGGCCAGGTTCGGTGTCCGGAACGGCAGGTCCGCGCCGCCGAGCATGCGTGACCACATCGCGTCGAGGCAGGCGATGCCGGACTGGAAGAACTTCGTGGCGCTGTTCTGGTCGGTGGCCCAGCGGCTCAGCGAGCACGGGATGTTCTGCAGCCCGTAGTCGGCCCGGGCGAAGAGGGGGTTGTCCCCGGTGGCGGCGACCGGCCGCGGCCCGGCCGGGGGCTGCGAGGTCGGGGTCCGGCGTTCGGTGGTGCGGGACGTTTCTTCGGTCGACGACGTGGTCGAGGTCGTTGCCTCGGTGGTGGTCGTGGTCTCGTCGGAGGTGGTGGGGTAGGTGCTGGAGTACCCGGCATCTGCGACGTGCTGCGTGCGGTGCCCGGAGAGCGCGACGGCGGCCACGAGCCCCCCGGCCACGGCCACGATCGCGAAGACGGCGACGGCGACGATCACGCCGGTGTTCGACTTCTTGGCGACGTAGGGCCGGTAGCCGGGAGCGAACCGCGGCCCGAAGTACGGCGGCGGGGCGTGGTGCGGGGCGAAGGTCGGGGGAGGTGCCGCGCTGGGTGGCGGCAGGGGCGCCCGGGCGGGCGGCGGCGCGGGGTAGCCGAACGGGGCGCGTGGCGGCTGCCCGGCCGGGCCCTGCGGCGGATGGCCCGGAACCGGCCCACCCGGACGCGGCGCGGCACCGGAACCCGGCGGCTGCTGTCGGCCGGGCGCGCCGAAGGGATTCGGCGGCATGCCCGGCCCCGGCGCGCCGCCCTGGCCGGGCGCGCCGGGCGTGCCGCCTTGTCCCGGCAACGGCCTGATCCCCGGCGGCGGCAACGGCCGCGCCGCCGGGGGCGGCAGCGGTGGCCGGCCCGGAGGCGGCCGACGCCTCGGGTCATGCGGACCAGGACCGTGTGGACCAGGACCGTGTGGACCAGGACCCTGCGGGCCGTGCGTCATCGAGTGGAACCCCCCGTGCGATTTCCCCGTCGGAAGCGGCGTACCTGCGGTGATCGCGCCGTTCCGGGCGTCAGCATAGATCGGGTGCTCTAGGGTGTGGTGCTGTGTCGATGAAATGGGGGGCCGCCGCCGCGATCGCCGTCGCGGCCGTCGTGCTGGCCGCCGGACCCGCCGCCGCGCAGGGGCCCTCCGCCGGGCCCGTACTGCCGAACCTGCCCGAAGACCAGGTCAAGAAACCCCAGCTGCTCACCGGGCAGGACGTCCAGCCGCCCGCCGGGCCGACCGCCGACGTCGCCCTCAAGGTCCTGCGCGACGGCACCCTCTCCGTCACCGAACGCGTCACCGTCCCGGGCGGACAGCAGCTCGTCTCCCGCGTGCCGCTGAAGGTCCCGGCGGGCGACGACCAGGACCGCGTCTTCGCCGTCCGCGACGTCAAGACCGAAGGCGCCACCAGCGAACTCACCGGCGACCAGCTCGTCCTCACCTTCCCCGCCGGCACCGGCACCGCCACGTTCACCGTCGACGGCGCCGTCGCCGACCTGGCCGGCCGTCAGCAGGCCCGCTGGCAGGTCGCGAGCGGCTTCGACACCCCGCTCACCAAGCTCACCGCGTCCTTCCTCGCCCCGACGCCGCAATTGTCCCCTGTGGACTGTTTCGCCGGCCCGGTCGGCTCGAGCCGGCGCTGCACCCTCGCCGAGCTCGACCACACCGGGGTCGTGCGCCTCGAACAGAACGACGTCCGGCCCGGCGACCGCGTCGACCTCCTCGTCGGCCTGCCCGCGGGCACCGTCCCCGCCACCGCGAAGTTCGCCGCCATCGGCCTGCTCGCCAACGCCTTCGCGCTGACGCCGCTGACCGGCATCGCCTTCGCCGTCCTGCTCGCCTTCCTCGTCGCGGCCGCCGTCTTCGTGTGGCGCCGCCGCAAGCAGGACGCCGGCGCGCTGCACGCCGCCACCGGGCCGGTCGAGGTCCTCCTGCGCGACGGCGGCCGCGTCTTCTTCGCCAGCCCCGACGGCGTCCTGCCCGGCCAGGTCGGCACGGTCGTCGACGAGACCGTCGACGTCGTCGACATCAGCGCCACCGTCGTCGACCTCGCCGTCCGCAACTACCTGTGGCTCGCGGAGGTCCCGGGGCCCGACTGGCAGCTCACCCGCCGCAACCCGCCGGACGAGCACCTGCACGACTTCGAGCGTGCCGTCTGCGAAACCCTGCTGCCGCCGGGCACCGACACCGTGCTGGTGTCGCAGCTGCGCGCCCGCGGCGGGCTCGACCTGCGCCGGATCAGCGACGCGATGTACGCCGACGTCGTCACCAAGCGCTGGTTCTCCCGCCGCCCGGACACCGCCCGCGGCCGGCTGACCTGGCTCGGCGCCGGCCTCTTCACCCTCGGCCTGGTCGCCACGGCGGTGCTCACCTTCACGGTCGGGTACGCGCTGCTCGGGGTGGCCGTCGCGCTCGCCGGGCTCGCCGTCGCCGCGGCGGCCGCGCTGCTGCCGTCGCGCACCGCCCGCGGCCGGGCGCTGGCCGGCCAGGTCCGGGGGCTGCTCGACTACCTGCACACCGCGCGGGCCGAGGACATCCCGCCGGCCGACCGCGAGCTCGTCTTCTCCCGTTCCCTGCCGTACGCGGTGGTCCTGGGCGACACCGAACGCTGGCTCGGCACCTTCGCCGCGCTGAACCCGTCGGCGGACGGCTCGGCCGGGCTGTACTGGTACGGCGGCATGGAGGCCGAGTCCGACCTGCGCCGGTTCGGCGCGCACTTCCCGTCGTTCCTGACCGCGCTCGACGGCGTGCTCACCGCCGCCGCGGCCCGCTGACCGTGCTCGCCGGGGCGCTCCTGGCGCTCTTCCTGACCGCGGCCCCCGCGGACCAGCCGCCCCCGCCGGCGCTGCCGCAGAGCGCCGAGATCCAGCTCAAGGTCCAGCGCGACGGCTCGTTGTCGGTCGCCGAAGCGATCTCCGTCCCCGAAGGCACGACGATGGACCGCCGGGTCGCGCTGCGCGTCCCGGCGCCGCACCACCGCGACCGCGTCTACGGCGTCCGCGACGTCGTCCTGGAAGGCGGCGGGACGGCGAGCGTGGACAAGGACACCTTCACCGTCCACCTGACACCCGGCACGTCGACCGTCCGGTACACAGTGGACGGTGCGGTGGCCGGCGACCGGGTCACCTGGGACCTGGCCGGCGGCTGGAGCACCGAGCTGAAGTTCCTTCGCGCCTCCTTCGCCGCGCCGAAGATCCCGGTCGCCGTCGACTGCCTCGCCGGCGACCTCCCGTGCGCGGCCGCGCAGATCGACCACGCCGGGCTGACCCGGTTCAGCCAGCAGAACCTCGCCGCCGGCCGGCGGATGACGGCGACCGTCGAGCTGCCGGCCGGGACCGTCCCGGCGAACGAGGTGCTCGTCCCGGCGAAGACCTTGGGCGGCGCGTTCGTGCTCACCGCCCCGGTCGGCTGGGCCTGGGCGGCCTTCGCCGCGCTTCTGCTGGCCGCAGCCGGTTGGGTGCTCCTCGCCCGCCGCCGGCACGCCGAGCCGGGGGAGGCGCCGAAGGCCGAGCTGGTCACCGCGGGCGGCGAGTTCGCGTCCCCGGCCGGGGTGCTGCCGGGCCACGCCGGTCTCCTCCTGCGCGGCCGGGCCGGCCCGCTCGACCTGGCCGCGACCGTGCTCGACCTCGCCGTCCGCAACTACCTCTGGGTCAGCGACGGTCCCACGCTGGCCCGCCGCAACCCGCCCGACGAGCACCTGACCGCCTTCGAACGTGCGGTGTACGACGCCGTCGTGCCGGACGAGCCGGTGACCCTCGCCGAGCTGCGGCAGCGGCGCGTCGAAGTCCCGCGCGCCGAGCTGACCGCCGACGTCGTCCGACGCGGCTGGCTCGTGACGGGGCGGCTGCGCCGGGCCGGGGTCCGGATCGTTTTCTACGGCGTCTTCCTCACCGTCCTGCTCGCCCTCACCGTCGGCTACGCCCAGCTCGGCGTCATGGTCGTGCTCGCCGGGACCGCCATCGTCGCCGCCTGGGCCGCGCTGCCCGTCCGGCGGCGGGCGGGCGCCGACGTGGCGCGGCGCCTGCGCGGCCTCGGCGAGACGCTCGTGTCGGTCAGGGCGAAGGACTTCGGCAAGCCGCAACGCGAGCAGGTCTTCTCCCGCGGCCTGCCGTACGCGCTCGCTCTGGGCGAACTGGCGTCCTGGGTGGCCGCCTTCGACGGGCTCAAGACCCCGCCGCCGGTCTACTGGCACGCCGGCGACGTCACCCCTGACCAGGCCGGATCCTTCGCGACCGCGCTCGCGGGCACCTTCGCCGCCGCCCACCGCGGTCACCTTCTCGAGCTCGTGAGTGGTAAGGCGCGTTAGAACCCGCCTTACCACTCACGAGCCGGGGCGCCGGGAACGGCGGGGGCGTCGTAGGGTGGGGCCATGGCCGATCCCGAGCTCGTCCGATACACCCTCGACAACGGTCTGCGCGTGGTTCTCGCCCCCGACGCGACCGCGCCGGTGGTCGGCGTCAGCGTGCACTACGACGTGGGTTTCCGTTCCGAGCCGGAGGGGCGCACCGGTTTCGCGCACCTCTTCGAGCACCTGATGTTCCAGGGCTCGGAGAGCCTCGAGAAACTCGCGCACTTCCGGCACGTGCAGTCCAGCGGCGGGACCTTCAACGGGTCCACCCACCCGGACTACACCGACTACTTCGAGGTGCTGCCGAGCGCCGCGCTCGAGCGCGCGCTGTTCCTCGAAGCCGACCGGATGCGCGCGCCCAAGCTGACGGCGGAGAACCTGGCGAACCAGATCGACGTCGTCAAGGAGGAGATCCGGCTCAACGTGCTGAACCGGCCCTACGGCGGGTTCCCGTGGATCACCCTGCCGCCGGTGCTGTACTCGACGTTCCCCAACGCGCACAACGGTTACGGCGGCTTCGAGGACCTCGAAAGCGCCACGGTCGACGACTGCGCGGCGTTCTTCGACACCTACTACGCGCCGGCGAACGCCGTGCTCACGGTGGCGGGTGACTTCGAAGTGGACAACGCGAAGAAGCTGATCGAGGAGCACTTCGGCGACGTTCCGCACCGCCCGGCGCCGCAGCGGCCGTCCTTCGCCGAGCCGCTGCCGACCACGGAGCTCCACGGCGAGATCGAGGACGCGCACGCCCCGCTGCCCGCGCTCGGCATCGGCTACCGCATGCCGGACCCGATCAACGACGTCGACAGCTACCTGGCCTACCTCGTGCTGGCCGGCGTGCTCACCGACGGCGACGGCTCCCGCCTGCAGCAGCGGCTGGTGCACCGCGAGCCCCTGGTCGTCGACATCGGCGCGGGCGCCGGGCTGTTCGGCCCGTTCGAGGCCCGCGACCCCGACACGTTCACCATCACCCTGATCCACCCGCACGAGGTGTCCCGCGAGCGCGTGCTGGCCGCGCTGGACGACGAGCTGGAGAAGCTCGCCGAGACGCCGCCGAGCGAGGAGGAGCTGCGCAAGGTCACCGCCCGCTGGACGGCGAGCCTGCACTCCGAGCACGACAGGCTGGTGTCGCGGACGCTGGCCCTCGGCTCGTTCGAACTGCTCTACGGCGACGCGTCGCTGGTGTACCGGCTCGCGGACCGGATGTCCGCCGTCACCGCGGAGGCCGTCTCGGCGGCGGCGAAGGCGCTGCGCCCGGACGCGCGCGCCGTGCTGGTGGTCAAGCCCGCTTCGGAAGGGAACAACGAGCAGTGACTTCAGCAACGCACCGCAGCGCCGACGAGATCGGCCGCACCGCGCGGGGGCCGCGGCCGCTGCCGCCGCTCGGTCCGCAGCGGGCCGCCGCGGATCTGTCCCATGTGGACACCGAGCTGAGCAACGGCCTGCGCGTGCTGGCCGTGCGCAAGGCGACCGTGCCGATGGTCGAGGCGCGGCTGTGGATCCCGTTCGCGGGCGACGACGCGCTGCACCCGGCGACGGCTGAGGTGCTCGCCGAGACGATCCTGACCGGCACGGCGCGGCGCAACCGCATCGAGATCGACGCCGAGCTGGCCCTGATCGGCGGCGACATCGGCGCCGGCGTCGACCCGGAACGCCTGGTGCTGACCGGTTCCGCGCTGGCCGACAAGCTGCCGACGTTCCTCGACGTCCTCGGCGACGTCCTCACGGCGGCGACGTACGCGGACGAGGAAATCGCGCGCGAGAAGGAGCGGCTGGTCGAGCGGATCGCCGTCTCCCGGACGCAGCCGCGCACGATCGCGCGGGAGGCCCTGCAGAAGCACCGCTACGGCGACCACCCGGCCACGCGCGAGGTCCCGCGCGCCGAAGACGTCGCCGTCGTGACGCCCGAGCAGGTCCGGGCGCTGCACCAGGCGTCCGTGCTGCCGCGCGGTTCGGTCATGGTGCTCGTGGGCGACCTCGACCCGGCCGGTGTCGTCGGCGAGCTGGAGAAGGTGCTTGGCGGCTGGGCGTCGGACCGCTCCGCCGTCCGGCTGCCGTCGCTGCCCGACCTGACCGGCCCGGACGTGCTGCTGGTGCCGCGCGCGGGTGCGGTGCAGTCGCAGATCCGGCTCTCGGCGCAGACCGTGCCGCGCACGGACCCGGGCTACGCGGCGCTGCAGCTGGCGAACCTGGCCTTCGGCGGGTACTTCTCGTCGCGGCTGGTGGAGAACATCCGCGAGAACAAGGGGTACACGTACTCCGCGCACTCCGGGTTCGAGTTCACCGACGGCACGGCGGTGGTCAACGTCGACGCGGACACCGCGACCGACGCGACAGCCCCGGCGCTGCTGGAGACGCGCTACGAGCTGGGCCGCCTCGGCCAGGTGCCGCCGTCGGGCGACGAGCTGGAATCGGTGCGGCAGTACGCGATCGGTTCGCTGCTGACGTCGACGTCGTCGCAGGCCGGGCTGGCCGGGCAGGTGCTCGCGCTGGCCTCGACCGGGCTGGGCCTGGAGTGGCTGAACGAGCACCCGGCGCGGGTGGCGGCGGTGACGGCCGAAGACGTGGCCGAAGCGGCGTTGAAGTACTTCGCGCCCAAGCGGTTCACGGGCGTGGTGGTCGGGGACGCGGCGGTGCTGGAACGCAAGCTGCGCGCGCTCGGCGACGTCGTCGTGGGCGAGCCGGCCTGATGTCCGGCCCGTTCACCCTGGGGGACCTGCCGACCCTGTCCCGGTCCACAGTGGACCGTCAGGAAGGCTTGCGCACCAACCCGGCGCGGCTGGCGGCCCGCTGGCCGGACGCCCGGGTCGTCCTCCTGGACGACACCGGGCGCACCCCGGTGGTCGAGGGGGCGTCGACGCTGGCGTTCCGCAAGGCGGTCGACTTCGGTTCGGCACCCCCGCCCGACGCGGTGTTCCTGGGCGAGTGGCAGGACGTCGACTACTGGTCGCTGCCCGGCGGCCCGTCCGGCTCGGCCGACACGGTGAAGATGGCCGGCAGCTGGGGTTTCGTGGAGGAGGTCCCCCGCGCGGACGGCGAGGTCTGGGTCGAGCTGCGCGGCTACGGCGACCTCCTGGACGACACGTCGGCGGGGCTCTTCACGACGGCGCAGGCGCTGAGGTTCTGGCGGCGTCAGGCGAAGTTCTGCACCCGGTGTGGGAGCGAGACGGAGCTGGTCCAGTTCGGCTGGGCGAGCAAGTGCACGGGCTGCGGCCGCGAGGAGTACCCCCGCACGGACCCGGCGGTGATCTGCCTGGTCCACTCCCTCGAAGGCGTCAACGGATCGCACGTGGTGCTGGCCCGTCAGCCGATCTGGCCGGCGGGGCGGTATTCGGTGCTGGCGGGGTTCGTCGAGGCGGGGGAGTCCCTGGAAGCGTGCGTGGTCCGGGAGATCCGCGAAGAGGTGGGCGCGGCCGTCTCGGACGTGCGGTACCTCGGGAGCCAGCCGTGGCCGTTCCCGCGGTCGATCATGCTCGGGTTCACCGCCCGGGCGGACCGGTCGTTGCCGCTGGTGCCGGCGGACGGCGAGATCGAAGAGGCCCTGTGGGTGTCGCGCGCGGAGGTGCGGGCGGCGTTCGAGAACAGCTCCCGCGCCGAAGGTTCGAAGCCGACCCCGATCGCGGATGGGGCGGCGGAGATCATCCTGCCGGGGAACTCGTCCATTGCCCGCGTGATGCTCAAGGCCTGGGCGGACGCGGAGGAGTGACCACCCGACACGGACTGCGATGACCAACGGCCCCGGCTCCCCGCCGGGGCCGTTTTCGTTGCGCCGGGCGCACCGGCCACCGGGAACTCCTGACCGGCCGCGCCGGACCGGCGCAACTCGTTCACCGGTGCGCCCGCCACCTGGCCCAACACCGCCAAGCGTTACCTGGCCGTTTCACCGGCCCCGTTGACGGCTGTGCTCCGGCTCACTACAGTCCCCGGAAACCGTCTGTAAAGTATCCTAATTAAGTCCGGAGGAACGAGTGCGAGCCGGTAGCCCGCGGATGCTGCGCGAGATCAACGATCGCGCCGCCATCGAGGTCCTCCTGCGGGAGGGGCCGCTCACGCGGGCCGAGCTCGAACTCGCCATCGGGCTGTCCAAGCCCGCCACCGCGCAGCTGCTCACCCGGCTCGAGCAGGACAACCTCGTCACCAAGGCCGGCGTCCGGGGTGGTGGCCGGGGACCCCGGGCCCAGCTCTGGGCGGCCAACGGCAGCCTCGCCTTCGTCGCCGCCGTCGATCTCACGCCGCACCTGGCCGACTTCGTCGTCGCGGACGTCGCCGGGGTCGTGCTCGCCGAACACCGGACGCCGCTGCCCGTCCATGCGGGCGCCGACGTCGTCGGGACCTTCGGTGAGGCCCTCCAGAAAGTCGCCGGGGAAGCCGGGATCAGGAGAGAAGACCTGGCCCACGTCGTGATCGGCGCGCAGGGGGCGTTCGATCCGCGGACCGGGCTGCTGTCCTCCGCACCGCACATCCCCGGCTGGCTCGGCTTCGACGTCCCGCAGAAGCTGTCCGACGAACTCGGCGTCGACGTCCTGATCGAGAACGACGTCAACCTGGTCGCGGTCGAGGAGATGACCGTCGGGCAGGCGCAGGACGTCGACGACTTCGTCATGGTGTGGCTGTCCGAAGGCGTCGGCGGCGCGGTCGTCATCGGGCGGCGGCTGCTGCGCGGTGCCACCGGCGGCGGCGGCGAGATCGACTGGATGCGGGTGCCCGATCCCGCCACCAAGGACACCGGGGACGTCTGGCCCGAAGCCGGCGCCCGGTTCGGCAACCTCGTCGACTCGCCCGCCGTCTGCCGGCTCGCCGCCGCGCACGGAGTCCAGGCCGAAACCGCCTGGGACGCCGTGGCGAAGACCGGCCCGGACCACCCGTTCCGGCACGATCTCGCCCGGCGGGTCGCCGGGGGCGTCGCGAACCTCGTCGCCGTCGCCGACCCGCAGCTCGTGCTCCTCTGTGGCGACACCAGCCGCGCCGGTGGCGTGGAGTTCGCCGCGCTCGTCCAGGAAAAGCTGCACGAACTGGTCCTGCCGCGCACCCCCGTCGGGTGCGCTTCCGTGCAGGGCAACGCCGTTCGCGCGGGCGCCCTGCAGTCCGCGCTCGCCACCACCCGTGAGGACGTCTTCGGCGTCGTCACCCCCACGCTCCTCGGGTCGCCCCGAGGGCGGCAGCACCCGTCCCCGACCGAGTAGCTCCAACCGATGAGGAGGAGGGCCATGCCCCCTACCACCCGGACCCGTCGCGGCGCCCTGCTTGTGGCCGCCGCCGCGGCGTCCGTCCTGCTGACCAGCGCCTGCTCCGGCGCCGCCGCCCCGAGCGGCGGCGGTGACGCGGCGGCCGCGCCCGGCAAGGACGACAAGCTCACGATCACCGTGTACTCCAAGTTCACCGACCGCGAGTACGGCGTGGTCACCGCGGGCCTCAACAAGCTCAAGGCGAAGTTCCCGAACATCGAGATCAAGCACGAGGGCAACCAGGACGACGACAAGCTCACGCAGTCGATCCGCGGCGGCAACCCACCGGACGTCGCGATCTCCTTCTACACCGACAACCTGGGCGCCTGGTGCTCCACCGGCAGCTTCCAGGACCTCAAGCCCTACATCGAGCGCGACAAGATCGACCTCAACCAGATCCCCGAGGCGGTCCGCAACTACACCGAGTACCAGGGCAAGCGGTGCGCGATGCCGATGCTCGCCGACGTCTACGGGCTCTACTACAACAAGGACATGTTCGCGGCCAAGGGCATCACCTCGCCGCCGAAGACGACGTCGGAGCTGTTCGAGGCGGCCAAGAAGCTGACCGAGTTCAACCCGGACGGCTCGATCAAGGTCGCCGGCTTCCTGCCCTCGATGCCGTTCTACGCCAACCAGGCCCAGTACTGGGCGCCGAACTTCGGCGCGCCCTTCCTCGGCCCGGACGGCAAGTCGGACCTCGCCAGCAACCCCGGCTGGAAGGCGATGTTCGAGTTCCAGAAGCAGCTGATCGACTTCTACGGCGGCCACGCCAAGGTCGAGCAGTTCAAGGCCGGCCTCGGTGACGAGTACTCCGCCGACCACGGCTTCCACAAGAAGAAGCTGGCGATGATCTACGACGGCGAGTTCCGCACCGCGTTCCTCAAGGACCAGGCGCCGGACGTCAACTACGGCACCGCGCCGGCCCCGGTGCTCGACAGCATGGCCGACCACTACGGCGGCGGCTTCACCACCGGCACGATCATCGCGATCCCCAAGGGCGCCAAGAACCCCGGCGCCGCGTGGGAGCTGATCAAGCAGGTCACCCTGGACACCGACACCCTGGTGGACATGGCCAACGGCCTCAAGAACGTGCCCAGCACCAAGGCGTCGCTGACCTCGCCGCGGCTGGACCTGCAGCCGCAGTTCAAGACGTTCCTCGACATCTACGACAGCGGCAAGCTGGTCGCCAACCAGACCACCCCGATCGGCGACGCGCACCTCAAGGCGGTCAACGACTTCGCCGAGAAGTGGCAGGCCGGCTCGATCCCCGACCTGACCGAAGGCCTCAAGAAGGTCGACGCGCAGATCGACGACGAACTCAAGCAGAAGGGCGCGGGCGGATGACGTCCACCGCTGTCCCGCTCAAAACCGACGGCTCCCCGTCCGCGCCGAGCAAGGCGCGGGCGGGGGCCCGCCGGGCCAAGCGCCGCCGGACCGTCCTGTTCTTCATGGCCCCGGCGTTCATCGGGTTCCTCGTCTTCTTCGGCTACCCGCTGATCGCCACGGTCTACTACTCCTTCACCCGCTACGACCTGATCAACGCGCCGCAGTTCATCGGTTTCGACAACTACGTCCGGATGTTCACCAGCGAGCCGCTGGTCGGCACGGCCGCGTACAACACGCTGTGGCTGGTGGTCGTCCTGACGGTCTGCCGCGTGGTGTTCTCCCTCGGCGTCGCGTCGGTGATTTCCCGGCTGAAGTCGGGCGTCGGGCTGGTCCGGACGCTCTGCTACCTGCCGACGCTCGCCCCGCCCGCGGCGGCCACGCTGGCGTTCGTCTTCGTGTTCAACCCGGAGTTCGGCCCGGTCAACCGGTTCCTGCGGCTCGTCGGCATCGACGGCGGCCTCTGGTTCAACAGCCCGTCGATGTCGAAGCCGGCGCTGACGCTGCTGGCGCTCTGGGGTTCCGGCGAGCTGATGATCATCATCCTGGCCGCGCTGCTGGACGTCCCGACCGAGCAGTACGAGGCCGCCGAGCTCGACGGCGCCGGCCCGATCCGCCGGTTCTGGCACGTCACGCTGCCGTCGATCTCGCCGGTGCTGCTGTTCGGCGTGGTCAACTCGATCATCTACGCGCTGCAGTTCTTCACGCAGGCGATCGTGGCGTCGTCGGCTTCGGCGGGGACCGCGGACGTCGCCGGCAACTCGAAACTCATCGGGGCGCCGCAGAACTCGACGCTGACGTACCCGATCTGGCTGTACGTCCAGGGTTTCCGCTACTTCAACATGGGTTACGCGGCCGCGATGGCCGTCCTGCTGTTCGTCGTGAGCTCCGGGTTCACCTGGATTCTCGTGCGCCAGCTCAGGAAGTCCCAGCACCAGGAGGAGGGGGCATGACCGCACTGGCCGAAGCGCCCCAAAAAGCGGCCGGCGTGCCGCCGAAGGTGAAGTTCAAGCGGAACTGGGACAGGCGGCTGTCGTTCGTCGCGCTGCATTCGGTCGGCATCGCCATGGGCGTGATCTTCATGCTGCCGATCCTGTTCGTCTTCCTCACCGCGGTGATGGCGAGCGACCAGGCGATGACGGCGAGCCTGTGGCCGGCCGAATGGCACTTCGAGAACTTCGTCAAGGTGTTCCAGAAGGCGCCGCTGCTCGAATACTTCGGCAACAGCCTGCTGTATTCGGCGCTGGCGACGGTGGGCGCGCTGCTTTCGGCGATCCCGGCGGCGTACGCGCTGTCGAAGCTCAAGTGGCGCGGGCAGAACCTGTTCTTCATGCTGACCGTGGCGGCGATGCTGCTGCCGCCGCAGGTCACCGTCGTGCCGCTGTACGACCTGTGGGTCCGGCTGGGCCTCACCGGCACCCTGGTGCCGCTGATCGTGCCGTACTTCTTCTTCGACGCGTTCTCGATCTTCCTGCTCCGGCAGTTCTTCCTCACCATTCCGAAGGACTACCTCGAAGCGGCGAAGATCGACGGCTGCAACGAATTCCAGGCGATGTACCGCGTGCTGATCCCGATGGCGAAGCCGGGGATCGCGGCCACCGCCATGTTCTGCTTCCTGTTCACCTGGAACGACTACTTCGGGCCGCTGCTCTACACCGGCGAAGACCAGGACCACTGGCCGCTTTCGCTGGCCATCGCGTCCTTCCGCGGCATGCACCACGTCGAGTGGAACATGACGATGGCGGCGACCGCGCTGATCATGGCGCCGGTGATCGTGCTGTTCATCTTCGCCCAGAAGTCGTTCGTCAAGGGCATCACATTCACGGGAGTCAAGGGATGAAGCTGGCAGTCGTCGGTGGCGGGTCCACCTACACGCCGGAGCTGATCGACGGGATCGCCGGTCGCCGGTCCACTTTGGACGTCGACGAGATCGTGCTGGTCGACCCGGACGCCTACCGCGTCGAGGCCGTCGGCGGGTTCAGCCAGCGCCTCCTCGACCACGCCGGACACCCCGCGCGGGTCAGGACCACGCAGTCGCTGGAGGAGGGCGTCGACGGCGCTTCGGCGGTGCTGATCCAGCTGCGCGTCGGAGGACAGCGGGCGCGGCGCTCGGACGAGACGTTCCCGCACGCCTGCGGCTGCGTCGGCCAGGAAACCACCGGTGCGGGCGGCCTGGCGAAGGCCCTGCGGACGGTCCCGGTCGTGCTGGACATCGCCGACCGCGTCCGCAAGATCGCCGGCGACGACACGTGGATCGTCAACTTCACCAACCCGGTCGGCATCGTCACGCGCGCGCTGCTCAACGAGGGCCACCGCGCGGTCGGGCTCTGCAACGTGGCGATCAACCTGCAGCGGCAGTTCGGGAAGCTGCTGGGGGTCGGCGCGGACGACGTCAAGCTCGTCCACACCGGACTGAACCACCTGAGCTGGGAGCGCGGCGCGCTCGTCGACGGCGTCGACCGGCTGCCGGAGCTGCTGGAGGAGCACCTGGACTACCTGTCCAACGAGGTCAGCGTGCCGGAAAAGTGGCTGCGGCGGATGAACGTCGTGCCGTCGTACTACCTGAAGTACTTCTACGCGCACGACGAGCAGGTCACCAAGCAGCGCACCGAACGGCCGCGCGCGGACGTCGTCTCCGACGTCGAGGAAGAACTGCTGAAGATCTACCTCGACCCGGAGCAGAACACGAAGCCGGAGTCGCTCGAAAAGCGCGGCGGGGCGTACTACTCCGAGGCCGCGGTGCAGCTGGTGCACGCGCTGACCGCGGGCGGCCCGGCCGAGGAACACGTGGTGAACGTCCGCAACGACGGGACGTTCCCGTTCCTGCCGGACGACGCCGTCATCGAAGCGCGGTCCATTGTGGACGCCAAGGGGGCGACGCCGATCCCGCAGCCTCCGGTGGAGCCGAACTTCTCGGGCCTGATCGCGGCGACGACGGCGTACGAGTTCCTGGCGCTGGAGGCGGCGCTGAAGGGCGGCCGCGACCGCGTGGCCGACGCGCTGCTGGCGCACCCGCTGGTCGGCCAGTACACGAAGGCCGACACCCTCGCCGACTCGCTGGTCCAGATCAACCGCGAGTACCTGCCCTGGGCCCGCGGATGAAGCCTGCCATCATCGCGATCGACGGCGGCAACAGCAAGACCGAGGTCCTGGTGATCTCGGAAGACGGTGTCGTGCTGGGGAAGTCGCGTGGCCCCGGCGCGTCGCCGCAGAACATCGGCGTCGCGGCCTGCGTCGCGGCGCTGGAAAACCTGGTGCTGGAGGCGTATCCCGCGTTCGGCACCCGGCCGGCCGCGGTGCACACCTCCGCGTACCTCGCCGGGCTCGACTTCCCCCGCGAGGAAGAGACGCTGCACGCGGCCCTGTCCGCCCGCGGGTGGAGCGACACGCTGACCGTCGGCAACGACACCCTCGCGCTGCTCCGGGCGGGCAGCGCGGGGGTGGGCGTCGCGGTCGTGTGCGGCGCCGGGATCAACGGCGCCGGCGTCGGCCCGGACGGCCGTGTGCACCGCTTTCCCGCGCTGGGCAAGATCTCCGGCGACTGGGGCGGCGGCTACCGGCTCGGCGAGGAGGCCCTGTGGTGGGCCGTGCGCGCCGAAGACGGCCGCGGCCCGCGGACCGCGCTGATGCCGGCGGTGGCGGCGTACTTCGGGAAGCCGACGCTGCTGGACGTCGTGCAGGGCCTGCACTTCGAGGAGATCGACCCGGCGTCGATCCACGGCCTGTGCCCGCTGCTGTTCGAGGTGGCGGCGGCCGGCGACGAGGTCGCGCAGGACGTCGTGACGCGGTTCGCCGAAGAGGTCAGCGTGTTCGCGGCGGTGATCCTGCGCAACCTGGACCTGACCGAGGACGCCCCGGAGATCGTGCTCGGCGGCGGCGTCCTGACCGGCATCGGCGCGCCGGTGATCGCGGAGATCGAACGCCGGTGCCTCAAGGTCGCGCCGCGCGCGGTGGTCCGCGTCGTCGACGTGAACCCCGTGGTGGGTGCGGCGCTGTCCGGACTCGACACGCTGGGCGCGCCGGAGGCCGCCAAGGCGGCGCTCAAGGCGGCGACCCAGCGCGTCTGAAGACCCTGGCGGGACCGGTCTCGAAGCGGCGCGAGGCCGGCCCCGCCAGACCCCCTTACGGCGCCGGGACGATGGTGTCGCCGGTCTCCAGCAGCGTCTTGAGGTCGGAGAGGATCCAGGCCCAGCCGCCACCGGCGTTCTCGTTCGGCGGCGCGTCCAGCCGCTCGAAGGCCCCGCTGACCATGCCGGCCATCGAGGGGGCGCCGGTGACGTCGTGGGTGACGGTCAGCCGGGTGCCGGCGGTCTTGGACTCCTCGATCTCGTAGGTGAGCGTCGTGTAGGGCTCGTCGGCGGTGTCCTCCGGCGCCATCAGCAGCTTCCAGGTGATGACGAGCTTGCGCGGCGGGTCCACCTCCAGCACCTCGCCGTCGACGAGGTCCCCGGTCATCCCGGCGTCGATGAACGCCTGCGTCGGCCGGGTGCGGTGCTTGCCGCCGGGCCGCAGGTCGAAGTCGACGAGGCCGGTGTAGCCGTACTTCGCCGTCCACTCGGGCTTCGTTATGGCGTCCCAGATGCGCTCCGGGGACGCCTTGATGTAGACGCGGTAGACCTGCACGGTGTCGCTCATGGTTCTTCGCCTTCCAGCTCGTTCTTGAGATCGAGGAGCGCGGTGACGTGGCGCTCGGTGTACTTGTCGATCCACCGGTCGTGGATCTGGCGGATCGGGACGGGGTTGAGGAAGTGCCGCTTCTCCCGGCCTTCCTTCCGCGCGACGACGAGGCCGGCCTCCTCCAGGAGCTTCAGGTGCTTCATGACGCCGAAGCGGGTCATCTCCACCTGGGTCTCCAGCTCGGTGAGCGTGCGGCCGTCACGCTCGAAGAGCAGGTCGAGCAGGAACCGGCGGGTCGGATCCGCCAGCGCCTTGAACACCAGGTCGTCGTCGGGCACGTCAGCGAGAATAGGTGACCAAAAGGTCACATGTCAACGCGCGAAGAAGGCCGCCACCCACGCTGGGTGACGGCCATTCGTTCGTGCGCCGGTCGTGAGTGGTAAGGCGGGTTCTAACCCGCCTTACCA
>NZ_JBEXKX010000045.1:0-14523 GCF_040609695.1 Amycolatopsis sp. NPDC004625
TCGGCGAGGTCGTCGGCCGCCCGGGCCTGCAGGCCGAACGGGTCGGACTCGCGCCGGGTTCTAACCCTCCTTACCACTCACGACCGGCCGCGGCAGACCACCCCTTCGGGATCGATGCACAGCTGACGCACAGCTTCGCCACAAGTTCACCACATCCCGGGCCGACACGGTGGCCGTCATGACGACCACGCTGTCGGCGCCCGCACACGCCCAGCCCCAGCCGCCCGCCGCGCCCCGGAAACCCCGGTGGGTCACCCCTTCCGTGGCCGCGCTGCTGCTCGGGACCGGGCTGCTCTACCTGTGGGACCTGGCGAAGACCGGGTGGGCCAACGACTTCTACGCGATGGCCGTGCAGGCCGGCACGTGGAGCTGGAAGGCGCTGTTCTTCGGCTCGCTCGATCCGGGCAACGTCGTCACCGTCGACAAACCGCCCTTTTCCTTGTGGGTGATGGGGTTGTCCGGCCGGCTCTTCGGCTTCTCCAGCTGGAGCCTGCTGGTGCCGGACGCGCTCGCCGGGGTCGCCTCGGTCGGGCTGCTCTACCTCGCCGTGCGACGGCTGTCCGGGCCCGGGGCCGGGCTGCTCGCCGGGGCCGGGCTCGCGCTGACGCCGGTCGCCGCGCTCATGTTCCGGTACGACAACCCCGACGCCTTCCTCGTGCTGCTGCTCGTTGCCGGCGCCTACTGCGTCGTGCGCGCCCTCGAACACGCGAGCACGAAGTGGCTGCTGCTCGCCGGGGTCGCGATCGGGCTCGGCTTCCTCGACAAGATGCTGCAGGCCTTCGTCGTGCTGCCCGCGTTCGTGCTGGTCTACGCCGTCGCCGCGCCGACCTCGCCCGGCCGCCGGATCGGGCAGCTGTGCGCCGCGGCGGGTGCGGTGGTCGTCTCCGCCGGCTGGTGGATCGCCGCCGTCGCGCTGTGGCCCGTCGCGGACCGGCCCTACATCAGCGGTTCCACCGACAACACCGTGCTGGAACTCGCCTTCGGCTACAACGGGCTCGGCCGGATCTTCGGCGAAGGCCGCGGCGGTGGCGGCGGTGGCCGCGCGTTCACCCCGCCCGCCGGGCTGGAGCTGCCCGCCGGCGGCGCCCGAGGTGGTTTCGGCGGTCAGACCGGCCTGACGCGGTTGTTCTCCGGCGAGTTCGGCGGCGAGGCGTCGTGGCTGCTGCCCGCCGCGGTGCTCGGACTGGCCGCCGGCCTGTGGTTCACCCGGCGCGCGCCCCGCACCGACCGGACGCGGGCGGCGCTGCTGCTGTGGGGCGGCTGGCTGGTCGTCACCGCGCTGGTGTTCAGCTACATGAGCGGCATCATCCACCCGTACTACACCGTCGCGCTGGCTCCGGGAATCGCGGCCACGCTCGGGATTTCCGCGCGGGAGCTCTGGCGCGGCCGGGCGAACTTCGCGGCGCGCGCGGTGCTCGCCGTCATGCTCGCGGTGACCGCGGTCTGGGGGTTCGTGCTGCTCGCCCGGACGCCGGACTGGCAGCCGTGGCTGCGCTACACCCTCCTGGTCGCCGGGGCCGCCGCGGTCGCGGGGCTGCTCTTCGGCGCCGACCGGTTCCGGCGGCTCGGCCCGGCCGTGGCCGTGCTCGGCCTCTGCGGCGCCCTGCTCGGGACGGCGTCCTTCACCTTCGCCACGGCCGCGACCGCGCACTCCGGCGGGACACCGTCGTCCGGTCCCGCGGTCGCGAGTGGACGCGGCCCGCGCGGCTTCGGCGGCGGGCAGGCCGACCGCGCGGTGGTCGACCTGCTCGAGGGGACCACGACGAAGTGGGCCGCGGCGCAGAGCGGCGCCATGGAGTCGGCGGGCCTGGCGCTGGCGAGCGGCCGCCCGGTGCTCGCGATCGGCGGCTTCAGCGGCAGCGACCCGGCGCCGACGCTGGCGCAGTTCCAGCGGTACGTCGCCGACGGCGACATCCACTACTACGTCGCCGGCGGCCGGGGCGGTTTCGGTGGGGGACGCGGGACCGCCGGGGAGATCCAGGCCTGGGTCGAGCAGAACTTCGCGCCGGTGACCGCCGGCGGCACGACGGTTTACGACCTGTCGAAATCGATCGATTGACAGAAATTCGCCGGGCCGGGCGAATTGTTTCGGGCGTGTAAACAGTCCGGGAAGTATCGGCGGATCGGCGCCCCGTGCGATAAAGGCGGGATACGGACAAGTGTTCGAGTGGTGCCGCGGCGGGCGGCATTCCGAACGACTGTTCGGCTTCTCCGTTTCCTAGTCGGCGGCGATGTGCGGGAAGAAGTTTTGACCGGGCGGCCGACAGGAACCCCGCGCACGGCTGGTGATGTTGCTGCTTAACCTGTTCGGTGGTCACTCGTTTGGCTGTAATGAGCAGCGTTGTGGGGATCTTGTGCTACTCGCTAGGCTCTCGCCCGGGAGAGGGACAGGGGTGGCCGATCCGGTGCGTTGTGGACCGGATTTCACTGGGCGTCAGGTGCTCCCTGTCCGCGTTCTCCCGCGATGACCCGATCAGGTGCGGCCGGAAGAGAGCAGCGATGACCGTGCGCGGTGGCGCAGCTCGACCCGTTGACCCTTCCCGTCGTCACCGCCCGTGGCCCTGAGCACCGCAATTCCCCCATTGGTACGGCACCACTCCACTTCCCCCGCCATCTGGAGTTCGTTGTGATTTCCCGTTCCCGTCCCCGTCTGCTGACGGTGCTCCTGACCTTGCTGACCCTCGCCGGGGTCACCGCGCTTTCGGGGTGCAGTGACAGCGCCGCCTCGGGCAGCGGCGGCAAGATCACCCTCGGGTTCAGCGCCTGGCCGGGCTGGTTCCCCTGGCAGGTGGCGCAGGAACAGGGCCTGTTCGCCAAGAACGGCGTGAACGTCGACCTCAAGTACTTCGACAACTACACCGACAGCATCAACGCCCTCTCCAGCGGCGCCATCGACGCCAACAGCCAGACCCTCAACGACACGCTTTCGTCGGTGTCCGGCGGCGCCAAGCTGTCGATCGTGCTGGTGAACGACAACTCCACCGGCAACGACAAGATCATCGCGCGGGACGGGATCACCAGCATCGCCGACCTCAAGGGCAAGAAGGTCGCCGTCGAGCAGGGCGCGGTCGACCACTACCTGCTGCTGCTCGCGCTGCAGTCGGCGAAACTGACCGAAAAGGACATCCAGCTCGTCAACCTGCCGACCGACGCCGCCGCGGCCGCCTTCGCCGGCAACCAGGTCGACGCGGTCGCCGCGTTCGCGCCGTTCACGTCGAAGGCCCTCGAGCGCCCGGGCAGCCGCGCGATCTCGTCGTCGGCCGAGTTCCCCGGCGCCATCCCGGACCACCTCGTCACGTCGCAGAAGCTGGTCAAGGACCACCCGAAGGACGTGCAGGCGCTCGTCAACACCTGGTTCGAGACGCTGGCCTGGATCAAGGCCAACAAGGACGCGGCCGTGAAGATCATGGCCAAGCGCGGTGGCGTGTCCGACGCGGACTACAAGAGCTACGACGCCGGCACCACGATCTTCACGCGCCAGCAGAACCTCGACGCGTTCACCCCGGGCGTCACCCCGCAGCACCTCGACTTCCAGGCGAACAAGATCGTCGACTTCATCGTCGGGACCGGCCTCGCCCAGCAGCGGCCGTCGCTCGACGGGCTGTTCGACGACCAGTTCGTGAAGGCCGCGCCCCAGTGACCGGTCCGACCCAGCGCACCACCCGGGCCTCGGCGGCCGACGAACGCGCCGCCGAGGCACTGGAGGCCGAGCAGCGGCTCGCCGAGGAGCACGAGTCCGGCCGGGGCCGCCCGGCGTGGGGACCGCTGCCGCGGCGGTCCACGCCGAAGGCCGCCTCGCCGCTGTTCTCGTTGCGGGCGCCCATTTCCGCGTCGGCCCGCTGGACGCTGGCGGTGCTCTCGTTCGCGATCCCGTTCCTCGCGTGGGTCGTGCTGAGCGTCAGCGGCGCCGTCGACTCGACGTTCCTGCCGTCGCCGGCCGCCGTGCTCAAGGCCGGGCTGGACATGGCGGGCACCGGCGAGCTCTTCGACGACCTCTGGGCGACGACCCAGCGGGTGCTCGAAGGGTTCGGCCTCGCGGTGCTGGTCTCGGTCCCGCTGGGCATCCTGATGGGGACGTTCACCGCCGGGCAGGCGTTCTTCGAGCCGCTGATCGGGCTGCTGCGCTACCTGCCGGCGAGCGCGTTCATCCCGCTGCTGATCATCTGGCTCGGCCTCGGCGAGCCGTCGAAGATCGCCATCCTGTTCATCGGGACGGTCTTCTTCAACACGCTGATGACCGCCGACGTCGTCCGCGGCGTGCCGAACGCGCTGCTCGACGTCTCCTACACGCTCGGCGCGCGCCGCGGCGAGGTGCTGCGCAAGATCGTCGTGCCGCACTCGCTGCCGGGCATGATCGACGCGATCCGGGTCAACGCCGCCGCGGCGTGGAACTTCGTGGTCGTCGCCGAGCTGATCAACTCCTCGGCCGGCCTCGGCTACCGGATCGTCCGCGCGCAGCGGTTCCTGCAGACGGACAAGATCTTCGCGGTGCTCGTGGTCATCGGGGTCGCCGGGCTCGTCATCGACGTCCTGCTGCGCCTGCTGCGCACGCGGGTCGGGAAGTGGGCGGCATGACGCTGGAACTGCGGAACGTCGCGAAGGACTACACCGTCCGCGGCAAGGTGACGCGCGCCCTCGACGGCGTGGACCTCGAAGTGCTGCGCGGCGAGTTCGTCTGCGTCGTCGGCGCGAGCGGCTCGGGCAAGTCGACGCTGCTGTCGCTGGTGGCCGGGCTCAGCCGGCCGACCGAGGGCGAGATCGTGCTCGACGGCGTCCCCGTCACCGGGCCCGGCCCGGACCGCGGGCTCGTCTTCCAGGCCGGCGCGCTCTACCCGTGGCGCACCGTCGAGAAGAACGTCGCGTTCGGACTCGAGCTGCTTTCGCTCGACCCGGCCGACCGTGCCGAGCGGGTGGACTGGTACCTCGCCGAAACCGGGCTGAACGGCGTGCGCAGGTCGCTGCCGAAGCAGCTCTCCGGCGGCCAGAAGCAGCGCGTCGCGATCGCGCGGGCCCTGGCGTGCGAGCCGGAAGTTCTGCTGCTGGACGAACCCTTCGGCGCGCTGGACGTCCAGACCAAAGAGGACATGCAGGTGCTCATCCGCCAGGTGTGGGCCGACACCGGCACCACGGTGCTGATGGTCACCCACGACGTCGAGGAAGCGGTCTTCCTCGGCGGCCGGGTGGTGGTGCTCGCCTCCGACCCGGGCCGGATCGCCGCGGACGTCGAGGTGGCGCTGCCGGCCGGACGCGACCTGGCGGTGAAGCGCGAACCGCGCTTCCTCGCGCTGCGCGCCCGGATCGAGGACCTGGTCCGGGAGCAGCACCGGGGTCACGTCAGCCGGGTGGCCGCGGTCGAGTGAGAACGCAAGACGGGAAGGTGGCGGGATGAGGCACGGCAGGTCGACCGCGAAACCGGCGGGCGGCGGGGGTTTTCTCGCCCGGCTCGGCATTCGCGGCAAACTGAACCTGCTGCTGCTGCCCCCGCTGGTCGCGGTGGTGCTGGTGTCGGTGCCGTTCGTGCTGACGCAGGCGAACAGCGCCGGCGCGGCCGACCAGTCGGCGACCGTGGCGCGGTACACGCAGCAGCTCGGCGGGCTGGTCTGGCAGCTGCAGCGCGAACGGCTGCAGACCGGCGCCTTCGTGGCCATGCCGTCGATGCCGGCCGACCAGATGCTCCAGCAGCGGAAGACGGTCGACGCGGCGGTCGAGCAGGTGCGGTCGTCGCTCGGGCCCGACGCGCCCGACGAGCTGTCCGCCGCGCTGACCCGGATCGGCTCGCTGGCCGAGCTGCGGCAGAATGCCGAACGCCGCGGTGTCGCGCTCGACAGCGTCGCGCGTTCCTACCACGCGGTGATCGGCGCGGTGATCGACTCGCTGCGGCTGGTCCCGCAGCTCACCGACGACGCGGAGGGCACCAGGGAGCTGTCGGCGCTGGAGGCGCTGCTGCGCGCGAACGAGGAAAACTCGTTGCGGGGCATGGCGTTGATCGTGACCGCGGTGTCGCCGGAGGCCGGCCGGCCGATCCTGGACGACGCGACCCAGCAGGCGCCGATCTTCACCGACCGGTTCGTCCAGCAGGCCGACGACGAGACCGACAGCGAGCAGGCGTCCCTGGTCGTCAACGTCGAGGCGAGTGACGCCGGCCGCCGGATCGAGGAGCTCGCCGCCCAGATCGGCAACCCGCGCACCACCTCGGGCACCACCCAGTACGTCACCGACGTGCTCGCCACGTCGGAAAGCCAGGCGAGCCAGCGGAAACTGGTGCAGGAACGAGTCATCGGCGAGATCGCCGACGCGGCGAACGGCCGCGCCGCGGACGCCACCCGGCTGGCCTGGACGGTCGGCCTCGGCGCCGGCGGGCTGTTCCTGCTGGTCGCCTTCCTCGCCGTCGCGGTGTCCCGCTCGATCGCCGGCCCGCTGCGCCAGCTGACCACCGCGGCGACGTCGGTCGCCGACCTGGCCGGCACCGAGCTCGTCCGCGTGACCGACACCGAGGAGGCCGAGGCGCAGATCCCGCGGCTGGCCACCATCGACGTCGTCTCCGGCGACGAGCTGGGCAAGCTGGCCGCGGCGTTCAACCGGGTCCAGACCACCGCGGCCGAGCTGGTCGAACGCCAGGCCCTCACCCGGCGCAACACCAGCCTGATGTTCGCGAACGTCGCCAAGCGCACGCAGAACCTCGTCGGCCGCCAGCTGGCCCTGATCGACGAGGTCGAGCGCAACGAGCAGGACACCCGGCTGCTGGCCAGCCTCTACCGGCTCGACCACCTCTCCACCCGCCTGCGCCGGAACGCGGACAACCTGCTGGTCGTCTCCGGCACCCGCGACGAGACCCGGATCGCCGGCCCGATCGAGCTGTCCACGGCCCTGCGGTCGGCGCTCGCGGAGATCGAGGACTACCAGCGCGTCAAGCTCGGCGTCGTCGCGGACATCCTGCTGTCGTCGGCCCTCGGTGCCGACCTGGTGCTGGTGTTCGCCGAGCTGCTGGAGAACGCGACGTCGTTCTCGCCGCCGGGCTCGATGGTCGAGGTCGACACCATGCAGCTGGCCGACGGCGCCCTCCTGGTGAGCATCGTCGACCACGGCATCGGCATGACCGCGGAGAAGCTGGCCGAGGAGAACCAGCGGCTCGTCGAGCGCGAACGCCTGGAGCTCGCGCCGACCAGTGTGCTCGGCCTGTTCGTGGTCGGCCGCCTGGCGCGGCGCCACGAGCTGGGCGTCGAGCTGCTCGCGACGCCGACCACCGGCGGCGTGACCGCGCGGCTGACCATCCCGCCGTCGCTGTTCAGCCACCGCACCGCGCTGCGCCCGAAGGCCGAGCCGAAGCCGGTGATCCCGGAGCAGGCCGTGTCGTCGCCCCCGCGGCACGCGACGCCGGCCAGTCTGTCCGATTCGGACAGTTTCCGGCCGCCCGCGCCCGAACCGGAACCGGTCCGCGCGCGGCCCGCCGAGCTGCCGGCGCCGGCCATCCCGGCGCTGCTCGGCCTGGGCAACGGTTTCCGCTGGTTCCGCGAGCTGGAACCGGTGTGGCCGGACGCCGAACCCGACGTCGAGCCGGCCGCGGAACCGGAACCGGCGGCCGCCGAAGTCCGCGGCGGCCTGCGCCGCCGGGTCCGTGGTGCCCAGCTGCCCAGCCCGGGCACGTCGACCCCGGTGGCGGAGGACAAGCCGCGGCACGACCCCGAGGCCACCAAGGCCGCGATGGACGGTTTCGAGCTCGCTTTCGCGAAGGCCGCCGAGGTCAGCGCGATGTCGGCCGAACCGCCGTCCGCGCCGCCGACCCTGGTGACCGCGGCCGTGGCGCCCGTTTCTTCGCCGGACGACGGCGCGGGCCTGCCGACGCGCGTGCCGGGGGAGTCGGCGATGCCCGCCGTCCGCACGCTCGTCACCGCGCCGATCGCCGCGGCGCCCCCGCAGTCGAGGGACGGCCTGATCCGCCGCGTCCCCGGCGCCCAGCTCGCCCCCGGCCTGCGGCAGCAGCCCGCGGGGCGGCCGATCGCCCGAGCCGTCGCGAACCGCACCCGGCGGGACCCGGCGGCCGAGCGGGCGGCATTCGACGCGTTCGCCGCCGGCCTGGCCAAGGCGGACGTCGTGACGGCAGACAGCCCGCCCCAAGGCGTGGTCGCCGGTCGTGTGATGGAACGAGGAGAAGAGAGCAGGAAATGAGCATCCCCGCACCTGGTGTCAGTGTCGAAGCCCAGAACTTCAACTGGCTGGTGAGCCGCTTCGCGCAGCACACCGCGGGCGCGATAGCCGCCATCGCGGTCTCGGCCGACGGCCTCCTGATCGCCATGTCGACGGAGCTCGAGCGCTCCAACGCCGACCGGCTCGCCGCGATCTCCTCCGCGATGCTCGGCCTCGCCCACGGCGTCTCCGAAAGCCACCCGCTCGGCTCGCCGGACAAGGTGATCATCGAGCTCGAGCACGGCTACCTGCTCGTCTGCACGATCAGCATCGGCTGTTCGCTCGGCGTGCTGGCCAACAAGCAGGCCAGCCTCGGCACCATCGCCTACGAGATGGCGATGTTCGCCAACCGCGCCACCGAAGTGCTCACGCCGGGCCTGATCGAGGAGCTCAAGAACACCGTGGGGTCGTGATGACCGAAGAGCCTTCGCTCCTGCGGCCGTACCTGATGACCTCGGGACGGGCGCAGCCGGTCGACCAGAGCCTCGAGATCGAGGCGCAGGTCATGACCTCCCGCCTCGGCGCGGCTTCGCACCCGAAGCTCACGTTCGAACGCCAGGAAATCGTTTCCCTCTGCCGGAACACGATGTCCGTCGCCGAGGTGGCCGCGATGCTCGGGCTGCACATCGGCGTGGCCAGGGTGCTGGTGGCCGACCTCGCCGAACTGGGCTACGTCGTCGTCCGCCGCCCGGGCAACCACAACTCGCACGACCTCGGCATGATCGAAAGGGTCATTCGTGGACTCGAAGCCATTCACTGAACCGGGCGCGCGGCCGCCGGCCCCGGTCAAGATCGTCATCGCGGGCGGCTTCGGCGTCGGCAAGACGACGGCGGTGTCGTCCATCTCGGAGATCAAGCCCCTGACGACCGAGGCCGCGATCACCTCCATGTCCGCGGACAACACCGGCCACGTCCCGGCCAAGACCACCACGACGGTGGCCCTGGACTTCGGCTGCATCACGATCGACGAAGAGGTGAAGCTGTACCTGTTCGGCACCCCGGGCCAGGACCGCTTCGGCTTCATGTGGCAGGACCTGGTCCACGGCGCGCTCGGCGCCCTGGTGATCGTGGACACCCGCCGCATGGACGACTGCTACCCGGCGGTCGACTACTTCGAGAACGCGGGCCTGCCGTTCGTGGTGGCGGTGAACATGTTCGACGGATCGCTGGGCCACAACCTGGAGGACGTGCGCTGGGCCCTCGCGGTGAGCGAGGACGTCCCGCTGATCACGTTCGACGCGCGGAAGAAGCTCTCGGTGCGGGACGCGCTGCTGGCGGTGTTGCACAACACGTTCAAGCGGGCCCGCGCCCAGGCAGGTGCGGGGGCCTGAGAGGACTTCGCTACACTGATCCACGGACCCCGCGCGGCGTCCACCCTGTGAACCTCCCCAGGGCCGGAAGGCAGCAAGGATAAGCAGGCTCTGACGGGTGCGCGGGGTCCCCTTTGTTCCGTCACCGGCTCTCGGGGCTTCGCCCCTTCGCCGGGTCTTCACTTCGTCGTTTCACCCGGGGGCCGAGCCCCCGGACCCCCACGGTGCCTTTCCCGCGGCTTGGGAGCGCTGCCGCGCCCCCCGCCGGCTACCGCTGCTGCCGGGGTCCGCTGCCGGGGGCGAGCGCACTGGTGGGGCGTTGGGGCTCAGAAGAGGCCCAGTACGTCGTCTGGGGGGCTCGGGGGTGTTGGTGCGTCCGCGTCCGTGATTGGCGCCGCCTTGCCTGCCAGTTTTCGCAGCTCCTCGCCCCACACGCAGCGCGCCGGGAACGCCGCCGACGCCGTTCGCTGTGCGATCTCCGCCGCGGGGAGCTCCGCTGCCGAGGCCGCCAGGACCAGGTTGCCGAACCGGCGGCCGCGCAACACTCCGGGGTCCGCCAGGAGCAGCGCCTCCGGGAACACCTCCAGCAGCGTCGCCAGGAAGCGGCGGGCGAACGGGAGGCCCGAGCCGTCCGTGATGTTCGCCAGGTAGAGGCCGTGGCCGCGGAGGATTTCCGCGATCGCCCGCGTCGCCTCCAGCGTGGCCAGGCCGCCGGCCAGGGTCGCCCGCTCGAACGCGTCCACCACCACCAGGTCCGCCGATCCGGGACGGCGGGTCGCCAGGCCCTCGCGGCCGTCCGTCACCCGGACGCGCAGGCCCGGGATCCGCAGGCCCAGCTGCGCGCGGACCAGCTCCACCAGCTCCCCGTCGGCGTCGAACACCAGCTGGCGCGAGCCCGGGCGCGACGCCGCGACGTACCGCGGCAGCGTGCACGCCGCGCCGCCGATGTGGAGCGCGTCCAGCGGGCCCGGCGGCAGGCGGTCCACCACGTCGCCGAACCGGCGGACGTAGTCGAACTCCAGGTGGGCCGGGTCGTCGAGGTCGACGTAGGACTGCGCGACGCCGTCCACCGAGACCAGCCAGGCGTTGCCGCGGTCGGCGTCGCGGACCAGCTCCGCCGTGCCGAAGCGCACCGGATACCGCCCGGGCTGCGGATCCGCCTTCCGCGTACGACTCACGACATCCGAGGTTATCGGAAACATTCCGACCGTCCCGGCGATAAGGGAACGGAACGATCATCGATCGAGGGGGTTTCACCTTGCGTGCAAACGCAGTAATCGTAGCGGCGGCGCTCGCCGCCGGCGTCTTCGCGGCGCCCGCGGGCGCCGCCGAACTGCCCGACCGGGCGCAGGCCGTCTCCCTGCTGGAGACCGGCGGTCCCGGCGTGGCGCGGGCCGCCGAAGCGGCGTTGCTCGGCTCGCCCGCCGACCTCGCGGCCTTCCTGGCCACCGGCCGTCAGCAGGCGCAGAACGACGACGAGCGGGTCCTCGTCACCCAGGCCCTGTCCGCCGGCGGCCCGGTCACCAAGCGCACTGCCCAGGAAGCGCTCAACGGCACCCAGGACGACATCCGCGCGTACCTCGCCCGCGGCCTGGCGCTGGCCAAGATCGCCGACGACCGGATCGCCGTCGGCCAGGCCATGAGCGCCGGCGGCCCGACCGTCAACGCCCGGGCCCAGAAGGCGCTCGACGGCACGCCCGCCGACGTCCGCGCCTTCCTGGAGACCGGCCTGCAGCAGGCGAAGGACGTCGACGACCGGATCACGGTCAACCAGGCCATGGCCGCCGGCGGCCCGGAGGTCAAGGCCGCCGCGCAGACCGCGCTCGACGGCACGCCGGCGGACGTCCGGTACTTCCTGTCCCTCTGGCGGCAGGTCGCGGCGAACTACGACACCGAACTCACCGCGGTCCAGGGCCAGCTCGACGGGGCCAAGGCGGCCGCGGCCGGCCACCGGCCCCTGGTCGTGAAGCTCGCCGCGGAGAAGGCCGCGAAGATCGCCGCGGACGCGCGCCAGGCGAACACCGACCGGCTCGCCGCCCAGCAGGCCAAGAACCAGCAGGACGGGCGGGCCGCCGCGGGTGCCGAGGCGGCCGCGCAGCAGCAGGCCCGCGAGGCCGCCGCCCGCGCCGCGCAGGCCAAGGCGGACAACGACAAGCTGCTCACCGACGCGGCCGACCCGGCGCTGACCGTGCCGAACGGCCGCAAGGCGTCCGTCTACCTCCTGCGCAACGGCGGTGCCGCGGTCAAGAACGCCGCCCGCGCCGCGCTGAGCGGCTCCGAAGACGACGTCGTCACGTTCGTGCGCAGCGGCCTCGCCGTCGCGCAGGAGTCCGACGACCGCGCCGCCGTCTCGGCGATCGCGGCGGACCCGAACGCCCGCCCGGGCCTGCGCCAGGCGGCTCGTGACGCGCTCGCCGGCCCGTACGCCGGGGTCGCCGCGCTGCTGCGGACCGGTGACTACCCGGGCCGCGACACCGACGACCGCGTCGAGGTCGCCCAGGTCATGGCGGCCGGCGGCCCGGCGACGAAGTCGTGGGCGCAGAAGGCGCTCGACGGCACGGTGGCCGACCTGCGCGAGTTCCTGGCCACCGGCCGGTACACCGCGCACCTGATCGACCTGGACATCTACGCCACCCGGACCCTGGGCGAGGGGCCGGAGGTCGTCGCGGTCGCGCAGGGCGTCCTCGACGGGCCGGACTCGGCCCTGCAGCAGTACCTGGACGTCGAGCTGCCGAAGGCGCGGGCGCGTGACGCGTTCACGGCCGCGCACGTCACCCAGGTGAACGCTCTGGTCGCCGAGGCGGCCGCGCTGGTCCACTGACCGCACGGCGAAGGTTGTCGGTGGTGCCCGGTACCCTCGCGAGGTGGCTCTCGCGCTGTACCGCAAGTACCGTCCGGCGACCTTCGCCGAGGTCGTCGGTCAGGAGCATGTGACCGATCCCCTCCGCACGGCGCTGTCCGCCGGGCGGATCAACCACGCCTACCTCTTTTCGGGCCCGCGCGGCTGCGGCAAGACGTCGAGCGCGCGCATCATGGCGCGCTCGCTGAACTGCGCCAAGGGCCCGACGCCGGACCCGTGCGGCGAGTGCAACTCGTGCCGCGCGCTGGCGCCCGAAGGCCCGGGCAGCGTCGACGTCACGGAGCTCGACGCGGCGAGCCACGGTGGTGTCGACGACGCCCGCGAGCTGCGGGACAAGGCGTTCTACGCGCCGGCCGAGTCGCGCTACCGCGTGTTCATCATCGACGAGGCGCACATGGTCACCACGCAGGGCTTCAACGCCCTGCTGAAGATCGTGGAAGAGCCGCCCGAGCACGTCATCTTCATCTTCGCGACGACCGAGCCGGACAAGGTGCTGACCACCATCCGCTCGCGCACGCACCACTACCCGTTCCGGCTGATCCCGCCGGGCTCGATGCGCAGCCTGCTGGAGCGCAACATCGCGGCCGAGGGCGTCGAGGTCGAGCCGGCGGTGTACCCGCTGGTCATCCGCGCGGGCGGCGGGTCGGCGCGTGACACGCAGTCGGTGCTCGACCAGCTGCTCGCCGGCGCCGGGCCGGAAGGCGTTTCGTACTCGCGGGCGGTCTCGCTGCTGGGCGTCACCGACGTCGCGCTGATCGACGACATGGTCGACGCCCTGGCGACCGAGGACGCCGCGACGGTGTTCGGCACGGTGGAGAAGCTCACCGAGGCGGGCCACGACCCGCGCCGGTTCGCGACCGACCTGCTCGACCGGCTGCGCGACCTGGTGCTGCTGCGCGCGGTACCGGAGTCCGCGGGCGGGCTGGTGTCCGCGCCCGAGGAGGAGCTGTCGCGGATGGTCGCGCAGGCCGAGCGGATCGGCCTGGCCACCCTCTCGCGCTACGCCGACATCGTCCACAATGGACTCCTGGAGATGCGCGGCGCGACGTCGCCCCGGCTCGTGCTCGAGCTGCTGTGCGCGCGGATGCTGCTGCCGTCGGTCACCGAGGCGGAAACGGCGCTGCTGGCCCGGATCGAGCGGCTCGAGCGCCGCGCGACCCTGGCCGGCGGAGGCGGCGCGCCCGCGGAAGGTGGCGTCGAGCCGCCGGTGCGCGCGGCGCCGGAACGCGAGTTTTCGAGGCCGTCGCAGCGGACGACGTCGGCGGGGCCGGCACCGGTGCCCGAGCCGGTCAAGCCGCCCGGCCGCCCGGCCGTCAGCGAACCGGCTCCGGCGCCGGTCGCGAAGCCCGAGCCCGCGGCGGCTGCTCCGGCCGATGGGGGCTGGAGTGCTCCGCGCACGCCCGGTGGTGGCGCACCGGCGGCCGCGGACGGCGGCACGGCCGCTCCGGACGCGGCGGCCGCTCCGGCGGCGCCGGCTGCACCGAAGGCGCCGGCGGCGGGCGGGATGGACGCCGCCGCGATCCGGAACGTGTGGCCGCAGCTGATGACCGCGCTGCGCAAGTTCACCGGCGGCCGCAGCCTCGAGGCGATGCTGACCCAGGCCACGGTGGCGAGCGTCGAGGGCAACTCCCTGACGCTGACCCACAAGTCCGAGCCGCTGGCCCGCCGGCTGTCCGACCAGGACAACGCCCGCAAGATCGCCGGCGCCCTGACCGACGTCCTGGGCGGCGACTGGCAGGTCCGCTGCGTCCACGGCACGGCATCGGCGGCCCCGGCCGCGGCCCGTCCGCACCAGGCGGCACCGGCGCCGGAGCGGTCGTTCACACGCCAGTCGGCGGCCGCGGCCCCCGCCCCCGCCGCCCCGGCGGCCCGCCCGGCGACCCCACCGTCACCCCCGGCCCGGCCCAAGGTCACGACGGCCGAGCCGGACATCCCGCTCCCCCCGGAACCCACCGACGAGGACGACGAGGACCTCTACAACGAGGACGCCAGCCCGGCCCCGCCGCCACCCCCGCCCCCACCGGACCAGGACCCGGACGAGCTGGCCCGCAAACTCCTCTCCGAGCACCTGGGCGCCCGCCCCCTCGACTGACCCACCCCAGCTCACGTACCCACCCGGTCGGCTCACGTACTCACAGGGTCGGCTCACGTACTCAGAGGGTCGGTTCG
>NZ_JBEXKX010000045.1:14614-78134 GCF_040609695.1 Amycolatopsis sp. NPDC004625
GTCGGTTCGCGTACTCAGAGGGTCGGTTCGCGTACTCAGAGGGTCGGTTCGCGTACTCAGAGGGTCGGTTCGCGTACTCAGAGGGTCGGTTCGCGTACTCAGAGGGTCGGTTCGCGTACCTAGAGGGTCGGCTCGGCGAGCCGGTCCCAAGCCCGCCAGCCGACCGCCCAGGTACGCGAGCCGACGTTCCAGGTACGTGAGCCGACCGCTCGGGTACGTGAGCCGACCGCTCGGACGGGTGGTGGCTGCTCTCGGGGAGTCCCAGGTGCCGAGTCAGCCGGCCAGGTAGGCCTCGATCGCCGCCGCGATGGCTGTCGCGTACTGCTGGCGGCCGTCCGCGCTCGTCATGCGGGCCGCCTCGGCCGCGTTGCGCATGTTGCCGCACTCCACCAGGGCCACCGGGCGCGTCGACAGGTTGAGGCCGGCCAGGTCCGCGCGGGCCGAGAGGCCGTTGCCGCCGATGTAGTTCGCCGTCGTGAAGCCGCTCGTGCGCAGCGTGTCGCGCAACGTCTGCGCCAGCCGCGTCGAGGGCTCGCCCTGCGCGGCGTTCAGGGCCGGTGACGAGTACGCGACGTGGAAGCCGGTCGCCCCGGCCGCTTCGGAGCCGTCGGCGTGGATGGAGACGACCGCGTCGGCGTCCGCCTCGTTGCCGATCGCCGCGCGGCGGTCGACGCAGGGGCCGACGCCGGTGTCGTTCTGTCGCGTGTAGACAACGCGGATCCCCTTGCCCGCCAAAGCTTTCCCGACCCGCTGGGCGACGTCGAACGTGAAGGCGTGCTCGGGGTAGCCCGCGTTGGTCGCGGTGCCGGTCGTGTTGCACGGCTTGGTCTGCCCGCGCCCGGCGGGCACCGGCCGGTTGATCTCCGCCGGGTGGGCCCCGTTGCCGCCGTTGTGCCCGGGATCCAGCACGACGACCTTCCCCGACGCCGGAGGAGCCGACGAAGCCGGCGAAGAAGGCGAAGTAGGCGAAGAAGGCGAAGGCGACGAAGGCGGTGGCAACGCCGAGGACGAAGGCGTCACCGACGTCGACAGGACGGTGGTTCCCGGGACGGCCGCCGGAGCGTCGTCGGAGCAGCCGGTGAGCAGCAGGGCACCGGCCAGCAGCAGGGGGGCAATCGCGCGTCGCACGGCGACCACGGTGCCACAGCCCGGCCCCGCGCGTGGCGCGACTACCCTGGTGGGGACACAGGCGTGCAGAGAGGACCGAGTGCGATCATGGCCCAACCCGGCGGCGGCTTCGACCTTTCCCAGCTGATGCAGCAGGCGCAGCAGATGCAGCAGAAGCTCGTCGAGGCCCAGGAAGAACTGGCCAACACCGAGGTCACCGGCACGGCAGGGGGCGGGCTGGTCACCGCGACCGTCTCCGGTGACAGCCAGCTGAAGAGCCTGCAGATCGACCCGAAGGTGGTCGACCCGGACGACGTCGAGACGCTGTCCGACCTGATCGTCGCCGCAGTCCGCGACGCCTCGGCGAGCGCGCAGAAGCTCACCGAGCAGAAGCTCGGCCCGCTGGCCGGCGGGCTCGGCGGCGGTGGCGGCATGCCGGACCTCGGGTCCCTCGGCTTCGGCGGCTGACGAACTTGTACGAAGGTGTCGTCCAGGACCTGATCGACGAGCTCGGGCGCCTGCCCGGGGTCGGGCCGAAGAGCGCCCAGCGGATCGCGTTCCACCTGCTGGCCGCGGATCCGGCGGACATCTCGCGGCTGCAGGACGTGCTCGGCAAGGTCAAGGAGGGCGTCCAGTTCTGCGAGATCTGCGGCAACGTCTCCGAGCACCCGACGTGCCGCATCTGCCGCGACGAGCGCCGCGACCTCACGGTCATCTGCGTGGTCGAGGAGCCGAAGGACGTCCTGGCGGTCGAGCGCACGCGCGAGTTCAAGGGCCGCTACCACGTCCTGGGCGGCGCCCTCGACCCGCTGTCGGGCATCGGCCCGGAGCAGCTGCGGATGCGCGAGCTGCTCAAGCGGATCGGCGAGGCGGACATCACGGAGATCATCATCGCCACCGACCCCAACACGGAGGGCGAGGCGACGGCGACCTACCTGGTCCGCATGCTGCGCGACTTCCCGGGCCTCAGCGTGACGCGGCTGGCGTCGGGCCTGCCGATGGGCGGTGACCTGGAGTTCGCGGACGAGCTGACCCTGGGCCGCGCCCTCTCCGGCCGCCGCGCGCTCTAACGCCTCGTGAGTGAGAAACAGGGTTAGAACACTGTTTCTCACTCACGAGTCGAAGCGGCGGAGGTCGTACAGGTTCATCAGCCTGATGACCTTGTTCGCGTATTCCGGGTCGGTGGCGTACTTCCGCGCCACCGCCCGGATGAACGCGTCCGGGTCGTGCCGGACCGGCAACGCCGGCGCGTAGTTCGACGAAGTCGTCAGCAGCCGCCCGTAGTCGCGGAACGAGTCGTCGATCGACGCGTACGAGCGGAAATACGCGTCCACCGGGTGGCACGGCGCCGGAACGCACTCAGTGGCCGGATAGCGCGCGCACCCCACCGCGATCGGTCCCGGGCTCGTCGGCGTCACGCACTTGAAGCCGAAGTAGTTCCGCTCGTCGGCCGACAGCTTACTGCGACCCCAGTTCGACTCGAGGACCGACTGCGCCACCGCGACCGACGCGGGGATGTCGTACGCCGTGTGGAGCGCCCTCGCGATCGGGCTCGCCACGCCGACGTACGACTCCTGGTAACCCGGTGACACGAGCAGCAGCGCCGCCAGTCCGATGTGGATCATGGCGACACTCTGCCCGCCTCACCCCCGGAAAAACCGGGGGTCACCCCAACGAGACCTCAGCAGTAGCCGAGCTGCGCCAGCGTGTCGACGACGATCTCGGACGGGTGGTACTTGTCCATCCAGGACTCGCCGCGCCGGTTCTGGTACGTGTCGAGGAAGTTCTGCAGCTTGTCGCCGCGCATCTCGGTCAGCACCACCGTCTCGCCGAGGTGCTGCGGGGTCTCCGTGCGCTCGCGGTGCACCGCGCAGGGGAGGCCGAGGTAGTAGCACTCCGCCGAAAGACCACCCGAATCGGTGACGACGTACTCGGCGCGCGCCACCAGCGGCAGGAACTTCAGGTACCGCATCTTCGGCTGGACGATGAACTGGTCGTCGAAGATGTTGCCGATGCCCAGCGAGCGGATCTTCTCGCGCTCCGGCGCCCCGGCCATGTACAGGATCGGCATCTTGCGGCTCTGCTCACGCAGGATCTCCAGCGCCTCGCGGTACTTGTCCGGGCGCGAGACCAGCTCGAAGCGGTGCAGCGTGGCCAGGCCGAACTTCTCCGGCAGGTTCGGCACGTCCAGCGGCCCGTTGATGGCCAGCCGCATCGCGTCGATCGCCGTGTTCGCCTCGGTGTCGACGACCACGCCGCGGGCGTGGCGCAGGTTGTTGACCTCGCGGATGCTCGGCGCGAAGTGGATGTCGACGATCTTCGCCGCGATCTTGCGGTTCAGCTCCTCCGGCAGCGGCGAGAGGATGCTGCCCGACCGCGCGCCCGCCTCGACGTGCCCGACCCGGGCCTTGAGGATGCGCTTCCCGATCAGCGAGCCGTACGGCGTGGTGAACGTGTCGCCGTGCACCAGCACCAGCGGCGGCCGGCCGTCCTCGGTCAGCGCGGCGCGCAGTTCGTGGCGGCGCCCCCACGCGGTGCGCAGCACCTGCGCGGCCCAGCCCGGCACCTGCGCCGGCGACTCGAGGTTGTGCGCCTTGTCCTCCGGCACCAGCCAGACGTCCGGCGCGGGCATGTCCAGGTCGGCCAGTACGTCGGCGACCTCGTCGACGTGCTGGGCGGTGAACCAGATCTTCGGCCGCATCCCGCGCTCGCGGATCCCGTGGTAGACCGGCGCGATCTTGATCAGTTCCGCGGTGGTGCCGAGAATGAAGGAAATCACCAGAGAAGCCCATTCCTGGTCGGGAGCGGTGGCGTAAGGATACTGGCCGACCCGCCGCGGGGGCCGCCGGGTAGCCTCGGCCCGGTGAGTGCGAACCCGCTCCTCCCCTCGCTCAGCGTCGTGATCCCGGTCTACAACGAGCAGGACTGGATCGAACGCAGTGTCGGCGCGCTGCTCGCCTCGGCCGAGGCGGCGAACTGGCCGATCGAGGTCGTGGTGGTCGACGACGGCAGCACCGACGCGACGCCGTCACGGCTCGACGACCTGCGCGAACGCCACGGCATCACGGTCGTCGGCCAGGCCAACTCGGGCCGCTTCGAGGCCCGGCGGGCGGGTATCGCCAAGGCCGCGGGCGAGCAGATCCTGCTGCTCGACAGCCGCGTGGTCGTGGACACCGGATCGCTGGCGTTCCTGCGCGACCAGCTGGCCGGCCACCCGGAGCGGACGGTCTGGAACGGGCACATCAACGTCGCTTCGGAGCACAACCCGTACGCCGGTTTCATGGCCGGCCTGGTGAAGATCCCGTGGCGCCGGTACTGCGCGAACCCGCGCCTGATGTCCTTCGGCATCGAGGAGTTCGACCTCTTCCCCAAGGGCACCGGGTTCTTCTCCGCGCCGCGCGCCGTGCTCGAGGCCGCCTCCGACGCGTTCGTTTCGCTGTTCGACGACGTCCGCTTCGCCAGCGACGACACCGGCGTCCTGCGCTGGATCGCCGAACGGCACCGCATCCACCTGGCCCCGGAGTTCTCCGCGACCTACCACGGGCGCGACAGCTTCAAGAAGTTCGTCGCCCAGTCCTACTTCCGCGGGACGACCTTCGTGGACTCCTACCTCGGCTCGCCCGGCCCGGCCCGCAACGGCCTGTTCGCCGCGTTCGGCGTCGGCGTGCTCGGCCTCGCCGTCGCGGCCAAGCGGCCGAAGACGGCGGTGGCGATCGCCGCCGCCGGGTCGGCCGCGGCCGGTGCCGCGGTGACCCGCTTCGGCGCGACGACCGCGGAGGCCAAGGCCGTCGCGAAGCTGGCTCCGGTGTTCGGCGCCGGCTTCGGCGCGGGGGCCGTCCGTGGCCTGGTGCTGGCGCTGCGGGCCCGCCGGCGGCGGGGCGTGCAGGGCCGATGAGCTCGCCGATGACCGACGAGGCGGACGGGCGCAGCCTGGCGAAGGAGACCGGCCGCTCGGCCGGGAAGATCGGCATCTCGCTGCTGGTCGCCATCGCGCTCGGGTACGTGCTGACCGTGGTCGCGACGCGCTGGCTCGGCCCGGTGAACAGCAAGGTCTACCTCTCGTTCTGGGGCATCCTGATGGGCCTAGGCAGCGCGCTCTCGCCGCTCGAGCAGGAGCTGTCCCGCCAGTCCGCGGTGGCCGCGCTCGACGGCGGCAAGGCGGGCAAGCCCGCGCTGCGGGCCCTGGCCGTCGGCGCGGTGACCGTCGCCGTGGTCGCGGCCCTGACGCTGGTCGTGCCGGTGCTGTCGGACCGGCTCTACGGCGGGAACGCCGCGCTCGGCGTCATCGTGCTGTGCGGCGCGATCGCGTTCGCCTGCCAGTTCGCCGCGCGGGGCCTGCTCGTCGGGCAGCAGCGGATCAAGCCGTACTCGGGGCTGGTCGTGGCCGAGGCCGCGGTCCGGGTCGTCGTGCTGCTCGGGATCGCCGCCGCCGGGCTCACCGGCGTGACGTCGTACGCGATCGCGGCCGCCGCCGGCTCGTTCGCGTGGCTGCTGTTCGTCCGCCCGGTCAGCGGGCTGGTCGACCCGCACGCCGACGGCGAGGGCTGGGGGCCGGTGACCGGCCGGATCCTGGTCCTGATGGCCGGCGCCGCGCTCACCGCGAGCGTCATCACCGGCTACCCGGCGATGGTCAGCCTGCTCGCACCCGGCGGGTCCGCGCGGGACATCGGCGTGCTGTTCGCGACGCTCACCGTGTCCCGGGTGCCGCTGCTGCTGCTGTCCCCGCTCCAGGCGCTCGCCGTGCCGACGGTGGTCCGGCTTTCGGGCACCGAAGAGGGGCGGCACCGGCTGCGGAAGCTCCTGGCCGTCGGCGCGCTCGGCACGGTCGTGGTCGGCGTGGTCGGCGCCCTGGTCGGCTGGCTGATCGGGCCCTGGCTGGTCGCGCTGCTCTACGACAAGGACTTCGTCGCCCAGGGCTGGTGGGTGGCGTGGATGGTGTGGGGTGCGGTCCTGCTCACGGCGCTGCAGCTGATGACGGCCGTGCTCGTGGCCCGCAAAGAGGCGAACAAGGTGCTCGTCACGTGGGCGGTGGTCGCGGTCTCCACCGCGGCGATCCTGCTGCTCGTGCCCGGTGACCCGATCCTGCGGGCCGTGGCCGGCCTGGCCGGCGGGCCCACGCTGGGCCTGGTGGTCGTGCTGGCCTTCGTGCTGCGACGGCCGGGCAACGTGCAGGCCGCTCCGGACGTCCCAGTAGGGTGACCCCGGCCGTACCCCGGACAGGTCGGCGTGAAACGCCGGTGAGGTTGGTTAGCGGAAAACCATGAACGTACTTCTGGTCGTGCTCGCCTTCTGGCTGCCTGGCCTCGTCTTCGGGGCGGCGATCCGGCTCCGTGGCTGGCTGCTCGCCGCGGCCGCGCCGCTCCTGACGTTCGGCGTCGTGAGCCTCGCCGTGCCGGTGCTCGGCGGCCTCGGGATCCGCTGGAACGTCCTCGACGTCGCGCTGTGGACGCTCGTCCTGTCCGCCGTCGGCTTCGGGCTGTCGTTCCTCGTGCTGCGGTTCACCGCGCGAAGGCACCCGGACTGGGCCGAAACGGACGCCGCCGCGGCGGCGCCCGCCCGGTCGCTGCGGGAGCACCTGCTGATGGGCGCCGGCGTCCTGGCCGGCAGCCTGGTCGGGATCGTCACGTTCCTGCGCGGCGCCCGCGGCCTCAACCAGGTCCAGCAGGGCTGGGACGCGCCGTTCCACGCCAACCTCGTCCGCTGGATCGCCGAGCACGGCGACGCCCGGCCGTCGACCGTCGGCACGATCGCGAACCTGCCGGGCCAGACGAACTACTTCTACCCGGACACCTACCACGCCCTGCTCGCGCTGGTCTTCGACAAGGCCGGGCTGGCGATGATGCCGACGCTCAACATGGCGGCGCTCACCGTCATCCTGTGCGTGCCGATCGGCGTCGCCGCGATGTGCCACGTGTGGCGGATGCCGCCCCTCGCGGTCGCCGCGGCCGCGGCGGTCTCGGCGTCGTTCACCAACTTCCCGTACGACTCGCTGTGGCGCGGTCCGCTGTGGCCGTACGTCGCCGGGGTCGCGCTGATCCCGGCCGCGCTCGCGCTGGCCCGGCTGCTGCTGGAGCCGCGGGGCCTCGCCGGTCCGGTGGCGATCGGGGTCGCCGTCGCCGGGCTGATCGGGCTGCACACCAGCGTCGCGTTCGTCGTCGTCGTGTACTTCCTGCTGATCCTGTTCGCCGTGCTGTTCAAGTTCGAGCGGATCGACTGGCGCCGGTCCGCGCCCTCGCTGGCCGCGACCGTCGTGCTCGCCGTGGTCTGCGGGCTGCCGCTGGCGCTGCCTTCGCTCTACAACGCCGGTGGTGTGACGAGCGCGTTCTGGGCGTCGGACGCGACGGTCAGCGGCGGCCTCGGCGAGACGATCACGTTCTCGCCGATGGCGGCGTTCCCGCAGTGGTGGATCGGCGTGCCGGCCATCATCGGCATCTTCCTGCTGGTCAAGCACCGCCGGATGGTGTGGATGGTCGCCGCGTACGTCGTGTTCGGCGGCCTGTTCGCGGCCACCGTGTCGCTGGAGACGCCGCTCATCCACACCCTGACCGGCATCTTCTACAACGACCACTGGCGGATCGGCGCGCTGGTCCCGCTGGCCGGCGCGGTCGCGTTCGGCGAGTTCACCGACACCGCGGCCCGCTGGTTCGCGGGCAAGGCGGGCACCCGGCTGCCGAACGTCCGCCCGGTGACGCTCGTCGCGGTCGGCGTCGTGCTGCTCGCCGTCGTCGTGGGCGGCCTGAGCCGCGGTGGCTACATCGGCCGCAACGCCGCCCGCCTGCAGCTCAACTACAGCGGCGGCCCGACGGTCAGCAACGACGAGCGCCAGGCGTTCGGCTGGCTCGCCGCGCACGTCGCGCCGGGCGAGCGGGTGATGAACGGCAAGGCCGACGGCTCGGTGTGGATGTACGCCCTCAACGGCGTCCAGCCGGTCGAGTGGACCTTCTACGGCGCCGAACCCAACACCCCGGCCGGCTACCTCGGCGTGTTCCTCAACGACATCAACAAGTACCCGCGGGTGCGGCAGGAACTGACCGCGCTCAAGGTCCGGTACGTGTTCGTCGGCTCCGGCCACGTCACGGCGACGACGAAGAACGGCGTCGGCCTCGACCACCTCGAGTCCGACCCCGGCTTCAAGCTCGTGTTCCGCAACCCGGGTGCGTCCGTCTACGAAATCGAAGGCCAGCAGGGCGTCGTCACGGCGGGTGCGGCGCCAGGGTCTGCGGCCGGTCACGGGAAGTGAAGGGCTAGAGTGATCGCGTGTCAGTGTCTACGGTGACGTCCGTGACCAGCCGCCGGGTGCTGATCGTGATGCCCGCGCTGAACGAGTCGGCGAGTGTCGCGTCGGTCATCGAGCAGGTGAAACGCGCCTTGCCGGACGGCGACCTGCTCGTCGTCGACGACGGCTCGGTCGACGACACCGCCCGGCTCGCCCGCGCGGCCGGGGCCGAGGTGGCCCGGCTCGCGGTGAACCTCGGCGTCGGCGGGGCGATGCGCACCGGGTTCCGGTACGCCGCCGCCCGCGGCTACGACGTCGTCGTTCAGGTGGACGCGGACGGCCAGCACGACCCGGACGAGCTCGACGCCCTGTTGCGCGGTCTGGACGACGCGGACATCGTGATCGGTTCCCGGTTCGCCGGCAAGGGCTCGTACAAGGCGAGCGGGCCGCGCAAGTACGCCATGGTCGCGCTCTCGCTCGTGTTCTCGCGGCTGGCGAAGACCAAGCTCACCGACGTCACGTCGGGCTTCAAGGCGATGGGGCCGCGCGCGATCCGGCTCTTCGCCGGCTACTACCCGGCGGAGTACCTCGGTGACACCGTGGAGTCGCTGGTGATGGCCATCCGGGCCAAGCTGACCATCAAGGAGATCCCGGTCGTCATGCGGGAGCGCGCGGGCGGCACGCCCAGCCACTCGCCCGTGAAGTCGGCCGTCTACCTGGGCCGGGCCGGGCTCGCGCTGCTGCTGGCGCTGGTGCGCCGGCGCCCGGCGGTCGACTCGTCCGACTCGGCGTAAGGGGAAGTGGAAATGCAGGGTTGGCGCATTCTCAGCATCGTCGTCGCCTGTGTCGTGCTCTTCGTCGTCATCGAGATGATGCGGCGGCGGAAGTTGCGCGAGAAGTACGCGGGCGTGTGGCTCGTCGTCGCCATCGGCGTCGTCGTGCTCGCGGTGCTGCCGCAGGCCGCCGAGTTCCTGGCCCTCCACACCGGCGTGCAGACGCCGTCCAACTTCGTGTTCCTCCTGGCCGGTGTCGTGCTGGCGCTCGTGTCGCTGCACCTGTCCACCGAGGTGGGGCACCTGGAGGAAGAGGTGCGCACGTCGATCGAGGAGATCGCGCTGCTGCGCTGCGAGCTCGAAGACACCCGCCGCGAACTGGCGGGCCGGATCGCCGAGCTGGAGGCGAAGACGGCGGCTCCCGACGACGTCAAAGGGCTTCCCGAGGTCGAGCGCGTCAGCAAGTGACGCCCTGATCGAAGCCCTGCTCGCCGCCCCCGCGCGGCTGGGCGGGGTGCGGGTGCTGGCCATCGACGGGCCGTCGGGCGCGGGGAAGTCCACGCTGGCCGCCGAGGTCGTCGCCGGGCTCGAGGCCTGCGGGTGCCGCACCGAGCTGGTGAGCACCGACGCCTTCGCCACCTGGGACGACCCGGTCGCGTGGTGGCCGCGGCTCCTCGACGGCGTCCTGCGTCCCCTGGCGGCCGGGCGGCCCGGTGCCTACCGGCGGATGGACTGGACCACCGGGGTGCCCCGGCCGGGTGAAATCGTCCGGGTGGCCGTGCCGGACGTCCTCGTGCTGGAGGGCGTCTCCAGCGGCCGCACTTCGGCAAGATCCCTGCTTTCGCACCTCTGCTGGGTCGACGGCGGCTCCGCGGCCGGGCGGCTGGCCCGGACCGTCGCCCGGGACGGTGCGGCCGCCCGGGGCGAACTGGGCCGCTGGCAACGGTTCGAGCACGGCTGGTTCGCCGTCGACGGCACGGCCGCGGCGGCCGGAACGCGACTTTCGTAGGGGTCCGGACGGTCACCCTCCGTGCAGGACCCGCTCCGGATCGATCAAGTCGACGAGCGGTCGCAACACGAGCGGACTAATCCCGGTACCGCCATCTGAGTTAGTGATCCGGCACCGCGCGCAGCCAGAGCACGCAAATGGTCACATTCTGTCGCGATTTACGGACACATTGCGGTCAAATCGGTGCCCACGTAGCGCGATCGTAACCTCACGTACTTAAGCCCGGGCCGACTTCCCGCTAGTGTCGCTGGGCACACCGATCGTCCGTCGAGTTCCTGACCGACCGGACGGTGACTTTGAACCCGAACATCTCCCAAGGGGTGCCAGATGCAGCAATTGCGGCTGACCCGAACACGCCGCGTGGCCCTGATCGGGCTGAGCGGCGTGCTCGCGGTTTCGCTGTCCGCCTGTGCGGAATCCAAGCGTGACGAGGGCGCAGGGGGTGGTTCCGGGGGCACGATGATCTTCGGCGCGGCCGGCAACCCGAAGCTGTTCGACCCCATCTTCAACGACGAGGGCGAGACCTTCCGGATCACCCGGCAGATCTTCGACACGCTGATCCAGAACAAGCCGGGCACGGCCGACCTGGAGCCCTCCCTCGCCGAGAAGTGGGAGCCCAGCAACGACGGCAAGACCTGGACCTTCTCGCTCAAGCAGGGCGTGAAGTTCTCCGACGGCACCCCGTTCGACGCGACCGCGGTCTGCTTCAACTTCGACCGCTGGTACAACATGAAGGGCGCCGCCGCCCAGAGCCAGATGATCTACTACGCCGACGTCTTCGGCGGGTTCGCCAAGAACGAGAGCACCGACTACAGCGACCCGGTCTACAAGAGCTGCGAAGCCAAGGACCCGGCGACCGCGGTGGTGAACCTGAACAAGGCGAAGGGCGCGTTCCCGGCGGCCTTCACCCTGCCGTCGTTCGCGATGCAGAGCCCGACCGCGCTCAAGCAGTACAAGTCGGACGAGGTCACCCAGTCCGGCGACTCGTTCACCTACAGCGAGTACGCGAACAAGCACCCGGTCGGCACCGGCCCGTTCAAGTTCGACGGCTGGGACCAGGGCAAGGGTGAGATCACCCTGTCCAAGAACGACACCAGCCCGACCCAGACGGCCAAGCTCGACAAGCTCATCTTCAAGGTGATCCCGGACGAGAACGCCCGCAAGCAGGCGCTCAAGGCCGGCGACATCCAGGGCTACGACTACCCGGCGCCCGCGGACTACGGCCTGCTGCGCAACGAGGGCGAGCAGGTGCTGGTGCGCCCGCCGTTCAACGTGCTCTACCTGGGCATCAACCAGTCCGGCCCGGCCGGTGACAAGCTGAAGGACGTCAAGGTCCGCCAGGCGCTGGCCTACGGCATCAACCGCGAGCAGTTCGTCAAGAGCAAGCTGCCCGAGGGTGCCGAGGTCGCCAACGAGTTCGTGCCCAAGACGATCTCCGGCTACACCGACGACGTCACCAAGTACCCGTACGACCAGGCGAAGGCCAAGCAGCTCCTGCAGGAAGCCGGCGCGACGAACCTGACGCTGAAGTTCTACTACCCGACCGAGGTCACCCGTCCGTACATGCCGAACCCGGCGGACGTCTTCACCTCGATCTCGGAGGACCTGAAGGCCATCGGCATCAAGATCGAGCCGGTCGCCAAGCCGTGGAACGGTGGCTACAAGGACGACGTGCAGAAGTTCGGCAAGCAGGACCTCCACCTGCTCGGCTGGACCGGTGACTACAACGACGCCGGGAACTTCGTCGGCACCTTCTTCGGCCGCACGAAGAAGGAGTTCGGGTTCGACAACCCGCAGCTGTTCCAGGCGCTGTCCGCCGCGGACGCTTCGCCCGCCGGCGACGCGCACGCCAAGGCGTACCAGGAAGTCAACAAGCAGATCATGGACTACCTGCCGGCCATCCCGATCTCCTACGGCCCGCCCGCCATCGTGGTCGGCCCGAAGGTCAAGGGTCTGGTCGCCAGCCCGCTGACCGACGAGCGGTTCAACACCGTGACGGTTAACTGACGGTTTTACGCCGCAAGGCGCATGGGGTGGGTGCTACCGCGCCCACCCCATGTTCCGTACTCAGCAGGCTGCCCCCTAAGGACTGCAAGTGCTCCGTTTTCTCGTGCGTCGGCTGCTACAAGCGATCCCGACGCTGCTCATCCTGTCCATCCTGGTCTTCGCCTGGCTGCGGTCGCTGCCCGGAGGGCCCGCGGCCGCCCTCCTCGGCGACAAGGCAACGCCGGAGAAGATCGCCAACCTCAACCACGTGCTGGGGCTCGACCAGCCGGTCATCATCCAGTACTTCAAGTTCCTCGGCCGCGCCCTCACCGGTGACTTCGGCGCCTCGCTGGTCTCCACCCAGCCGGTGATGTCGGAGATCGGCACGTTCCTGCCGGCCACCATCGAGCTGGGGATCTCCGCGATGATCGTCGCGGTGGTCATCGGCATCCCGGCGGGCTACGTTTCGGCCCGCTACCGCGGTGGCGCCGCCGACAACGTGATCATCGTGCTGACCCTGATCGGCGTCGCGGTCCCGGTCTTCTTCCTCGGCTACATGATGCAGGACCTGCTCGCCGGGCCGCTGGGCCTGCCGTCGCAGGGCCGGCAGACCGCCGGGCTGGACGCCACCGCCGTCACCAACTTCGCCATCCTCGACGGCATCATGACGAGTGAGTGGGACGCCGTCTGGGACGCGATCAAGCACCTGATCCTCCCGGCGTTCGCGCTCGCCACGATCCCGCTCGCGGTGATCACCCGGATCACCCGCGCGTCGGTGCTCGAAGTGCTCAACGAGGACTTCATCCGCACGGCCAACTCGAAGGGCCTCACGCAGCCGGTGGTCCGCCGCCGGCACGTGCTGCGCAACGGCCTGCTGCCGGTGGTCACCACCATCGGCCTGCAGACCGGCGCGCTGCTCGGCGGCGCGGTGCTGACCGAGCGCGTGTTCAACTTCCGCGGCCTCGGGTTCCTGCTGGCCGAAGGCATCGAACGGCGTGACTACCCCCGGCTGCAGGCGCTGCTGCTCTTCGGCGCACTGGTGTACGTGCTGGTGAACATGCTGGTCGACGTCTCGTACGGGATCATCGACCCGAGGGTGCGTGTGCGATGAACACTCTGCTGAACAAGAAGAAAGAGCCGATCGACAAGCTGGCCGCGGCGAGCGGGAACAGCCTCGGCCGCGAAGCGCTGCGGCGGATGCTGCGCAGCCCGGTCGCCATCACCGGTGGCGTGATCACCGGCCTGTTCGTGCTGCTGGCGGTGTTCGCGCCGCTGATCGCGCCCAAGGACCCGTTCGAGCGGTACCTGCAGGACAAGGTCGCGCTGGGCCAGGGGATCATCCCCGGCGCCCAGCCGGGTTACCCGCTCGGCGTCGACGACTTCGGCCGCGACGAACTGTCGCGGCTGATCGCCGGTGCGCAGAACACCCTGCTCGTCGGGGTGCTGGCCACGGTGATCGGCGTGCTGCTGGGCATCATCATCGGCGGGCTCGCCGGTGCGTTCGGCGGCTGGGTCGACACCGTCCTCATGCGACTGGTCGACGTCATGCTGTCGGTGCCGTCGCTGCTGCTGGCGATCTCGGTCGCGGCGCTGTTCGCCAAGCCCAGCCAGTGGACGGTGATCCTCGCCGTCTCGCTGATCGGGGTGCCGATCTTCGCGCGGCTGCTGCGCGGCTCGATGCTGGTGCAACGCGGCAGCGACCACGTCCTCGCGGCGACGTCGCTGGGCGTGAAGCGCGGCACGATCGTGTTCCGGCACATGCTGCCGAACTCGCTCGGCCCGGTCATCGTGCAGGCCACGCTGACCCTGGCGACCGCCATCCTGGAGGCCGCGGCCCTGTCGTTCCTCGGCCTGGGCGACCCGGACCCGAACCGGGCGGAGTGGGGCATCATGCTGAGCAAGGGTGCCCGGCAGTTCCTCGACGTCCGGCCCGAGCTCGCGTACTACCCGGCGATCGCGATCATCATCGTCGCGCTCGGGTTCACGCTGCTCGGCGAGTCCCTCCGCGAAGCCCTCGACCCGAAGAACAGGCGGTGAGAACCCATGGCACTCCTTGAAGTCCGAGACCTCACGGTCCAGTTCGTCCGGCGCGGCGAGCAGCCGTTCACCGCGGTGGACGGGGTCAGCTTCGACGTCGAGCCGGGCCAGACGGTCGGCCTGGTCGGCGAGTCCGGCTGCGGCAAGTCCGTGACGTCGCTGGCGATCATGCGGCTGCTGGCCAAGCGCGGCAACAAGGTCAGCGGCTCGGTGCGCTTCGAAGGCACCGACCTGCTCCACCTGTCCGACCGCGAAATGCGCGACCGCCGCGGCCGCGACCTCGGCATGGTGTTCCAGGACCCGCTGTCCTCGCTGAACCCGGTCATCCCGATCGGGCTGCAGATCACCGAGGTGCTGGAGCGCCACCGCGGCATGTCGCGCAAGGCGGCGTCCGTCGAAGCGGTGGACCTGCTCGACAAGGTCGGCATCCCCGACCCGTCGCGCCGGCTTTCCGAGTACCCGCACCAGCTTTCCGGCGGGATGCGGCAGCGCGCGCTGATCGCGATCGCGCTGGCGTGCCGGCCGCGGCTGCTCATCGCCGACGAGCCGACCACCGCGCTCGACGTCACCATCCAGGCGCAGATCCTGGCCCTGCTGCGGGAACTGGTGCAGGACACCGGAACCGCGCTGATCATGATCACGCACGACCTCGGCGTGGTCGCCGGGCTGTGCGACGAGGTCAACGTCCTCTACGGCGGCAAGATCGTCGAGCGGGCGCAGCGGCACCAGCTCTTCGCCGAGCCGCGGCACCCGTACACGTACGGCCTGCTCGCGTCCATCCCGAGGCTCGACGCGGGCCGCGGCGAGAAGCTGATCCCCATCCGGGGCTCGGTGGCCGACAACATCCCGTGGGACCACGCGTGCGCGTTCGCGCCGCGCTGCCCCAACGCGCTGCCGGTCTGCCGCGAGGTCCAGCCGCAGCTGGCGCCCGACCAGGGCGGGCTGCTGCGCTGTCACAACCCCGTGCGGCCCGCGGTCGCCGCGGGAGGAGGAACCCGATGACCCGTCCTGCTGGTGACGTGCTGCTCGAGGTCACCGACCTCAAGGTGCACTTCCCGATCAAGCGCGGCATCGTGATCGACCGGACGGTCGGGCACGTGTACGCGGTCGACGGCGTCGACCTGGCCATCCGCCGCGGCGAAACCTACGGCCTGGTCGGCGAATCCGGTTGCGGCAAGTCCACGCTGGGCCGGGCGATCCTGCGGCTCAACGAGCCCACCGCCGGTTCCGTGAAGTTCGACGGCACCGACGTCGCCCAGCTCAAGGGCGAGGAACTGCGGAAGGCCCGGCGCCGGATGCAGATGGTCTTCCAGGACCCGATGTCCAGTTTGGACCCGCGCCAGTCGGTCGAGTCCATCCTGCTCGAGGGCATGCACGCGCACGGCCTCGACAAGGACAAGGAAGCCACCCAGCGGCGGCTGCGGCAGCTGCTGGCCGCGGTCGGCCTGCCGGAGACGTCGCTGCGGAAGTACCCGCACGAGTTCTCGGGCGGGCAGCGCCAGCGCATCGGCATCGCGCGGGCGCTGGCCGTGGAGCCGGACCTGATCGTGGCCGACGAGCCGGTGTCCGCATTGGACGTTTCGGTGCAGGCCCAGGTGGTGAACCTGCTGGAGGACCTGCAGGAGCAGCTCGGCCTGACGTACGTGGTGATCGCGCACGACCTCGCGGTGGTGCGGCACATCTCCGACCGCATCGGCGTGATGTACCTGGGCGCGCTGGTCGAGGAGACCGACGCGGACTCGCTGTACCGGGAGCCGCTGCACCCGTACACGAAGGCGCTGCTGTCGGCCATCCCGGTGCCGGACCCGCAGGTCGAGGACACCCGCGAGCAGATCCTGCTGGCGGGCGACCTGCCTTCGCCGGCCAACCCGCCGTCGGGCTGCCGCTTCCACACGCGCTGCCCGTGGAAGCAGGCGAGCCTGTGCGACACCGACCGCCCGCAGCTGCGCGAAATCGGCGGCGGGCACCGGGTGGCGTGCCACTACGCGGAGGACATCCGCGACGGGCGCATCCAGCCGCACGAGGTGAAGCCGGAGCTGGTGGAGCTCACTGGGGCGCTGAACCCCGACCTGGGCCCGCCGGACGTCGGCACCGCTGCCGAAATCCTCTGAGTGGCGGCCGGCCGGGCGTTGTCCCGGCCGGCCGTGCTCATTCCTCCAGGTTTCCGGCCCGCGACTGCAGGTACGCCTGCTCGGGCAGGCTCAGCGTCCGCCGCGCGGCGGCCAGGTACGCCTCGCGGGCGCCGGCCAGGTCCCCGGTGCGTTCGAGCAGGTGCGCGCGGATGGCGTCGACGCGGTGGTGCCCCGCGAGGTCCTTCGCCGCCTCACCCAGCTCCGCCAGCCCCTTTTCGGGGCCGTTGACCTGCGCGAACGCGACCACCCGGTTCAGCGTCACCATCGGGCCGGGCGCGACGACCCGCAGCAGGTCGTACAGCGTGAGGATCTCGGCCCAGTCGGTGTCTTCGCTGGTCACGGCCTCGTCGTGGACCGCGGCGATCGCGGCCTGCAGCTGGTACGGGCCGACGGGGGTGGTCGCGAGCGCCTTGGTGATCAGCGAGACGCCTTCGTCGATGAACGCCCGGTTCCAGCGGGTCCGGTCCTGGTCGGCCAGCGGGACGAGGGCGCCGGTCGCGTCGACCCGGGCGGGGCGGCGGGCCTCGGTGAGGAGCATCAGGGCGAGCAGGCCGGCGACCTCGCCGTCGTCCGGCAGTTCCGCGTGCAGCTGCCGGGCCAGCCGGATGGCCTCGGTGGTCAGGTCGACGCGGCTGAGCGCGTCACCCGAGCTGGCGGTGTGGCCCTCGGTGAAGATCAGGTAGAGCACCTGCAGCACGGCGGCCAGCCGCTCGGGGCGGTCGTCGCCGGTGAGGCGTTCGCCTTTCAGCTTCTGTTTCGCGCGGCTGATCCGCTGCCCGATGGTCGCTTCGGGGACGAGGAAGGCCCGGGCGATCTCGGCGGTCGTCAGCCCGCCGACGGCCCGCAGGGTGAGTGCCACCCGCGACGGCGGGTTCAGGGCGGGGTGGCAGCAGAGCAGCAGCAGGGTCAGCGTGTCATCGACCCCGCTGACCGCCTCCTGCCCGGGCGGCTCGTGCCGGGCGACGGTCTCCTCACGCCGTCGCCGCGCGGTCTCGCTGCGCCACTGTTCGATCCGCCGCCGGGACGCGGCGGTGATCAGCCACCCCTTCGGGTGATCCGGAACCCCTTCGACCGGCCACTGCTGCGACGCGGCCAGCAGCGCCTCCTGGACGGCGTCCTCGCAGGCGTCGAAGTCGCCGTACCGCCGGACGAGCGCGGCCAGTACCTGCGGCGCGAGCTCCCGGAGCAGGCGTTCGGTCACAGCTCCGGCCCGTGCAACCCCATCACCGGCCGCACCTCGACCTTGCCGAAGGACGCTTCCGGAAACTTCGCGGCGATCTCGAGGGCGCGGTCTTCGCTTTCGCAGTCGAGCAGGTAGAACCCGGCGAGGAACTCCTTGGCCTCGGCGAACGGCCCGTCGGTGGCGACGCCCACCTGCCTGGTCAGTTCGGGAAAGGCGAGCCGTTCGGAGACGATACGCTCGCCGGAGGCATCGAGATCGTCGTTGAGCTGCTGGTAGTGGGCGAGCCCGGCGGCCCGCTGTTCCGGGCTCATCCCTTCCCACGCCTTGCGCGACGCGGGGTTGCCGTAGATCAGGACCACGTATTTCACATCGGCCTCCTGTCGAAATCCGTCCGGCGGCACCTACGTCTCCCGTGCAAGTACCGACCTGTGAGGAGAATGGCATGAGCGAGCAGCAGATCCGCGAACTGATGGCGGCCCGTGAAGCGGCGATGACGGCCCGCGACGCAGCGACGCTGGGTTCGCACTACGCACCGGACGTCGTGGCGTTCACGTTGGCGCCGCCGCTGGTGCACCGGGGCGCGGAGGTCATCGACGTCGAGGCTCGGAAGGCGTGGTTCGAGACGTTCGAGGGGCCGATCGAGTACTCGACCCAGGACTTGGAGGTCACGGTGGGCGGGGACCTGGCTTGGTGCCACGCGCTGAACCGCCTCTCGACGACGCCGAAGGGAGCGCCGGCGGGGTTCGAGCTGTGGTTCCGCTCGACGGTGTGCTTCAAGCGGGTGGCCGGGGAGTGGCAGATCACGCACGCGCACGACTCGGTGCCGTTCTACATGGACGCAACCCTGCGGGCCGCGGTCGACCTCAAGCCCTGAGCGGGGCTCCGGCCCCCGAGCAGCTCCCCACCCTCCCGGGGGGCGTGCCCAAGTCCAGTCTATCGGCCACCCCGGACGAAACCGGCCGATCGCGGGTTGTCCACCGGAGTTGTCCACATGGGGGTTAACCCTGTGGACAACTCCTCCCGCTCAGCCTGATGCCCCGCCAATCACGCGTGATGCCTCTCTGATCACGCGTGTGGAGTTGCCCCCTTGGGGCGGACACCTTGATTCCAGACAGTGGTCTGGAGGGAGGATGTCCTGGTGTCTCGCAGGTCGAAGTACCCGGAGCAGTTCCGTCGTGACGCGATCGAGTTGGTGAACTCGAGTGGTCGGCCATTGCGGCAGATCGCCCGGGAGCTGGGGGTCAACCACGAAACCCTGCGCTCGTGGGTGAACGTGGCCAAGCAGACGGCCGAGATGGGGCCGCCGGCGGAAGACCCGGTCGAGGTCCAGGAGCTGCAGCGGTTGCGGAAAAGGGTCGCTGAGCTGGAGAAAGAGAAGGAGATCCTGCGGAAAGCGGCCGCCTATTTTGCGCGCGAGATGGATCGATGATCTACCGCTACCGGTTCATCTCCGAACACCGCACCGAGTTCGGTGTCACGCGGTTGTGCCAGGTCCTGGGCCTGCGCCGGCAGGGCTACCACGAATGGGTTGCCGCTGAGGCGGCCCGGGCCGCGCGAGCTCAGGCCGAGCAAGACCTGGTCACCCTGATCGCCACGATCCACGCCGAGCATCGGAGGGCCAACGGCGTCCCGCGGATCACCGCCGAGCTGCACCGCCACGGCCATACCGTGAATCACAAGCGGGTCGAGCGGCTGATGCGCGAACACGGCCTGGCCGGGATCACCCGACGCAAACGCCGCACCCTGACCCGGCCTGCGGCCGGCCCGGTCACCCCGGTCAGTGATCTGATCCGCCGCGACTTCACCGCCACCGCCCCTGGACAGCGCATGGTCGGGGACATCACCTGCCTGCCCACCTTCCAAGGCTGGCTCTACCTGGCCACCGTCATCGACCTGCACACCCGCGAAGTCGTCGGCCACGCGATGGCCGAGCACATGCGCACCGACCTGGTCTGCGAGGCGATTGACCTGGCCACCGCCCGCGGCCTCATCGAACCGGAGGCGGTGTTTCACTCCGACCGCGGCGTCCAATACACCTCAAGCCAGTTCCGCACCGCCCTGGCCGAACACCGGATCCGGCCGTCGGTGGGACGGGTCGGGTCCTGCTACGACAACGCTGTCGCCGAAGCCTTCTTCGCCACCCTGAAAACCGAAATCGGTGTCTCGATCTGGCCCACCCGCGCCCACGCCCGCCGCGACGTGTTCACCTGGCTGCACTACTACAACCATCGCCGACTGCACTCAACGGTCGGCCACCACACCCCGACCGAAACCCGAACCAACTACGCTCAAGCCCACGCTGTCTAACAACCCCGTGTCCGCCCCACCGGGGCAACTCCACGTGATGCCCGGCCAATCACGTTCGCCACCGTCGGGTGACCCCGACCAAAGTCGTACCCCGGGCAATACCTGAGGATGCCGCCCCGAGTCCGCCGCCCCCGGTACCCTTCGGAAAGCGAACACCAATCCGGACGTGGTACCAGGGGGTACGGGCTGTGCACATCGACACGTGGCTGGCGTCGATCCCGGCGATCTCGGTGTACCTGATCGTCGGCGCCGTGATCATGATCGAAAGCCTGGGCATTCCCCTGCCCGGTGAGGTCGTGCTGGTCAGCGCCGCTCTGCTCACGCTGAGCCACCCCAACCTGAGCCCGCTCTGGGTCGGCGTCGTGGCCAGTGCCGGGGCCATCGTCGGGGACAGCATCGGTTACCTGATCGGGAAAACCGGTGGGCAGCGGCTGTTCGCCTGGGCCGGCCGGAAATTCCCGAAACACTTCGGGCCGACGCACATCGCCAACGCCGAACGGATCTTCAACAAACGCGGCATGTGGGCCGTCTTCTTCGGGCGGTTCATCGCCTTCCTGCGGATCCTCGCCGGGCCGCTCGCCGGTTCGCTGCGCATGCACTACCCGAAGTTCCTGATCGCCAACGCGCTCGGCGGCATCGCCTGGGCCGGCGGCACGACCGCCCTCATCTACTTCGTCGGCGAGGCCGCCGAGAAGTGGCTCGGCGACTTCTCCAAGTACGGCCTGGTGGCCGCCATCGTCATCGGTGCCGTCGTCTTCGTCGTCATGAAGCGGCGTCTCGGGCGCAAGCACCCGGAGGACGTCGAAACCAAGGAAGAGACCGCCGCCTAGACCGCGACGAGCTCACGCTTGGGCGCGGTTCGCAGCGAGCCGAGCAGCACGCCGGCGATCACGACCACCGCCGCGCCGACCTCCAGCCAGGTCGGTTGCTCGCCCAGGAACACGAACGACGCCGTCAGGCCGACCACCGGCACCAGCAGGGAGAACGGCGAAACCACGCCGGCCGGGTTGCGGCGCATCAGCGTCGTCCACAGGCCCGAACCCACCACCGTGCCGATCAGGACCACGTACGACAGGCCCGCGAGCGCGGTCAGGCCGGTCGGCGTCCCGAGCGTCGTCAAGGACCGCCACTGCGCGGCCGGGCCCTCCATGACCAGGGACAGCGCGAACATCGGCAGCGGCGGCACCACCGACATCCACAGCGTGAAGTGCAGCGGGTTGTCCGGCTCGGCCTTGCGCGTGCTCAGGTTGCCGAACGCCCAGCTCAGCGCGGCCAGCAGCGTCAGGACCATCGGCAGCAGGGCCGCGTGCCCGGACTGCTGCCACGCGATCGCCGCCATCCCGGCCACGGCCAGCGCGATGCCCGCCAGCTGGTGCCCGGTGACGCGCTCGCGCAGGAAGACCGCGCCGAGCAGGACCGTGAACGGCGCCGACGCCTGCAGCACCAGCGACGCCAGCCCGGTCGGCATCCCGGTGTCCATCGCGATGAACAGGAACGCGAACTGGCCGGTGCCGAAACCCAGGCCGTAGCCGAGCAGGTGCCGCACCTTCACCTTCGGCCACGGCACGAACAGGATCGTCGGCACGGCGATCACGGCGAACCGCAGCGCCCCGGCGAACACCGGCGGGAACTGGCCGAGCGTGGCGTGGATGGCGAGGAAGTTGAGACCCCAGAGGACGGCGACGAGCACGGCGAGCAGGCGATCACGAGCGGGCATGCCTCCACTGTCGCAACGACGACCGTGAAGGACCAGCGAGAATATCTGCAGGAACCTTGTAGCTGTGCTTCAAGTACAGTGGCCGCGTGGATCTGGGCCGGCTGCGCACCCTGCGCGAGTTCGCCGACCGCGGCAGCGTGACGGCGGCCGCGCAGGCGCTGCACTGCACGCCGTCGGCCGTCTCGCAGCAGCTGCGTGCGTTGCAGGGCGAGGTCGGCCTGCCGCTCACCGAGCCCGCGGGGCGCGGCCTGCGGCTGACCGACGCCGGCCGCGCGCTGGTCGCCCGGGCCGACGAGGTGCTCGCCGCGCTCGACCGGGCCGAGTCCGAACTGGACACCTACCGCAGCGCGCCGCGCGGGCGGGTGCGGATCGCGATCTTCCAGTCGGCCGGGCTGATGCTGCTGCCGGGGCTGCTGACCCGCGTCGCCGGGTACGACGGCCTGGAGGTCGACGTCCGCGATGTCGACATGACGCCACCCGAGGTGCCGGGCCTGGTCGCGGACTACGACGTCGTCGTGGCGCACCGCGACGAGCACGCGCCCGAGTTCGACCACGACCGCCTGGACGTCGTGCCGCTGCTGCGGGAGCCGCTCGACGTCGCGCTGCCGGCCGGGCACCGGCTGGCGGCCAAGCGGCGGGTGGACCTGGCGGAGCTGGCCGACGAACGCTGGATCGGCGTCGACCACGGCTTCCCGGTGGACGACGTGCTGCGCTCGCTGACCATCCGCACCGGCGTGCGCCCGGTCGTCGTGCAGCGGATCAACGACTTCCGGATCACCGAACGGCTGGTCGCGGCCGGCCACGGCATCGCCTTGGTACCGCGCTACACGATCGACACCCGCCGCGGCAGCGGTCTGGTCAGCAGGCCGCTGGCCGGGATCCGCGCGGCGCGGCTGATCGAGGTGGTCTGCCGGATCGGCGCCCGCCAGCGTCCGGCGGTGGCCCAGGTGATCGAGGAACTGCGCGCCGAGGTCGCCCAGCTCACCGGCTCGTGAGTGGTAAGGCGCGTTAGAACGCGCCTTACCACTCACGAGGTGGCGTGGGAGCGCAGGTAGGTGAGGGCGATGTCCAGTGCGTCCTCCAGGGCCGTGAGGTCGTGCCGGATGTGCGCCAGCAGCAGTCCACCTTGGACGGACGTCATCGCCGCCTGCGCCAGCCGCGCCGGGTCGGCGTCCGGGGCGAGCTCCCCGTTGGCCTGCAACACTTTCAGGCCACGCTCCAGGTGGGACTCCCACGTCCGGTAGGCCCGGTCGACCAGCGGTGCGAGCTTCGGGTTGTCGCCCACTTCGCCGGCCAGGTTGCCCAGCGGGCAGGCGACCGGCTTGCCCGCGCGGCGGTGGATGTCCAGCAGCTGCCCGGTCCACGTCTCGAGGTCGGCCCACGAGGACAGCGTGAAGATGGCCGGCTGGTTGCCGAGGATCTGCTCGAGGTACCGGTCGATCACCGCCTCGACCAGCTGTTCCTTGTTCTTGAAGTAGTGGTACATCTGCGACTTCCCAGCCCCGCTCGCGGCGAGCACCTTGTCGACGCTCGTGCCCGCGACGCCGTCGACGTACATCAGCCCGGCCGCCGCGTCGACGATCGTGTCGCGCGTCCGCTTGCCGCGCGGTGTCGAAGCCGCTTGCGTCTCCATGTACTGGATAGTACAGTTCGGCCCACTGTACCGATCAGTACAACAGCTAGGGGGATCCATGACGCTCAACAGTGCCCTGGACGGGCTGAACGACCAGCTCCGCGGCGCCCTGCCGCCGGAGATCGCCGAGGTCCTCGACGCGGACCGGCGCCGGGCCGCGACGGGCTTCGCCGAGGTGGGCGACAAGATCGAGGACTTCACGCTGCCGGGGGCCGACGGCACGCCGACGGGCTTGGCCGAACTCGTGGCCGACGGGCCGGCCGTGCTCGTGTTCTACCGCGGCCAGTGGTGCCCGTACTGCAACCTGACGCTGCGCACCTACCAGCAGGAACTGCTGCCCGAGCTGGCGGAGCGCGGCGCGACCCTGGCGGCGATCAGCCCGCAGAAGCCGGACGGGCCGGCGCCGGACCTGGCGTTCCCCGTGCTCTCGGACGTCGGCAGCGCCGTGGGGCGGAGCCTCGGGTTGAGCTACCCGGTTTCCGATGTCGTGCGCGAGGCGATGAAGACGCTGGGTACGGACCTCGAGGAGGTCAACGGCAGCTGGGAGCTGGTGCACCCGGCGGTGGTCGTGGTCGGCCGGGATCGGGTGCTCCGCTTCGTCGACGTCCACCCGGACTTCGTCACGCGGACCGAACCGGCGGACATCCTCAAATCGCTCTAGCCGACCGCTTCACGCCGTAGGTGATCACCGAACCCAGGATCAGGGCCACGCCCAGGGAGAGCAGCAGGCTGATCCCGGGTTCGGTGACGATCCGGCCGCCGGCGTAGCCGAGGAAGGCCACGTACGACGTCCAGAGTGTGACGCCGACGGCCGACGCGGTGAAGAACTCCGCCATCGGCCACCGGAGCGATCCGGCGAGGAGGGCGCCGAGCGTCCCGCCCGACGGCAGCCAGCGGGCGACCACCAGCACCGGCCGGGGATGGCGCTGCAGCCGCCCGTCGAGCCAGCCGAGGCCGGCGGCGATCTTCTTCCGCCGGCCCAGCCGGTCCAGCGCCGCCCGGCCACCGAACCGGCCGAGGGCGTAGAGCGCCTGGTCGGACGCCAGGCACCCGGCACTCGCCACGGCGATCACCAGCGCGAGCGACGTCCCGCCCTGCGCCGCCTCGATGCCCATGCCGAGGATGGTCACCTCGGTCGGCAGCAGGGGCACGAGCGAGACGACGAACAGCACCAGCAGTCCCGCCGTCGATCCGTCCACACCTCCATTAACCGCCTGTCCGCGGCGAAGCACTCCCGTTCACCGGGGACTCACAGGAACCCGACAGCCGGTCCACAGATTCGGCGAATCATGCCAGGAGTTGTCATGGTTCGCCGTGACGCTGGGCGCATGAACACACTTTCCGGAAAAACCGCCCTGGTGGCGGGCGGTACCCGCGGCGCGAGCCGGGCCATCGCGGTGGAACTCGGCCGGGCGGGCGCCTTCGTGTACGTGACCGGCCGGACCACGCGCGCCGGACGGTCCGAAGTGGACCGTCCGGAGACGATCGAGGAGACGGTGGAGCTGATCGAGCAGGCCGGCGGGCAGGCGGAAGCGATCCGCGTGGACCACCTGGTCCCGGCCGAGGTCGAGGCCCTGGCCAAGCAGGTCGGCCCGCTCGACATCCTCATCGACGGCCTCTGGGGCGGCGACCGGCACCTCGGCTGGGGCAAGCCGGTGTGGGAGCACGACCTGGCCGCGGGCCTGCGGATGGTTCGCCTCGGCATCGACGCGCACCTGATCACCAGCCACTTCCTGCTCCCGCTGCTGATCGGCAAGCCGGGCGGCCTGGTCGTCGAGCTGACCGACGGCACGGCCGAGTACAACGCGAAGTACCGCGAAGGGACTTCGCTGCCGTTCTACGTGGCGAAGGCGTCGGCGCACCTGCTGGCGATCGGCGAGGCGGCGGAGCTGGCTTCCTTCGGGGCGACCGCGGTCGCGTTCACCCCGGGGTACCTGCGGTCGGAGGCGATGCTGGAGATCTACGGGGTGACCGAGGCCAACTGGCGCGACGCGTGCGAGCGGGTACCGCACTTCGAGATCTCCGAAACGCCGACGTTCTGCGGCCGGACCGTGGTGGCGCTGGCGGCGGATCCCGGCCGGGACCGGTGGAGCGGGCAGACGGTGAGCAGCGGACAGCTGGCGAAGGAGTACGGCGTCGACGACGTGGACGGCAGCCGGCCGGACGCCTGGCGGTACATGAGGGAGGTGGCGGACGCGGGCAAGCCCGCGGACACCACCGGCTACCGCTGAGCGTTGCGGGCGGCCAGTTCCGCGCCCACCGCGGCCAGCGCCGCCCGCAGCGAAGCCGGCTCCAGCACCTCCACCCCCGGGCTCAACGCGACCAGCTGGCCGAGGCCGATCTCGCCGTCTTCCAGGGCGAGCTCGGCTTCGGCCCAGCCGTCGTCATCGGGTGTCCTGAGCGAGACCACGGTGTCCGCGAGGTGCTCCCCGCCGAACACGCGGCGCAGCTCCCGCACCGCCGTCCGGTTCAGCCGGGCGCGCACCCGCAACGGCCGCGCCACCTGCTCGAACGTCGCCGACGACGAGCGCCACCAGCCGGCCAGGTCGAACTCCGGCGGCCGCTCGAACCCGCCGTCGAGCCGGGTCACCGCGAGGATCCGCGACACCCGGTAGGTCCGCAAAGCGTCGTCCGGCACCACCCGGGCCACCAGGTACCAGACACCCGCCTTCAGCACGAGCCCCAGCGGCTCCAGCTCCCGCGAAGCCACCTTGTCCCGGCGCCGGTAGGACACCGACACCCGCCGCTGGGACCACACCGCCTGGACGACGGTCGCCAGGGCCGGGGGCTCGTCCGGCGAGCCGAACCAGCCCGGTGCGTCCAGGTGGAACCGCCCGGCGACCAAAGCCGCGTGCTCCCGCAGCTCGGCCGGCATGCCCGCGGTCACCTTCGCGCGCGCCGCGCTGCCCGCCGTGTCCAGGCCGAGGCCCGCGAGCGCCGACGGAACGCCCAGCGCGAACAGCGCGACGGCCTCACGCGCGGTGAGGCCGTCGAGCCCGGCGCGCCAGCCGTCGACCAGGCGGAAGCCGCCGTGGCGGCCCTGCTCCGTCCACAGGGGAACGCCCGCTTCGCGCAGGGCCGCGAGGTCGCGGTGCATCGTGCGCTCCGAAACGCCCAGTTCCGAAGCGAGCTCGGCGGCGGTCGCGCTGCGCCGCCGTTGCAGCGTGAACAGCAGCGCGACCAGCCGCTCGGCCTTCACCGGCTACCGGTTGGCGCGGTTCACCGCCGACACGACCGCGCGCAGGGACGCCGTGACGATCGACGGGTCGATGCCGATGCCCCAGAACACCCGGTCCGAGATCGCGCACTCGATGTACGACGCCGCGCGCGAGTCGTCGCCCGGGGAGAGCGTGTGCTCGCTGTAGTCCAGCAGGCGCAGGTCGAAGCCCACGGTCGACAGGGCGTCGAAGAACGCCGCGATCGGGCCGTTGCCGCGGCCGGTGACCTCGTGCTCGTCGCCCTCCACGCGGACCGTCGCGGTGATGTCGTACTCGCCGTCGCCGTTGTCGCGCACGTGCTGGCGGACCAGCTCCAGCGGCGTCTTCAGCTCCAGGTACTCGGCCGAGAACGCGTTGTACATCGTCGTCGGGTCGACCTCGCCGCCCTCGGTGTCGGTGTAGCGCTGGATGACCTTCGAGAACTCGATCTGCAGCCGCCGCGGCAGGTCGAGCTGGTGCTCGGCCTTCATGATGTAGGCGACGCCGCCCTTGCCGGACTGCGAGTTGACCCGGATCACGGCCTCGTACGTGCGGCCGACGTCCTTCGGGTCGATCGGCAGGTACGGGACCTCCCACGGGTGCTCGTCGATCGGTACGCCGGCCTTGTCGGCGGCGTCCTTCATGGCGTCGAGGCCCTTGTTGATCGCGTCCTGGTGGCTGCCGGAGAACGCGGTGAACACCAGGTCGCCGCCCCACGGCGAGCGCTCGGGCACCGGCAGCTGGTTGCAGTACTCGACCGTCCGCTTGATCTCGTCCATGTCGGAGAAGTCGATCTGCGGGTCGATGCCCTGGCTGTAGAGGTTCATGCCCAGCGCGACCAGGTCGACGTTGCCGGTGCGCTCGCCGTTGCCGAACAGGCAGCCTTCGATCCGGTCGGCGCCGGCCTGGAAGCCCAGCTCGGCGGCGGCGATGCCGGTGCCGCGGTCGTTGTGCGGGTGCAGCGACAGGATCACCGAGTCGCGGCGGGCCAGGTTCCGGCTCATCCACTCGATCGAGTCGGCGTAGACGTTCGGCGTCGCCATCTCGACCGTCGCCGGCAGGTTCAGGATCACCGGCTTCTCCGGCGTCGGCTGCCAGATTTCGGTGACGGCGTTGCAGACCTCGAGCGCGTAGGACAGCTCGGTGCCGGTGTAGGACTCCGGCGAGTACTGGAACCGGAAGTCCGTGTCGGGGTGCTTCGCGGCCAGGTCGACGACCATTTCGGCGCCCTGCGTCGCGATCTTCTTGATGCCCTCGCGCTCCTCGCGGAAGACGACGCGGCGCTGCAGGATCGACGTCGAGTTGTAGATGTGGACGATCGCCCGCGGCGCGCCGTCCAGGGCCTCGAAGGTGCGCTCGATCAGCTCCGGGCGGCACTGGGTCAGCACCTGGATGCTGACGTCGTCGGGGATGGCGCCCTCGTCGATGATCTCGCGGACGAAGTCGAAGTCCGTCTGCGACGCGGCCGGGAAGCCGACCTCGATCTCCTTGTAGCCCATGCGGACCAGCAGGTCGAAGAACTTGCGCTTGCGCGCGGGCGACATCGGGTCGATCAGGGCCTGGTTGCCGTCACGCAGGTCGACGGCGCACCACAGCGGCGCACGCTCGATGCGCTTTTCCGGCCAGGTGCGGTCGGGCAGGTCGATGTTCTCGACCAGGTCGTACCAGGGGCGGTAGCGGTGGACCGGCATGGACGTGCCGCGCTGGGTGTTCCAGGCGGGCTGGCCGGCGGGCGCGGGACGAGAGGGCTTGCGGATCTTGCTCATGGGATTTGGGGTGTCTCCAGCTCGACGGGTGCGACCGGCACCACGAAGCCCCGCGACGGGGAGCCGGTCCGGTCAGGCCCCGTCGCGGCAGCGAAGCAGGAGAGCACGCGCCACGAGCCCACCATAACCAGCGAACGTGCGCGGAGGGAAGCGGGCCCGCGATGGATTCGTTCCTCCCATGCCCCCACCACCGCCCTCAACGGAGGCGCTGCGCGCCCGCTGTGTTTCCCCTAGATGGTTACCTGTGGGTAGCATTCGGCCGGGCACCGTGCGAAACTGCGGGCATGGGTGAGCACGCAGAGTCGTCGTCGGAGGAGACCCGCGTCTCCCGCCGCGCGGCCGTCGACTGGCGCCAGACCGGGGGCAAGGCGGCCTCGGTGGTGGCGTCGATCGTCCGCTGGGTCGGCCTGGTCTTCGCGGCCTTCCTGGTGATCCACGTGATCTTCACGGTCGGCTCGGCCAACCCGGACAACGGCATCGTCTCGTTCGTGAAGTCCTGGGCGGACAGCTTGGCCCTGGGCTTCAGCGACCTGTTCACGCCGAGTGACGCAAAGCTGCGCGTACTGGTGAACTACGGCATCGCGGCGATCTTCTGGCTCGTGGTGTCGGGGATCCTGGCCAAGGTCATCCGCCGCGTCGGCGGGGCGTCATAGCGCCGGCTTGCCCCACTCGTCGGTGAACGCGAACTCCTCCAGCGGCAGCCGGACCCGCTCGGCCCGCTCGCGCTCGATCCGCCAGTCCTCCTCCAGCACCTCCGGCGCCGCCACCGATCCCACCGCGATCGCCACCTTCGGCACGGCGTCCTCCGGAAGGGCGAACGCGGCCCGCACCGCGTCCGGCGAGAACCCCGCCATCTGGTGCGCGATCAACCCCAGCTCCACCGCCTGCAGCACCAGGTTCTCCGACGCCAGCCCCAGCCCGTACTCGGCGTAGGGCACCTCCCCCTTCGCGTTCGTCGTCACCATCACGCCGATCAGCAGCAGGCTCGCCCGGTGCGCCCACGCCTGGTTGCCCGAGTTCAACGTCGAAAGGATCGCGTCGAACGCTCGCGTGCCGCGGACGCCCACCAGGTAGCGGGCCGGCTGGGTGTTGCCGAACGACGGGGCCCAGCGGGCCGCCTCGAGCAGGGCGCGCACCTGGTCCGGGGTGACCGAGGCGGCGGAGTCGTACGCCCGGGGGCTCCACCGTTCCGCCATCAGGGTTGCGATCGGGACGCTCGTCACAGCTGGTTTCCGCACGCCGCCGAGACTACCCACGAGTGCTGTGCATCACTCGGGAGGAAGGGCTCCGCGCATTCCGTTGGCATCGCGGAAGATTTACTTCCCGGACACCCGCGGGCGGGGTGCGCCCCACGTCAAGAGGGTGGCGGGCCGCCCGGGCCCCGGTAGGCTCCGGGGCAAATCATGGGACGCGGGGGCTCTCCGGTGCCCACCAGGGAGCCGCCCGGCCCGCGAGGAGGTTCGGGCGTGGCCCTCGTGGTCCAGAAGTACGGCGGATCGTCGCTGGAAAGTGCCGACCGGATCAAGCGCGTGGCGGAACGGATCGTCGCGACGAAGAAGGCGGGCAACGACGTCGTCGTCGTCTGCTCGGCGATGGGTGACACCACCGACGAGCTGCTCGACCTGGCGCAGCAGGTCAACCCGGCGCCGCCGGAGCGGGAAATGGACATGCTGCTCACCGCGGGTGAGCGGATCTCGAACTCGCTGGTCGCGATGGCCATCGCGTCGCTGGGCGCCGAGGCGTGGTCGTTCACCGGCTCGCAGGCCGGGGTCGTGACGACGTCCGTGCACGGCAACGCGCGGATCATCGACGTCACCCCGAGCCGGGTCACCGAGGCCCTCGAGCAGGGGTACATCGCGCTCGTCGCGGGCTTCCAGGGCGTCGCGCAGGACACCAAGGACATCACCACGCTGGGCCGCGGCGGCTCGGACACCACCGCCGTCGCGCTCGCCGCCGCGCTGAACGCCGACGTCTGCGAGATCTACTCCGATGTGGACGGTGTGTACACGGCCGACCCGCGGGTGGTGCCGGACGCGCGCAAGCTCGACACCGTCACGTACGAGGAAATGCTCGAGCTGGCCGCGAGCGGGTCGAAGATCCTGCACCTGCGGTCGGTCGAGTACGCGCGCCGCTACGGCGTCCCGATCCGAGTCCGTTCTTCCTACAGTGACAAGCCGGGCACGACGGTGACCGGTTCTATCGAGGAGATCCCCGTGGAACAAGCCCTGATCACCGGTGTGGCGCACGACCGCTCCGAAGCCAAGATCACGGTGACCGGGGTGCCGGACCACACCGGTGCCGCGGCCCGGATCTTCCGCGTGATCGCCGACGCCGAGATCGACATCGACATGGTGCTGCAGAACGTGTCCAGCACCGTCTCCGGCCGCACGGACATCACCTTCACGCTGTCGAAGGCCAACGGCGCCAAGGCCGTCAAGGAGCTGGAGAAGGTCAAGGCGGAGATCGGCTTCGAGTCGGTCCTCTACGACGACCACGTCGGCAAGGTGTCGCTCGTCGGCGCCGGGATGCGCTCGCACCCGGGTGTCACGGCGACGTTCTGCGAGGCGCTCGCCCAGGCCGGCGTCAACATCGAAATCATCAACACCTCGGAGATCCGCATCTCGGTGCTGATCCGGGACGCGCAGCTCGACGAGGGCGTGCGCGCGATCCACGAGGCGTTCGAACTCGGCGGCGACGAAGAAGCCGTCGTCTACGCGGGGAGTGGTCGCTGATGGCGGACGGGCTGCGGGTCGGGGTGGTCGGCGCGACCGGCCAGGTCGGCGCGGTGATGCGCAAGCTGCTGGCGGAGCGGGAGTTCCCGGTCGCCGAGCTCCGGTACTTCGCCTCGGCGCGCTCGGCCGGGTCGAAGCTTCCCTGGCGGGACACCGAAATCACCATCGAAGACGCGGCAGAAGCGGATCCGTCCGGTTTGGACATCGCGCTGTTCTCCGCGGGCGGAGCGACGTCCAAGGCGCAGGGGCCGCGGTTCGCCGCCGCGGGCGTCACGGTGATCGACAACTCCTCGGCGTTCCGGATGGACCCGGACGTGCCGCTGGTCGTCAGCGAGGTCAACCCGCAGGCGATCAAGGAAGCGCGCAAGGGGATCATCGCGAACCCCAACTGCACCACCATGGCCGCGATGCCGGTGCTGAAGCCGCTGCACGACGAAGCCGGGCTGGTCCGGCTGGTCGCCTCGACGTACCAGGCGGTGTCCGGCAGCGGGCTGGCCGGCGTCGACGAGCTGGCGGGCCAGGTGAAGGCGGCCGCCGAACACGCGGCGCTGCTGACCCACGACGGCGCGGCGATCGAGTTCCCGAAGCCGGAGAAGTACGTCCGCCCGATCGCGTTCAACGTCCTCCCGATGGCCGGGTCCATTGTGGACGACGGCGACTTCGAGACGGACGAGGAGAAGAAGTTCCGCAACGAGAGCCGCAAGATCCTGAGCATCCCGGGCCTCGGTGTCTCGTGCACCTGCGTGCGCGTCCCGGTGTTCTCGGGGCACTCGATCTCGGTGAACGCGGAGTTCGAGCGGCCCCTGACCGTCGAGCGCGCGACGGAGCTGCTGACGCACGCGCCGGGCGTCGAGCTGTCGGAGGTCCCGACCCCGCTGCAGGCGGCGGGCAACGACCCGAGCTACGTCGGCCGGATCCGCGTCGACCAGGGCGTCGAGGGCGGCCGTGGGCTGGCGCTGTTCATCTCGAACGACAACCTGCGCAAGGGCGCGGCGCTCAACGCCGTGCAGATCGCCGAGCTGGTGGCCCAGCAGCTCTGACGACCACGCCGAAGGCCCCTCACCGAGCGCGGTGAGGGGCCTTCGCGCGTCTCACGGCCGGGTGGTCGCGCCGTGGCAGGCGAGGTAGCTCGTCTTGACGAATTCGTGGACCGGCTTGCCGCCGTAGGCCCAGACCAGCGCGTCGGCGTGCGGGCCGAGGACCTTGAACTGCTCGACGGCCTCGTCGCAGCGGCCGTTCACCACCAGCGCCTTGGCCGCGTAGGCGCGGTCGCGCCGGTTCGCCGGGTGATCCCGGCCCTCGCCGGCCAGCCAGGGCACGACGACGTCCAGCGCGCGCCGCGTCCGGTCGCTCTGCCACGCCTCGACGCCCTTGGCCTCCGCCTCGTGCGCGGCGACGAGAGCCAGGCCCGCGAGCTTCGGCGCCTTCGCCGCGGCTTCGTCGGCGAAGGCGAACATCTGCTCGTGCGAGCCGAACCACTTGGCGCACCAGTACTGCAACGCCTGGTCGTGGGCGGCCCGGTGGAGCGGGTCACGCGCCACGAGCTCCGCCCAGACCGCGCGGAAGGCGTCGTTGTCGTACTGCCTGCCACGGGCGACCATGAGCATGGTGCACCACGGCGTCGGGTCCTCCGGCGCGGCTTCGGTCGCGGCCCGGGCCGCCGCTTCGGCGTCTTCGAGCACCCGGAAGAACCCCGCCCACTGGTCCTGGGCGACGTGCTCGGGGGTCGCACTCGAGCGGATCTGCCAGGCCAGCGCGACCAGGCCCTGCGCGTTGACGACGGCCGCGTCCGTGCTCCCGGACGCCAGCCACTCCTTCAGGGGAGCGTCGTCGTCCGCGGCCGCGTCGCCGAGCTGCTGGACGGCGAAGGTGCGGCGGTCCCGGTCGGTGCCCAGCTCGGCCAGCAACGCAGCCGCCGGTTGCCAGTCGCCGGCGCGGTAGGCCGTGACGGCCTCGGCGACGCGGGCGTCGGCGATGAACGGCGCCGCCGACACCTCCTTGCCCGCCGGCAGACCCCACCGGGTCACGTCCAGGAGCTCGGACTTCGGCTTGTCGTCCTGGGGGACGAACTGCGCGAGCTCGTCCTGGGAGAGCGTCTTCGCGTACTCCTCGACGGTCATCCCGCGGGCCTTGGCCGCCTTGACGAGTGCGACGGCGGCCTTGCGGCGCTTCGAATTGAACAACGACAGCATGGTTTCTCCTCAGAAACTGATGGGCAGCACGCCGGTGGCGGCCAGCAGGCGGCGCAGCGGCGCCGTGTCGGGATCGGCCGCCGCCGCGGCGTCGAGGGCGGCGGTCAGCTCGCGGCCATGGGGTTCTTCGACGACGAACTCGGGCGGCCCGGACCAGGACAGCTTCCAGTGCGCCACCTCGGCTTCCGCGAGGTACGACTGGACCACGGTGGACAGCCGTTCGCGGACCGAGGTGGCGGCGAACTCGCGCTGCGCCCGCGGCCCGGCCGACGCCGGCGGCTTGCGTTCCGGGTCGGCCAGTTCGGCGGCGCGGCCGGCGTCGATGCGGTCGAGGGCCTGCGCGATCGTCCCGCCCGGGCCCAGGATCACCCGGGCCTCGCGGGTGACGGTGTGCCGGACGCCGAGGTCGACCAGCCGGTTCCAGTCCGTGCGCCGCTTGAGCTTCGCCTTGTCGGAGAAGTCGGAGGTCATGGCCGCCTCCAGCGTCGTGGCGGCGTCGCGGAGGATTTCGCTCGCCGGGTGGTCGCCACCGGGGCGGCCCGGCACCTCCGGCAGCGCCTCGAGGGCCGCGATCCGGTCCGGCGTCGGCGGGTGCGTGGCGTAGCGGGAGTCCTCCTTGGCCGGCGGGTGCTGCCGGAGCCGGCCGAACTCCTCGGCGCGGGACGCGTCGGCGAGCAGGTCCGCGAAGCCGCCGGCCAGCCGGTCCGGCAGGTAGCCGGCGTCCCAGCCGATGGCGACGTAGCGGTCGAAGTAGAAGTCCCAGGCGACGTCGAGGACTTCGACCTCGCGCAACGCGCCGGTCATCGCCGCGGTGCCGGCGACGCGGGCCGCGGCGGCGTCGGCGGCGAGCTCCTGACGGCGGCAGACCGCGGCGGAGACGGCGAAGTAGAGCTTCGCGTAGAGCACGAACAACCTGCGGACCAGGCCTTCGAACCAGCCGTCGCCACCCAGGCCGACCAGGGCGCGCTCGATCGACCGGCGGCCGCGGTAGGTCAGCGCGGCCAGCCGGGTGTCGCGGTTGCTGTAGTGCCCGAGCTCGTGGCCGAGCAGGGCGCACAACTGGTCGTGCCGCAGCCCGGCGAGCAGCTGCGCGCCGATGAACATCTCGCGCCGGAACACCCGCAGGCCGAGCCAGCCGGTGCGCTCGCGCACGCCGGCGTTGACCTCGCTGACCAGCGTGATCGTGTCCGGCGGCCGGGTGCCGACCGCGGTGGCCAGCTCCTCGACGAGCGCCCACAGCGCGGGCTCGTCCGCGCGCGTCACCGGCACGCCGGGCACGGCGTCCCCGCGCGTCCGCTCGATCGCGAACAGGGCCTTGAGCAGGGCGTATGACACCGGCACCGCGACGATGGCGAGCTTGATCGCCAGGATGCCGGAGTGGTGCCGGAAGAAGTAGTACTCGGTCACGGCGAGCCCGCCGACGACCAGGAACACCAGGGCCGGGAACCCGGCCAGCAGGGCGGCCGCGACGAGCGCGCGCCACGATGTCTTCACAACGGATCGATCCTCCCCAAGCCGTCCCTCCCCGGACGGTCGGCCCATTCTGCCCCGGATGATCGTCAGCGCGGATTTCTTTTTGCTCACGAAGAAATGCCGTTGGTGTTCCGCTCGCCGCTGGGGGAACCTGTGCACCGCAAGCGAGTCAAGGGGAGGAACCATGTACACCGCTGTCGACGGCGCCCGCGTCCCGATCCGGATGTGGGCGGATCCCGCGTCGGTCGAAGACCAGGCCATGCGGCAGCTGCAGAACGTCGCGAACCTGCCGTGGGTGCACGGCGTCGCCGTGATGCCCGACGTGCACTACGGCAAGGGCGCGACCGTCGGCAGCGTCATCGCCATGCGCGACGCCGTCTCGCCCGCCGCGGTCGGCGTGGACATCGGCTGCGGGATGAGCGCGGTCCGGACGTCGCTCACCGCCGCCGAGCTGCCCGACGACCTCGGGAAGCTGCGCCGGCGCATCGAGAGCGCCGTGCCGGTCGGCTTCGGGCTGCACAAGACGCCGGTGAACCCGGCCAAGGTGCACGGCGTCGGCGGCTGGGACGCGTTCTGGAAGCGGTTCGCCGAGCTGCACACCGGCGTCCAGGAGCTGCACGACCGGGCCGCGCGGCAGATCGGCAGCCTCGGCGGCGGCAACCACTTCATCGAGGTCTGCCTCGAGCAGGGCGGTGCCGACGAGGGCCGGGTCTGGCTGATGCTGCACTCGGGTTCGCGCAACATCGGCAAGGAGCTGGCGGAGCGGCACATGGCGGTCGCGCGCAAGCTGCCGCACAACGCCGACCTGCCGGACCCCGACCTCGCGGTGTTCGTCGCCGGCACGCCGGAGATGCAGGCGTACCGGCGCGACCTGTTCTGGGCGCAGGACTACGCGGCGCGCAACCGCGCCACGATGGTCGCGCTGGTGAAGCTGGCGCTCGCGGACGTCGTGCCCGGCACGACCTTCGACGACGCGATCTCGTGCCACCACAACTACGTCGCCGAGGAGACCTACGACGGCGTCGAGCTGCTCGTCACCCGGAAGGGGGCGATCCGCGCCGGATCGGGTGACCTCGGGATCATCCCGGGCAGCATGGGGACCGGTTCGTACATCGTCCGCGGGCTGGGCAACGACTCGTCGTTCCAGTCGGCGTCGCACGGCGCCGGCCGCCGGATGTCGCGGAACAAGGCCAAGAAGCTGTTCACCGCCGACGACCTCGCGGCGCAGACGGCCGGGGTCGAGTGCCGCAAGGACTCGGGCGTGGTCGACGAGATCCCGGCGGCGTACAAGGACATCGAAACGGTGATCCGCGCGCAGACGGACCTGGTCGAGGTCGTGGCGCACCTCAAGCAGGTGGTCTGCGTCAAGGGCTGACGGTACCTTGGCGCCATGACGAGGGGTGGGATCACCGCTGCGCTGCTGGCCTCGGCCGCACTGCTGAGCGGGTGCGCCGAGGTCGGCAACGCGGTCGACCAGGGGAGCCGGACGGCGGACAAGGTGAGCGCGTGCACCGAGGCACTCGGGCTCGCGGACCTGAACCCGCTGGTCGACCCGGCCAAGCTCAAGGAGCGCGCCGCCGACAAGGAGCGGCGGCTGCGCGAGCTGGCCGGGAACGTCCAGGACCAGGACGTGAAGAACGCGCTGCTCGGCATGGCCGGCTCGTACGTCGAGGTGCAGAAGGAACGCATCGAAGACGCCGGCGTGGTGGCCGGGTGGGTGCAGCGCAACGTCAAGAAGCTCGACGCCCTCCGCGCCGCCTGCGGCTGACCACCCTGCCGCACCCGTCGTGAGTGGTAAGGCGCGTTAGAACCCGTCTTACCACTCACGACCGCGGCGGCAGGGGGGTCAGGTGCGGCTTTCGGCCAGGGCCGGTTCCGGGGTGGGTGCCGGGGATCGGCGCCAGAGCAGGCCGGCCGCGGCGATGACCAGGCCGCCGAGGCCGGCCGCCGCGAAGCCCCACTCCGGGGTCGAGTGGTCGATGGCGAAGCCGACCACCGGGCCGCCCATCGCCAGGCCGAGGCGGGTGAACGCGTCCTGCAGGCCCATCGCCTCGCCGCGGACCTGCGGCGGGGCGACCCGGCTGACCGTCTCGGTCGTCGCCGCCAGCGTCGGCGCGCACATCAGGTTCGTCGGGATCAGCACCAGCATCAGCAGCCACCACGGGTGGTCGGCCAGGCCGACCGGGATCACCAGCAGCGCGAGCAGCAGCATCAGCACGCCCTGCGGCAGCGACCGCTTCACCGCGCCGTGCACCACGCCGCCGACGATCGACGCCACGCACATCACCGCGATGACCAGCCCGGTCACGCCGAGCTCGCCGTTCGCGCGCAGGGCCGCCAGCGTCGCCAGTTCCGTGCCGACCAGCACGAACAACGTGCCGCCCGCGATCAGCAGCGTCGCCACGAGCCGGCCGGTGAGCCAGCTCCGCAGCGGCGGCCGGACGCCCGGTTCGGCCGCTTCGGCGGCGCCCTCGCGGATCGGCGGGTCGACCAGCCAGATCAGGAACGCCGTGCCGCCGAACAGCAGGCCGAGGCCGGTGAGCGTCCACGTCGGGGAGAAGGCCGTGATGGCCGCGATGCCCGCCGCCGGGCCGATCATGAACGTCGCTTCGATCGAGATCGTGTCCAGCGAGTAGGCCGCGCGGCGCTCCTCGGCCGGCACGAGCGTGGCCAGGACCTGCCGGGCCAGCGAGCCCGCCGGCACCGAAAGCAGGCCCGCCGGGAGCGCGACGACGGCGAGCGCCGCGAACGGCAGGTGCGGCGCGGCGATCCAGAACACCGTCGTGCCGATGCCGCAGACGGCGACGACCGGGCGCAGCCCGTACCGGTCGAAGCAGCGGCCCAGCAGCGGCGCGCCGAGCGCCATCCCGAGCGTGACGGCCCCGCCCACCAGGCCCGCGGCCCCGTAGCCGCGGCCGAGCCCGGTGACGATGTACAGCGTCATGAGCACGCCGTTCATGGTCATCGGGAGACGCGCCAGGAACATCAGGGCCATCGTCGAGGGGACGCGGGGGACGGAGAGCACCCGGCGGTAGGGCTGCAGCGGCACGCCTTCGATGAGAACCCAAGGTGGTACGCGCGTGCAACATGTTTCCGCGGCCGGGCCCTGGCGCTCGCCGATTTTGAGAGTTACTCTCACTTGGTAGTCACTATCAATTGGGGGTCGCTATGACGAAGACCTGTCCGCGCAGGTGGTGGGCGCTCGGTGCGCTCGCGGTGAGCCTGCTGACCATCGGCCTCGACCTGACCGTGCTCAACGTGGCCATGCCGACCCTGGCCGTCGACCTCGGCGCCACGACCACGCAGCTGCAGTGGTTCGGCAACGCCTACACGCTCGCGCTGGCCGCGTTGCTGCTGCCGGCCGGCCTGTTCGGCGACCGCTTCGGCCCGAAGAAACTGCTGCTCGGCGCGCTCGTCGTGTTCGGGCTGGCCTCGCTGTGGTGCGCCTACGCCGGTTCGCCGGGCGAGCTGATCGCCGCCCGGGTCCTGCTCGGCGTCGGCGCCGCGTTCCTCATCCCGCTCTCGCTCTCGCTGCTGAACATCCTGTTCCCGCCGGAGGAGCGGGCGAAGGCGCTGACGACGTGGGTCATGGCGATGTTCGTCGGCATCCCGCTCGGGCCGCTGCTCGGCGGCTGGCTGCTCGACCACTTCGCGTGGGGCTCGGTGTTCCTCATCAACGTCCCGCTGACGGCGGTCGGCGTGGTCGCGGTGTTGTTCCTGGTGCCGCTCACGCGGGGCGCCGGGCGCGGTTCGATCGACTTCGCCGGCATCGCGCTCTCGACGGCCGGCCTGGTCGCGCTCACCTACGGTTTCGTCCACGCCGGCGAACACGGCTGGGCCGACCCGGTGACGTACGGCCTGATCGCGCTCGGCGCCGCGCTGGTGGCGGTGTTCTGCTGGACGCAGCCGCGGGTGGCCGCGCCGCTGACCGACCTCGCGCTGTTCCGCGAGCCGCGGTTCGTCTGGGGCGCGGTGCTGGCCACGGTGGCGTCGTTCGCGCTGATGGGCCTGCTGTTCGTGCTGCCGCAGCTGTTCCAGGCGGTGCAGGGGGCCGACGCGCTGCAGACCGGCGTCCGGCTGCTGCCGCTGATCGGCGGGATGCTGGTCTCGGCGAAGCTCGCCGAACGGCTGGTCGCCGTCCTGGGCGTGCGGGTGGTCGTCGCGGCCGGGTTCGTGCTGCTCGCGGCCGGGCTGGCCTGGGGTTCGACGACGTCGGCGGCAGCCGGCTACGGCGCCACCGTGGGCTGGGAGATCGTCATCGGGCTCGGCACCGGCTCGACGCTGCCGCCGTTGATGACGATGGCGATGGGCGCGCTCACCGAGGGCCGCTCGGGCGCGGGTTCGGCGCTGATCCAGGCGTTGCGGCAGGTCGGCGGCACGATCGGCGTCGCGGTGCTGGGCACGGTGCTGAACAGCGGTTACCGCGGCGGCGTCGACGTCCGGGGCCTGCCCGCCCCGGTCGCCGACGCGGCGCGCGGCAGTGCGTCCGGCGCGGTCGCCGTGGCGGAGCAGCTCCACCTGCCGGCGCTGGCCGCCTCCGCGCGGGCCGCGTTCACCGGCGGCATGGCGGCGACGCTGTGGGTGTGCGCCGGCCTCGGCGTCGCCGGAGCGCTGCTCGCCGTGGTGTTCCTGCCCGGCCGGTCCGAGGCGGGAGCGGCGCAGCCGCGAGAATCGGAGCATGACGTCGTCGCCATCTGAGCCCACGGGGCTGCGGGAACGGAAGAAGGCCAGGACGCGCGCCGCGATCCAGCGGCACGCGTTGCGGCTGTTCCACGAGCAGGGCTACAGCGCGACGACGGTCGATCAGATCGCGGCCGCGGCGGAGATCTCGCCCAGCACCTTCTTCCGGTACTTCCCGACGAAGGAGGACACGGTGCTCTACGACCCGTTCGACCCGGTGCTCATCCAGGCGGCGCTCGCGCAGCCGGCCGAACTGAGCCCGATCGACGCGCTGCGGGCGACCATGGACTTCATCCGCGAGCAGATCCCCGCCGACGCGTGGGAGGACGAGCGGCAGCGCCAGCTGCTGGTCTTCCGCGAGCCCGAGCTGCGCAGCGCGGTGATGGACAAGTTCGCCGAGGGCATCGACCTGCTGGCGGGGTACGCCGCCCAGCGCACCGGCCGGCCCGCGGACGACTTCGAGGCCCGCAACTGGGCCGGCGCGGTGGTCGGCGTGGTGATGGCGGCGTTCGTGGGTGCGGCGGGGGATCCGGATGCCGACCCGTTGGTGGTCGTCGACCAGGCCGTCGCCCACCTGGAAGCGGGCCTGCCGCTGTGATCGGCCGCTGATTCCCGGAACCGGATTCGCATTTTGCTCCCACCCGGGGTAAATCGTGTGGGTGGCGAAACGGGTGCCCATCCGGAGCAGTCGGGACACGCGGTCCGACGGAGTGATGAAGGTGAACGATCACGGTTTACACTCGTGTGAGTGGCCAAGCGGTTCCATAGTGGACGCGCGCTACCAGCAGTGATGCTCGGAATCGGTCATGATGATCTCCAGGGGGACGGACAAGGTTCCGACGTTAATCAAATGCGGGCCAGTTCTCCTTCATCCGATCCGGCACGTAAGGGTGTTAAACATCCCGAACCGGTGATCGGGTGGCTTATCTCCGACACGGCGGGTATCGATTTACCCCGTCAGGTCTCCCGAGGCAGGAGGTAAGGATGAAAGGCAAGTTCGGGCGTTCCATCGCCCTGGTGGCCGCCGGAAGTCTGCTCGCGGTGGCAACGGCGGGCATCGCGTCGGCCAGCCCGGCCGGGGGCAAGGGTTCCTCCAGCACCCAGGCCCTCGCCGCGCAGGTGCTCCAGATGCGCGACGACCTCACCAAGGTGGCGTACGCGGCCAACGTCGGCGCCACGCGGACGGACCTCGGTCAGCTGAGCCCGGTGCTCGCGGACATCGCGGCCGGAAAGCGCTACACCGTCCAGACCGACACGCAGCAGCTGGCGGGTCTGGCCAAGGGCCGCGCCGACGAATCGATCCGGCTGCTGAACGACCCGACGGCGAAGGCCCGCCAGCTCCCGCCGTTGCCCGTGCCGATTCCCGCCCTCCCGGACCTGCCGGGCCCGCTGAAGATCGTCAGCGACCTGGTCAAGGCGCTGCTGGCCGCGGTCACCGGCATCCTGGGCGGCCTGCTCGGCGGCCTGCCCGTGCCGCCGCTGCCGCTACCGGTGCCACCACTGCCCGCTTCGTAGCCACCGCAGGAAACAGGGGGGCCCGGAGCCCGGCCGCGGACATTCCTCCGCGCCGGGCTCCGGGTCTTTTCCGGGGGCGTCGCTTTCAGTGCACTTTGGACAGTCCCTGCCGCAGGGCGCCCGCCGTCTCCGCCAGCGCCTCGCGGAACCGCGTGCCGACGCCCGTGAAGTTGATGAACCCGTGGATCAGGTCGTCGTGGCGCCGCAACGCCACGTCGACCCCGGCCTCGCGCAGCTTCTCCGCGTACGCCTCGCCTTCGTCGCGCAACGGGTCGAACCCCGCCGTGACGACCAGGGCCGGCGGCAACCCGCTCAGGTCCTGCGCGTGCAGCGGGGAAAGCCGCGGGTCGGTCAGGTCCGTGCCCGAAGGCACGTAGTGCCCCTCGAACCACTTCATGTGCACGTCGGTCAGGAACAGGTCCTCCGCGAACAGGTCCTGCGAGCGGTAGCGCCGCGCGAAGTCCGTCGCCGGGTAGATCAGCAGCTGGAACGCCGGGACCGGGCCGCCGCGGCGCACCGCCTGCTGGGCCGTCACGGCCGCCAGGTTGCCGCCCGCGCTGTCGCCGCCGACGGCGATGCGGGCCGGGTCGGCGCCCAGGTCGCTCGCCTTGGCCACCGCGTATTCGAAGGCGGCCAGCGCGTCCTCCGTCGCCGCCGGGAACGGGAACTCCGGGGCCAGCCGGTACTCGATCGACAGCACCCGGACCCCGGCGTGCTTGGCCAGGAACCGGACCGCGTTGTCGTGGCTCGACCGGGTGCCGATCACCCAGCCGCCGCCGTGGAAGAACACCAGCAGCGGCGACTTCTCGGGCAGCCCGACCGGCGTGTACAGCGTCGACGGCAGGTCGCCGTCGGGCGTCGGCACGGCGATCTCGCGCACCGAAACCGGCTCGATCGGGCGGCCGCTGACCAGGTGCCGTCCCGCGTCGAGCAGCGCGCGCGACTGCTCCACCGAGCCGCGCACCAGCTCGGCGCGGGCGATCTTCTGCAGCCGGAGCAGCAGCTGGGCGTCGAGGGCGAGGTCCTGGCCGTCGATGCGGACCGGGCGGCCCGCGACCGCCCGCCGCACCGGCGCGGGCAGCCAGAACGCGAGCTGGGACGCGGCCGCCTGGGCACGGACCGGGAGCGGGATCGCCATGGTTCCTCCATCAGCGTCGGGGCTGCCGGTGACGTTACTTGCCAGTAGGTAACAGGTCCAGCTGTGACCAGGACCTCGGTCCCAGAGTCTGGTCCTCCAGTTAAGTAGAGGGGTTAGCCTGGAAAACGTGACTTCAGCCAGGACGGTCAACGTGCTCGGAATCGGCGGCTCTCTGCGTGAGGGCTCCCAGTCCGAACGCGCGTTGCAGATCGCGCTCGACGGCGCCGCGGAAGCCGGCGTCCGGACCCGGCTGATCACCGGCCCGGAACTCGTGCTGCCCTTCTACGACGCCGGCGTCCCCGAGCGCGACGAGCGCGCGACCCGGCTCATCGAGGCGATCCGGGAGGCGGACGGGCTCATCGTCGTCTCGCCCGGCTACCACGGCGCGCTCTCCGGCCTGGTCAAGAACGCCCTGGACTACGTCGAAGACCTGCGCGAAGACCGCCGTCCGTACCTGGACGGCCGCGCGGTCGGCCTCGCCGCCGTCGCGTACGGCTGGCAGGCCGCGGTGACCACGCTCGAACAGCTCCGCACGATCACGCACGCGCTGCGCGGCTGGGCCACCCCGCTGGGCGGCTCGATCAACTCGGCCGAGACCAAGTTCGACGAAGGCGGCGGCGCCTCCGACGAGAAGAGCGTCCGCACCCTTCGCCTGATCGGGCGGCAGGTCGCCGAATTCGCCGTGATGCGCGCCGCATGACGTTTCGCCCGGCGCCCGCCGGGTAAGTCACCTGACGTGACGCCTGCCATGTGGGGGCACCGTTCCGCGGCTGCGGGATGTTGTGCCGAGTGAGACGCTCGCTGTGGAGCGTCCGCGACAGAAGGCAGGCTGAGCATGGGTCAGGCGATCTACACGGCGGTGGCGACGGCGCGCGGCGACGGGCGGAACGGCGAAGTGACGTCGTCCGACGGTGTGATCGACGAGTCGCTGGCCATCCCGAAGGAGATGGGCGGCCCCGGTGGGGACAAGACCAACCCCGAGCAGCTCTTCGCCGCGGGTTACTCGGCCTGCTTCCACAGCGCCCTGCAGCTGGTCGCCCGTCAGGCGAAGGTTTCGCTGAACGGCTCGACCGTTACCGCAGAGGTCAGCGTGCTCAAGCAGGAAGTCGGGTTCGGCCTCGGCGTCGCGCTGAACGTCTCGCTCCCCGGCCTGGACCAGGCCCAGGCCGACCAGCTGGTCGAGCAGGCCCACCAGGTGTGCCCCTACTCCAACGCGACCCGCGGCAACATCGAGGTCGCGCTGTCCGCCACCGTCTGACCCCGTTTCCGTTTCCGCTTCCGCACGAGTCCGAGGAAAGGATCACCAGATGAGCAAGTCTCCGATCAAGAGCCCGCTTTCCGAGGCCGACAAGGAGATCACCGGCAACGCCCTGCAGGCGACGCTGGTCGACCTGGTCGACCTGTCCCTCATCGCGAAGCAGGCGCACTGGAACGTCGTCGGTGCGAACTTCCGCAGCGCGCACCTGCAGCTCGACGAGCTCGTGAACACCGCGCGCCAGTACGTCGACGAGGTGGCCGAGCGCGCCAACGCCATCGGCGTCTCGCCGAACGGCAAGGCCAAGACGGTCGTCGAGAGCTCGGGCGCGCCCGACTACCCCGACAACTGGCAGTCGGTCGAGTCCACGGTCGCCGCGATCGTCGACATCCTCGCGACGCTGATCGAGCGGCTGCGGGCCCGGATCGACGACACCGACAAGAGCGACCTCGTCACGCAGGACCTGCTGATCGAGATCACCCGGGCGCTGGAAGAGGCGCACTGGATGTGGCAGGCGCAGCAGGCCTGATTTTTCCCCACGAAAGGGGTCGTTCCGGACGGAGCGGCCCCTTTCGCGCGCCCGGGTTCAGTACGTTCGGTGGCATGGTCTTGCATCAGGGGAAAGCCGACCGCCCGGACCGCACGGCCGGGACGAACCCGCTCTACGCCGGCGCGAACCCGGCCCTCGCGGCGGACTTCGTCATGCCGCACGACAAGCTGCGCGAAGATTCGCTGCCGCCGGACACGGCGCTGCAGCTGGTGCGCGACGAGCTGATGCTCGACGGCAACGCGCGGCTCAACCTCGCCACGTTCGTCACGACGTGGATGGAGCCGCAGGCGCGCGAGCTGATGGCCGAGTGCGTCGACAAGAACATGATCGACAAGGACGAGTACCCGCAGACGGCCGAGCTGGAGCGCCGCTGCGTGAACATCCTCGCCGACCTGTGGCACGCGCCCGACCTCGACGACATCATGGGCTGCTCGACGACGGGGTCGTCGGAGGCGTGCATGCTCGCCGGCATGGCCCTGAAGCGGCGCTGGTCGAAGCTGGGGCGCACGGGCAAGCCGAACCTGGTGATGGGCGCGAACGTCCAGGTGTGCTGGGAGAAGTTCTGCGAGTACTGGGAGGTCGAGCCCCGCCTGGTCCCGATGGACGGCGACCGCTTCCACCTCACCGCCGACGAGGCGGTGGCCCGCTGCGACGAGAACACGATCGGCGTGGTGGCGATCCTGGGCTCGACGTTCGACGGCAGCTACGAGCCGGTCGCGGAGATCACGGCGGCCCTGGACGAGCTGCAGTCCCGTTCCGGCTGGGACATCCCGGTGCACGTCGACGGCGCTTCGGGCGCGATGATCGCCCCGTTCCTCGACCCGGACCTGGAGTGGGACTTCCGCCTTCCGCGCGTGGCGTCGATCAACACGTCGGGCCACAAGTACGGCCTGGTGTACCCGGGTGTCGGCTGGGTGATCTGGCGCGACAAGGCGGCGTTGCCGTCGGAGCTGGTGTTCAACGTCAACTACCTGGGCGGCGACATGCCGACGTTCGCGTTGAACTTCTCCCGCCCGGGCGCGGAGGTCGCGGCCCAGTACTACACGTTCGTCCGCCTGGGGCGCTCCGGGTTCCAGGCGGTGCAGCAGGCTTCCCGCGACGTCGCCACGCACCTGTCGGCCGGGATCGAGTCGCTCGGGCCGTTCTCGTTGCTGACGCGCGGCGACCAGCTGCCGGTGTTCGCGTTCACGACGCTGCCGGACGCGGGCTTCGACGTCTTCGACGTGTCACGCCGCCTGCGCGAGCGCGGCTGGCTGGTACCGGCGTACACGTTCCCGGAGCACCGGACGGACCTGGCGGTGCTGCGGATCGTGGTCCGCAACGGGTTCACCCACGACCTGGCGGACCTGCTGCTGGCCGACCTGCGGCGGGTGCTGCCGGAGCTGGAGGAGCAGGGCGGCCGCCCGAAGGACCCGGCGAAGGCGACGGCGTTCCACCACTAGCTCACATCCCGTCGCCAGGGCGTCTACCGGCGGGTAACGTCGATCCCATGGGTGTCGCTGCTGACGAACGCCGGGCGCTGAGTGCGCTCTTCGAAGAACTCGGGCCCGATGCGCCGACGTTGTGCGAGGGCTGGACCACGCGGGATCTCGCCGCGCACCTCGTCGTGCGGGAGCACCGGGCGGATGCCGCTCCCGGGATCGTCGTGCCCGCGCTCGCCGGGTACACCAGGAAGGTGCAGGACCGGTACGCCGCGAAGCCGTGGGTGGAGCTCGTCGCGCAGGTGCGGACCGGGCCGTCGAAGTTCTGGCCGACCGCGATCGGGCCGCTCGACGAGCTCACCAACACCGCCGAGTTCCTCGTCCACCACGAGGACGTCCGGCGCGCGCAGGACGGCTGGGAGCCGCGGCCCGCGGACCCGGCCCGGGACGCCGCTGCCTGGCGCTCCGCGGCGCAGGCGGCGAAGCTGAACCTCCGCAAGTCGCCCGTCGGCGTGACGCTGCGCACCAAGGACGGCCGGGAGGCCTCGGTCAAGACCGGGCCCGATCCGGTGACCATCGTCGGCGAGCCGGTCGACCTGCTGCTGTTCGTCTTCGGGCGCGACGCCGTTCACCTGGACTTCGAGGGCGACGCGGCCGCCGTCGGCCGGCTGCAGGCGGTCAACCGGGGGCTCTAGGCTGCGCCCCATGCCGATGATCAGCGTTGCCATGTTCCCCGGCCGCACCCCGGCCCAGAAGAGCGCCTTGGTCCGCGAGCTGACCGACGCGTTCGTCCGCACCTGCGGCGGCAAGCCCGAGGGCGTCCAGGTCACGCTGGTCGAGATCGGCGCCGACCACTGGGCCAGCGGCGGCGTCCTGTACTCCGAACGCTGACCGCCGGGAGACCGGTCCGGTCTCCCGGCGCGTGCGTCAGCGCAGGCCGAGGGCCCGCAGCGCGAAGTGGACCTCGATCGCCGTCTGCTTGATCGTTTCGGCGATCACCAGCGAGCCGTGGCCCGCGTCGTACCGGTAGAACTCGTGGTGCAGCTCGCGGCGGCCGAGCCGGTCGAGGTAGTTCTCGATCTGGCGGATCGGGCAGCGCGGGTCGTTGTCGCCGGCCAGCACGAGCACCGGCGCCGTCACGGCGTCGACGTACGTGATCGGTGAGCACTCCCGGTACACCGCGGGCACGTCCTCCGGCGAGCCGCCGAAGATCCCGCGGTCGAACGAGCGCAGCTGCTCCATCTCGTCCTCGTACGCGGCGACGTAGTCCGCCACCGGCACCCCGGCGACACCCGCCGCCCAGCGCGCCGGCTGCGTGCCGAGCGCGAGCAGGGACAGGTAGCCGCCCCACGAAGCGCCGTTCACGACGCACTTCGCCGGGTCGCTGAGTCCACTTTGGACGGCCCAGTCGTGGACCGAGGCGACGTCCTCCAGCTCGGTGAGGCCGGGGCGGCCCTCGATGGCGTCGCGCCAGGCCGAGCCGTAGCCGGTCGAGCCGCGGTAGTTGACCTCGACCACGGCGAACCCGGCGTCGAGCCAGGTCGCGCGGTAGGCGGAGAAGCGGTCCTCGTCCGCCGCGTGCGGCCCGCCGTGCAGGGAGAACACCGTCGGCAGCGGCCCGTCCGGCGCACCCGAAGGCCGCGAGACCAGCGCGTGGATCCGGCCGCCGACGCCTTCGACGAACGCGTCGGTCACCGGCTCCGACCCCGGCGCCCGCTCGCCCGGCGGTTCGAGCAGGATCGAGTCGGTGCCGTCGGACGTCCGCGCGCGCACGGCCGTCGGCTCGGCGGCGCTGGACCACGAGTACTCGACCGTGCCGTCCGGACGGACGCCCGCGCCGCCGATCCGGCCGGCCGGAGTGTCCACAACGGACAGCTCGGCCGCGTCGAGGTCGTAGCGGTACAACGAACTGCGGCCCTCGTGGAAGTGGACGACCAGCAGGGCGCGCGCGTCCGGGTACCAGCCCGCGACGACCTCACCGGGCAGGTCCAGCTCGATTTCGGTCTCCGTGTCCGCCCGGACGTCCCAGACGAGCAGCTCTTCGCGGCCGCGGCGCTCGTGCACGACGAGCAGCCGCTGGTCGCCGGGCAGCGGCGAGAACTCCAGGGCGGAGAGGCCCTTGCCCTCGCCGTCCCACTTCTCGGCGACGGCTTCGAACCCTTCGGCCGCCAGCACCCGCAGCGCGGGGTGGCGCGAGTCGCCGTGCTCGGAGTGCGAGATCGCGATCAGGCTCTCGTCACGCGAGAGCGACGCGATACCGGCGTCGTCCGGGTGGCTGTAGAAGCGGTGCGTTTCGCCGTCGATCCGGGCGAACAGCTCGCTGCCGTCGTCGGTCGAGACGCCGACCGCGACGAGCTTCGCGCCGATCTCGAGCCCGGCCTGGTAGCCGTCGTGGACGTCCGGGACGGCCTTCTCCGGCTCGGTGCCCTCGGCCGCGGCGAACGGCTCGCGGACCCAGGAGCCGAACTCGTCGCCGTCGGTGTCGTCGAACCACCAGATCCACTCGCCGTCGGGAGACGGCGTGGCGTGCAGGGTGCCGTTGGGCCGATCGGTGACGCGGCGGTGCTCGTCCGTCGCGCGGTTCCAGGCGTAGACCTCCCAGACACCGCTGGCGTTCGAGGCGTAGACGTTGGCTTCCGGGGCGTCGCGGGCCCATTCGGGCGTGGAGATGCGCGGGGCGTGGAAGCGGGCGCGCCAGCGGGCTTCGGCTTCGGCGTCGTCGAACAGCCGGTCCGGGACCACCGCGGGCGGATATTGGTTGGCTGACTGCGTGCTCACCCCTCGATCCTGCCACCTTCTGGCCGTACTGTGTGCGGGGTGCTGGAGGGTTACGCGCCGGGCTACGGTGCAGACGCGGTGTCGATGATGTCCGCGCGCACGGCTGCCGAGCGCGCGACGTTCGCCCAGCCCCTGTTCCGGCCGGGGATGTGGGTGGTCGACCTCGGCTGCGGCCCGGGCTCGATCACGCTGGGGCTGGCCGCGGAATCCCGGGTGACCGGCGTCGACCGCGACGCGGGCCAGGTGGCGCTCGCCCGCGAGGCGGCCCGCCGCGCCGGGCGGTCCACAGTGGACTTCGTGGTCGGCTCGGCGTACGACCTGCCGTTCGCTTCCGGCTGCGTGGACGTGGCGTTTTCGCACGCGCTGTTCGAGCACCTCGCCCGCCCGGCGGACGCGCTGGCGGAACTGCGCCGGGTGCTCCGCCCCGGCGGGAAGCTGGCCTTGTCCACATCGGACTGGAGCAAGGCGCGCCTGCGGCCGAAGACGGCGAACGTCGACGCGGCGCTGAGGGGGCACTACCTCCTGCGCCGCCGCGCGGGCGGCGACCCGTTCGCGGGCCGGCACATCGCGGAGGAGTGCGTGCGGGCGGGCTTCACGGAGGTGGCTTCGCGGGCGAAGTACCGCGAGGACATGAGCTACCGCGACCTGGCGAAGTACGTGGAGTCGCGGTTGGACGGGGCGATCGCGGACCCGGCGTACGCGCGCGACCGCGACCAGCTGACGAGCGCGGCCCGCTCGGCCTGGATGTGGACGCGCGGTGGTGACGGGGATTTCAGCCAGTGCTGGGTCGAGGTGACGGCCACCCGCTGAAACCAGAAGAGCCGGTGTCCGAAGACACCGGCTCTTACTCGTCGGGGTGGCGGGATTCGAACCCACGACCTCCTCGACCCGAACGAGGCACGCTACCAAGCTGCGCCACACCCCGAGGTCTTGCTATCGGGTCGTGGAGAAGTCTAGCGGACGCTGTCTCGGGCTTTTCGGGGGGCCGACTTATGGGGGTCCGAAGCGCCCGATCCGCGCGGGACCAGCGTCAACAGGCTCGCCTCCGGGGGACAGGCGAACCGCGCCGGCGCCCACGGCGACGTCCCCAACCCGGCCGACACGTGCAGCCACATGTGCGCCCCCCAGCGCGAGGCGCCGCGCGCCCGGCTGCGATCCAGGTCACAGTTGGTGACGATGGCGCCGTAACCCGGGAGCCGGAGCTGGCCGCCGTGGGTGTGGCCCGCGAGGACCAGGTCGTAACCGTCCGTGGCGAACGTGTCCAGCACCCGCGGCTCCGGCGAGTGCGTCACACCCAGGCGGACGGCCGCGCCGCTGTCGGCCGGGCCCGCGATGTCGGCGTAGCGGTCGCGGCGCAGGTGCGGGTCGTCGACACCGGCCGCGAACACCCGCTGCCCGCCGACGTCGATCGTGCGGCGGACGTGCGTCAGGTCCGTCCAGCCGTGCTCGACGAACGCCGCGCGCAGGTCGCGCCACGGCAGCTGGACGCCGTGGATGCGCTTCTTCTTGCCCTGCGGCATCAGGTAGCGGGCCGGGTTCTTCGGCTTGGGCGCGTAGTAGTCGTTGCTGCCGAAGACGAACACCCCGGGCCGGTCGAGCAGCGGGCCCAGCGCCCGCAGCACCGACGGGACGGCCGTCCGGTGCGACAGGTTGTCGCCGGTGTTGACCACCAGGTCCGGGTTCAGCTCGTCGAGCGCGGCGACCCAGCGCTGCTTGCTGTGGTGACCGGGCAGCATGTGCAGGTCCGAGACGTGCAGGATGGTGAACGGCCGCGACCCCGGCGCCAGCACCGGCAGTTCGGCGGTGCGGAGGGTCCAGCGGCGCCGTTCGATGCCGACGGCGTAACCGAGGGTCGCGACGCCGAGCGCCACCGTCCCCGCGGCGAGGCGCGCGGCCGTCGCCCCCGACGTGCGTGTGTTACTGAGCGTGCTCACGAACTCCAGGATACGTGCTCAACAGTTGGATGACTTCACCGCCGTTTCGGGGAACCTGCCGCTTAGCATTTGCGTCGGCCCGAAGACGGGTGACCAGCCGGGGGGCTTGGGGAGAACGATGGAGCAGTTCGGGCCGTACCGGATCGAGGGCCTGCTCGGCCGCGGTGGCATGGGCGAGGTGCACCGCGCCTACGACACCGCGCACGACCGGGTCGTCGCGCTGAAGCTGTTGTCCGACCCGTTCGTCGCCGACGAAGCCTTCCGCGCGCGGTTCCGCCGCGAGTCGCAGATCGTCGCGCGGCTGCGGGAACCGCACGTCATCCCGATCCACGCCTACGGCGAGGTCGACGGCCGCCTCTACCTCGACATGCGGCTCGTCGAAGGCCGCGACCTCAAGGAGCTCCTCGAAGCCGGGCCGCTCGAGCCCGCGCGGGCCGCCGGGATCGCGGCGCAGGTCGCCGGCGCGCTCGACGCCGCCCACGCCGACGGCCTGGTGCACCGCGACGTCAAGCCGTCGAACGTGCTCGTCACCGACGCCGACTTCGTGTACCTCGTGGACTTCGGCATCGCGCGGTCGATGACCGCCGAAGGGACGTCGATCACCGGCACCGGCAACGTGATCGGCACCCTCGACTACATGGCGCCGGAACGCTTCGGCGACGCCCCGGTCACCGGGCTCGTCGACGTCTACGCGCTCGCGTGCGTGTTCTTCGAATGCCTGACCGGCCGGCGCCCGTTCCCGGCCGAGGGCGCGGCCGCGCAGATGGGCGCGCACCTGACCGCCCCGCCGCCGGTGCTCTCCCAGGCACGCCCGGGCCTGCCCCCGGCGTTGGACGCCGTGGTGGCGCGCGGCATGGCGAAGAACCCGGCGGACCGGTACCCGACGGCGAGCGCGTTCGCCGACGCCGTCCGCGGGGCCCTGACCGCGCCCGCACCGCCGTTCCCGACGTGGCAGAAGACGCTGCCGGGCCCGATGCCGCACGCCGCCCCGCCACCGATGACCCCGCCCCGGCCGATGCCGCTCCCGACGGCGCCGCACCCGGGTCCGCGGACGGGCCCCTTCACCGGACCGCCGCCGAGCACCCCGCCGGTCCAGCCGCCGAAGTCGCAGCGGAACCGGTGGATCGCGCTGTGCGCGGCGCTGGCGGGCGTCGTCGTGGTGGCGTTGGTGATCACCTACGTCGTGACGCGGGACAGGACGACCCAGACGGCCGGACCGGGCCCGTCGACGCCGTCGTCCGACTCGCAAAGCTCTTCACCGGCCCCGGAAACCCCGACCGACACACCGTCCAACTCGGAATCTAAGTCCACTTCGGAATCGAAACCGCCGCACGACACCAAGCTGTACGACGCCCTGCCCGTCGTCTACAAGGGAGAGACGTGCACCGACGCGGCGCCGTCCGCGGGGGCGGTGGCCGCGGTCGAGTGCACGGACTCGACGGTCGGCGACGTCCACTCCGGCAACGTCATCCTCCCGCAGCCGACCGGCGCCCGGTTCCTGCGCTTCGCCGACGCCGGTTCGATGAACGCCTTCTTCCAGGACGTCGTCAAGACCCAGGGCCTGACCCGCAACGACGCCCAAGGCGGGTGCCGCCCGAAGAAGGTGGCGAAGATCTGGGGCACGTACTACCGGGCGGAGACGCCGAACCCGCTGCCCGGCGACTACCTGACGTGCTTCCTCGGCGACCCGGCCCAGCTCGTGTGGACGGACGGGCAGAGCCTGCTCGCCGGCGTCCTGCTGGCCCCGAAGGTCACCGACAACGACCAGCTGGACAAGCTCTACTACTGGTGGAACGAGCAGATCCTGTCTCGGTCCGCGCAGGGCTGATCACCCGGGCAGCGTATTGATCGTCAGGCCCTGAGCTGGCTGAATACCCCTGAAGAGGGGGCAAAACCGGCAATCCGTGCCGGACCACACCCACTGGGGTTCCACACCGCGTCCGTGCCGGCGCGGTGTTTCGGCGCGAGCAGGTTCGCGCCCACTGCATCGAGGGGGATCAGTGAAATCCAGCCGTCCACGGCTCAGATGGGCGTCCGCGTTCGCGGTCGCGATCTCGGTCACCGCCGCCGTTTCCGCGCCGGCCTCCGCCGCGCCGAGCGTTCCGAACCCGGAGACCGACACCTTGGCCGCGGCCCCGCGGCGGGCCACCGCCCGCAGCGTCGGTGCCGGGGAGCGCGCGCCCGGCTGGGACCGTTCCGCCGACCGGGCCTGGACCACCAGCGGCGACGCCGACGGCTTCCACCTGCTGGTCGCCGACGAGGCGAAGGGCTACGAGTGGCGCACCGTCGCCACGCTGTCCGAGCCGGGTCTCGACGTCGACGCGTGGATCGGGAACGTCTGCGTGACCGGGTCGGCCCACCGCGCGGTCGTCGCGTACGCCCCGCGCACCTTCACCAACAAGACCGAGCTCTTCGACCGCGGTGCGTTCACCGCCGTCGTCGACCTCGACACCGGTGCGGTGCGGAAGCTGCCGGTCCGGACCAGTCTCGCCTACTTCAACCCCTCCTGCGGCACCGGCGAGTCCGCCGTCCTCACGCAGGCCGGCGACGAAGACCTCGGGAAGACCAGGCTGCTGCGCCTCGACGCGGCGTCCGGCAAGCTCGCCGCGCCCGTCGACGTCGCCGGGCAGCTGACGTCGGCGGTACCGACGGCGCACGGCCTGATCGGCGCGACCAAGGACGCCCTCGTCCGGGTCACCGAAACCGGCGCCCTGCAGCGGGTCGCCCCGGCGTCCGGGGTGCCCTACGCGCTGGCGGCCGACGCCGACGGCGGCGTGGTCTACCTCGACCACGACGGGACGCAGAACGCCAGGGCCCGCCGCGCGGTGATCGGCGGCAACGGGACGGTCACCACCAGGACCCTCGCCACCGGCGCGCGGACCGCGCTGGGCGTCACCTCGGGCCGCGGTGGCCGGGTCGCCGTCACCGGCGCCAAGAAGGCCACGGGCGCGGCCCTGCCCGCCGCCGTTTCGCTGCTCGACGTGCCGAAGGACGCGACGGTGTCCACCGAGGCGCGGCTCGCCGTCACCGAGGTGGTCAAGCCGGGCGCGCCCGACCCGCGGCAGGCGCCCGCGGGCCCCCAGGCCGTCAACATCACCGCGACGGTCCTGCCCACCCGCAAGCAGGTCACGCTGGTCGCCGGCACGGACACCGCGCCCGCGGCCGGGCGCGTGACCAGCCCGGCCGCCGGCGCCGTCGCGGCCGGGGCGACGACCAACGGCAACCCCACCGACCCGTCCGACTCCGCCGACCGCTACTGCAGCGTGCCCCGCACCGACCCGCGCAACCAGGCGATGCAGCCGAAGCCCCGGCAGGTCGAATGGGCGGTCGACCAGGCCGTTCGCGGCGCGCTGACGGTGCAGCGCCCGGCGAACTGGAAGAACCTCGGCATGCCGGCGTACACGCCGCAGGGCCTGTTCCCCAAGGTGAACCTGACCGGTGGCGGGTTCGTGCCCGCGCAGGTGATGCTCGGCATCACGGCGCAGGAGTCGAACATGTGGCAGGCCGCGCGCTCCTCGGTGCCCGGCACCACCGGCAACCCGCTGATCGGCAACTACTACGGCATCAACTACTACAACGGCAACGCGGCCGACGACTGGACGATCGACTGGGCGAAGGCCGACTGCGGGTACGGCGTCACGCAGGTGACCGACCACATGCGACTGGCGGGCCGGGAAAAGGGCCCGGGCGACGAGGCGTGGCCGTACCAGACGCAGCGGGCGGTGGCGCTGGACTTCGCCGCGAACGTGGCCGCCGGCGCGCAGATCATCTCGAACAAGTGGAACGAGGTCCGGGCCGCGGGGCTCGTCGTCAACAACGGTGACGTCTCCCGGATCGAGAACTGGTTCTTCGCGATCTGGGCCTACAACTCCGGGTTCCACCCCGCGTCGGGGTCGGCCCCGTGGGGGCTCGGCTGGGGCAACAACCCCGCCAACCCGCGCTTCCTCGACAGCCGGCTCCCGTTCCTCGAGTACTCCTACGCCGACGCGGCGCACCCGCAGTACTGGCCGTACCCGGAGAAGGTGCTCGGCTGGGCCGGGCACCCGGTCAACCTGATCGAGACGCCGGGCACCATGGTCGCCGGCTTCCGGCCGTCGTGGTGGAACACCGTCGACAACCGGCTCGCGGTCAAGCCGCCGGTGAACCAGTTCTGCGACGCGAGCAACGAATGCCACCCGGGCGAGAAGAACGTGCCGGACTACGCGGGCACCGGTCCCGACGACCCGGCCAACGTCGTCGGCGAACCGGCCGGCCCGTGCGCGCACAAGACCGGCGGGAAGTTCGACCTCAAGTGCTGGTACCACCAGTCGAACACGTGGAAGCCGGACTGCGACTCCTCGTGCGGGTACGAGCTGCTCCGGTTCGATCCCGGGTACGCCTACCAGGACGACGCCAACAGCTACCCGCCCAACTGCGAAACCAAGGGCCTGCCGTCGAACGCGCTGATCGTCGACGACGCGAACGGCGCTCCGCCGGTCCGGAACAACTGCGGGCAGCCGTGGACCAACGCGGGCAGTTTCCAGCTCAGCTACGCCGACGACGGCACCGGGCACTACCCGGGGAAGGTCGACACGCACCAGCTCGGCGGCGGGTTCGGCGGCCACTTCTACTTCGGCCACACGCGGACGTCGTCGGTCGAGGGCGGCCGCCTGAAGGCCACCGGGACGTGGACGCTGGACAACTCGCTCAACGCCTGGGCACGGGTGCTGGTGCACCTGCCGGACGTCGGCGCCCAGACGCAGCAGGCGCGCTACGACATCAGCCTGGGCAACGGGCAGAGCCGGCACCGGTACCTCAACCAGCAGATCCAGCGCAACGGCTGGGTGTCGATCGGGGTGTACCCGTTCGCCGGGCGGCCGAGCGTCTCGATGAGCACGCTGACCGAGGACGGCACCGGCGACCTCGACGTCGCCTGGGACGCGATCGCGTTCCAGCCGCTGCCGGCCAAGCCGACGAACATCGTCGCGGCGCTCGGCGACTCCTACTCCTCGGGTGAGGGCGCCGGGAACTACGCGACCGAATCCGACCTCAACCACGGCAACGCCGAGTGGAACGCCTGCCGCCGCAGTGCCAACGCCTGGCCGCGCAAGATGGTGATCCCGGGGTCGGGTGGTTCGCTGGGCACGCTGTCCGACCAGTGGAACACGAACAACGAGCTCGGGTTCGTCGCCTGTTCCGGGGCGTGGACGTGGAACGTGTCCGGCCGGTGGAACGGGTCGGGCTCGATCCCGACGTCGTGGATCCACCCGGAGCAGTACGAGAAGGGCGACGGCCAGTTCCACGAGATCAACCAGGTGGCCTCCGGGGTGCTGACGCCGGAAACCACCCTGGTGACCCTGACGATCGGCGGCAACGACGAGAACGCGTTCGTCAACGCCCTGATGGACTGCGCGTACCCGACCAACTGCGCCGACGACGAGTACCTGCCGAAGTACAAGGCCATCTTCGACCGCACGAAGACGCGGCTCGCGGACACGATCCGCGCCATCCGCGGTGAGGCGCCGAACGCGCGCATCGTGCTGACGGCCTACCCGGAACCGTTGAGCCGCACGGTGAAGTGCGGTGGCTCCTGGTACTTCGACATGTCCGAGGTGCACGCGATCGCCGAGCTGACCAACTACGCCCGTGACAAGGAGGCCGAGGTCGTCGCGCAGTTGCGCGGCGAGGGCGTCAACGTCGACGCGGCCGACCCGATCGGCGCGTTCGTCGGCCACGGCGGCTGCGACGACCCGGAGTGGATCAACAAGATCGTCCTCGGCCCCAACGGCGAGGGTGACTTCCACAACGGGGACAACCCGTCGCCGTTCTGCTTCTGGGACATCCTGGGCGGCGCGTGCCTGAGCCGCGAGATGTTCCACCCCAACGCGGCGGGGACGACGGGCTACGCTCAGGTGATGGAACAGCGCCTCGCCCAGCTCCACTACCCGAGCTGATGACCGCACCGGGACGGCGGCTGAAGCCGCTGCGCGTGCTCTTCTGGGTCGTCCTCGGCGCGGTACTGGCCGGGGCGGCGGGAGTCGCGCTGTTCTTCACCGTCGTCCCGGCCCGGGTGCAGGACAAGCTCACGGAGCCGCACGTGGTCGGCTCGGAGGCCCCGCAGATAGCGGCCCGGCTGGAGAAGCTGTCCCCGGCGGAGCGAGCGGACGACGCCTCGGTCCGCCGCGCGGCGGCGGTCGACGGCGCGGTGGCGAACGAGATCACGCGGGACGTCGCACGGATGACGGTGGTCGCCGAGCTGCTGTCGCCGGATCCGGACCACGTCTGTTACGCGTTCACGGTGCTGCCGGCGGCGGGGACACCGGTGCGGTACGAGCGGTTGCCGGGCTGCCCCTGAACCGGCCGGTCTCGACGGCCCAGGCCGCGGGAACAGCGAACAGCACGATTGCCGCCGTTGCTGTTCCCGCGACCTGACGCTGGTTCACGGCCGAAATTACCAGTCGTGCAGTGTCCGCTCGAAAACCTGCGTGTAGAGCGTGGAACCGTATTCGTTGGGGTGGAACGATTGCTGGCTCACCGGCTGCTTGGCGTCCCCGTGCGAGAACCGGGTGACCACGCCGTGAATGGCTTCGGCGGTGCCGCACGCGCCCTTGCCGTCGAAGGCCGGCACCGGGTCGGCGAACCTGATGTTCATGCCGCCGTCGCGCAGTTTCGTCACCTCCTGGGACTGGAGGTCGTGGAGCTGGCCCGCGATGCCGCGGAACCACGTGATCGAACTGCCGCCGAAGAGCAGGGTGCAGGGCGACGCGTTTTCGACCGGTTGCGGATAGCCCATGAACAGCAGGGCGGCGTTCGGTGCGGCCGCGGCCACGTCCCTGATGGTCCTTTCCATGTCCGGGATGACGCTGCCGGTCAGCAACGCGGGAATGGTTTGGGAAACCGGCTTCCCGTCGTTGTCGAGTGACATGTCGGCGCACGACCCGCCGGTGTGCGCGGGGAAGTAGGTCACGCAGTTGTTGAGGATGTCCGTGAACCGCGCGTCGTTTCCGCCGGTCGACAGGGTGACCAGGTTGGTGTACTGGTCGAGATAACCTTGGTCGAGCTGCGCGGGTTCACCGTATTCGCCGGAGTCGCCCAGCCAGAGGTTGTGGCTGCGCGCGCCTTGGCAGGCCGTCATGTGGTAGTCGAGCGACGGGTCGAAGGTGTCCGAGCGGCTGCCGATGCTCTGCCCCGGGTTGTCGCTCAGCTTGCCCAGGCGTGACCACGCGTCGCTGGAGCGGTGGCACGCGTTGCGCAGCGTCTTGTCGTTGCCGTCGTGGTCGGTTTCCCGGTAGTAGGCCCAGGAATCGTCGGGGGTGACCCCTTCGCCGGACGAGTACGAGTCGCCCATCGCGACGATCTGGTTCGCGGGCTTGCCGGGCAGCGGCTGGAAGGCGACGGCGTCCCAGGCGACGTCGTCGACGCCGTTGGGCAGGTCACCGATGTAGTTCGCGTGCGTCAGGTTGTCCAGGGACACGCTGGGCACGCCGGCGAACTTGAACGCACCGAGGGAACGCCAGCTGCCCGCCTGGGGATGCCGGTTGTCGTCGAGGTAACCGCCTTCCGCGACCGAGCGCAGGGGCGAGGTGCTGTCCGAGCCGTTGACCCGGTACCACGCCTGCGGGGTGGTCGCGCCGTGGTCGGGGACGTACACCAGGACCCGGGCCCAGCCGTTGATCGCCTGGTCGAGGGTCCACGTCCCGGTGACCTTGTGCTTGGCGTTGACCAGCGTGTCCTTCCACGTGTGGGCGAACCAGAAGTGCCCGCGGTAGCCGGTGTCGAGCTGGTGGAAGTCGATCTTCGACGGGTAGTTGCCCACGTTGTCGGGAGCGAAGCTGAACGTCAGGGAGCCGTGGCTGACCGCACCCGCACCGCAGCCGTTCCTGGTGCGCGTGCCCGGCGCGACGTCGTCGACGATCAGGAAGCCGCCCGAACCCGCCGGGGTCGAGCAGTCCGAGTGGTAGAACTGCCCCGGCTGGGGTTCGGCCTCACCCGGCGAGTGGATCACGGCTTCCGTGCCGAGCAGGGCCGCGCTGGGCTGCCACGTCGAGGAAGCGTGCCAGAAGCAGGCGAGGTCGTCGCGGAGGCAGTGGCTGGCCACGGTGCCCGGGAAGTTCCCCGGCACGTGGGTCTTGGCCGGGTCGCACCCGTTCTGCGCGGGCGCGCAGAACGTCAGGAGGGCCGGAACGCTCGGCTTGCCGTTCGGGAACGCGGCCTTCACGAAGGTGGCGCTGTACTGGCCCGCCGACCAGTTGTAGCGGACCAGGGAGTTCTTCGCGAAGCCGATGACCCGCTCCGGGTAGGTCCAGTCCGCGGGGTGCTTGGCGTCGTTGCAGTTGCCGTTCGCGTCCTGCTGTTCCGGCTTGCAGCTGGTCAGGTTGTCCAGGAAGCCCTTGCGGTCCTGGATCAGGTCCTGGTTGGCCATGTTGTTGGACCAGCCGAGCCCGTAGACGTCCGGGTGGCTGTTGGGGTCGGTCGGGTCGTTCAGCTTGTGCCACCCGCTGTTGTACGCCCAGAGCGCGAACCACCAGTTTTCGATGTACCGCGGGTCCGCGTTGTTCGCGACCACCCCGAGGTCCTTCATCTGGTTCCACTTGTCGATCAGGATGTTCAGCCCGGCGGCGATGTTCGCGGCGTAGTCCACGGTGAGCGCGACCTGCTGGTCGTGGCTGTACACAGTGGACCCGTCGCCCACGGTCATCCCGGTGGTGACCTGGGTCGCGCCGTAGCCGCAGTCGGCCTTGGCGAAGTTCACCGACTCGACGCCGACGTTGCGGCCGTAGAAGCCGCCCTGTTCGAAGTTCGCGCTTTCGCCGTCGACGGCGTGCGGGCTCGCCTGCCACATGTTGGACTCCTGGGCCATGATGCCCAGCAGGACCTGCGCCGGCACCAGGCCGCCGCCGCGGAGGGCGTGCATCGGGAAGAGCCCCTGCGGCGTGTAGGCCGGGAGGGTGGAACCGTTGTACCCGGCCGGGCGCGACACCGTGAGCGCGCCCTTCACGGCGAGGTCCGCGGCCCACTCGGCCATCTGCGGGGTTTCCTGCAGCGACTGGATGCGCGGGTCGTTGCGCGGGATCGCGCACTTGCGGTTCGGGTCCGTGGTGTCGTCGCCCGTGCCGGACGGCTGAGCGCCACCGGGACCCGCGGTCTTCGCCACGGCGGGGGAGTCGGCGCTGCCCTGTTCCGGGTGCAGCGCGGCGGGCGCGACCTCGAACTTCGGCTCGGCGCCGGTCGACAGGACCCGCGCGGTGATCCGCACCGGCGTGACGCCGGCGGGACGCGGCTCGGAGCCGGGCGCGGCGGGGTTGCCGGGCAGGGCGGAGTCGACGCCGAAGGCGCCGGTGGTCGAGAGCTCCGAGTCGGCGGGGACCTTCGCCGCCTGCCAGCCCGCGGGCGCGGACGGCAACGCGGCGTCCGGCCCCTGCAGGAACACGCGGCCGGCGGAGCCGTGCAACTGGACCGAGCCCTGCGGTGCCCGGGTGACGACCTTGTCGGCGCCGTCGGCGTACCGGTGGACGGCCGTCTCGGAGGCGGTCTGGGTCTGGTAGCCGACACCTCCCGAGGCGTCCACGGTCAGCCGGAACGCGCCACCGGGCGCGTACGCCACCGGCTTGACCGCGCCGTCGGCGCCGACGGACACGAGGTTGTCGCCCTTGGCCGCGATGACACCCGTGCCGGTGGGGACGGCGGACGTCACCTGGCCGACGGCGTCCACGCTCGAGGTGATGCGGCCGGCCTCGGCGTCCACAGTGAACAGCCGGGAGACGTACTGGCCCTTGCGGGAGAAGTTCTGCGTGAGCACCGCCTGCTCGCCGGCACCGCAGCCCGGGTCGTAGTAGGCGATGGACACGGGTTCCGGCAGTTTCGTGACCGCACCGGTGTCCAGGTCGACGACCGCGGCGAGCGCACCGTGGTGGTAGCGGTCTTCGTCGTTCACGAGCTGGCGCGGCGCGTAGACGACGACGGCCCGCTTCCCCGACGAGGTGACGCAGGTCCGGCCGATCCACCGGTCGGTGTCCGTGCCGGTTTCGGTCAGGGTGGCGGCGGTGCGCCAGGTGTAGCCGTCCTTGGCGTCGGCGACCAGGACGTGGAAGCCCGACGCGTCGCCGTTGCTGGTCACGGCCCGGTCGGGGGAGCCGGCCCAGCCCGTTCCGAGCACTTCGGACCGTTGTGCGGCCGGAACGGACGAAGCGGCCGGCGCTGCGTCGGCCACCGGCCCGGCCGGTGGTGGCGCGGCCGGCGGCGCGGCCTCGGCGGCCGGTGCCGTGATCATCGCGCAGGCCACGGCGGCAGCCGCGGCCGAAGGTGACCAGCGCAGTCTTCGACGCGCAGGTCGGCGGGCAGAAAGCATGGGGATACCTACCTCGGAGCGAGAGAGCGGTGACGGAAAAGGGATCGGGGTGACCCGTTTCCGGAGAAAACCGCAGCGTGCCCGGAATACCGGCAAAGCGACGGCTGAATCGCGTGTCGAGCGGACGAGGAGCGATCGCTCCTGTGTTCGACGGCCGCACCGGCGCACGGCGGCGCCGCATGCTCACCCCCTCCCCAGGGTTGGCGGCCATGCTCGAACCCGCAGAACGTTGCTGCAGGTCATCGCAGTAAACACCGGGCGAGCGCTGGTGATCAAGGGGCCGTAAGGGTGGTGTGAGATCACGTGCTGCGAGAGCTGGCCGTCACCTGAACGGCCGATTGATCAAGAGGTGCGCGGCGCCGACCAAGTAGGTCGGCTCGGCCATGGAAAGCGCTTACTCGTCGGTGGTGCGCACCGGGAATCCCGCTCCGCTGAGCCGGAAAACGCCGAGCGGGCCACGGCAGCTCGTGCCGTGGCCCGCTCGGTTCCGTTCCGGGGTTATCGGGCGGGGCCGCCCATGTACTGCGGGTCCGGCTGCGGCAGTGGCGCCTCCGGCTGGCCGGCCAGGATGTTCGACACCGCCCCGAACCACGTCCTGGCGGGGGCGTGTCCACCGAAGATGTTGCCGTCACGGCCGCCGGGGCACAGGCTGACGCGGCCCGGTCCGGCGTCGCAGATACCGCCTTGTCCGCCGCCGAACTTGAACGTCATGGCGGCCCCGGCGATCTGGGGGGTGCCGCCCACGAACGCCGCCGAGACGTTCGACTGCGTGGTTCCGGTCTTGCCGATCAGCGGACGCGTCCAGCCCACCGCGGACGCCGCCTGCGCCGAGGTACCGCCGCCGGGCTGGTCGTCCTTGCTCATGCCGACCGCGAGCGTGTTCGCAAGGCCCTCCGGCACCGCCTGCTCGCACGGGGCCTCCTTGATCGGCACCGGCTTCCCGTTGCGGTCGCTCACCCCGGCGATCGGCGTCGGCGGGCACCAGACGCCGCCGGACAGGATGGTGGCGGCCACGTTGCCCATCTCGAGTCCGCTGACCGGGCTCACGCCGAGGGTGAACGAGCCGAGGCCGGGGCTGTTGCCCTGGGGGCCGTAGTACTTCGTCTGGGTGTCCCGCAGCTCGGCCCTGGTCGCGTTCGGATCGGGCGTGCGGCCCGCCGCGCTGCTGGCCATCGTGTCGCGCAGGCCGAGGCGGTGCGCCATGTCCACGGCGGGGCCGGTGCTGCCGATCCGGTCTTCGAGTTCGACGAACGCGGTGTTCGGCGACGTCGCCAGCGCGGTCTGGATGTTCGCGCCACTCGCCAGCCTGCTGTAGTCGCCGGCGTTGCCGACGCAGTACCAGAACGTTCTCGGTTTGCCGGTCGGCCCGCCACACCCGCCGGGCCCGGTGGTGAAGACGTGCGAGGTGTACTTGTCCGGGATGTCGATCGGCGAGTAGATCCCGGCGATCCCCTTGTCCATCGCCCCCGCGGTGGTGAAGATCTTGAACGTCGACCCCGCGCCACCGGTGTTGTAAACGCCCGCGGGCAGCGTGTACGTCGTCTGACCGGCGTCCTGGTTCTGCCCGTAGTCACGGTTCGCCGCCAAGGCGACCACCTCGTGGCGGTCCTTGCCCGGCTTGATCAGGGACAACGTGTTCGCGATGTACGGCTGGGTCTTCTTGACCTGGTTCTCCGCCGAGACCTTCGCCTCGTGGTTGGCGCGCTCGTCCAGCGTGCTCTTGATCGTGTAGCCGCCGGTGTAGAGCTGGTCCTTGGTCATCCCGCCCGCCTTGAGCAGGTAGTCCTCGACGTACTGGCAGAAGAACCCGGCCTCCGGGCCCGCGCCGATGCAGTTGGCCGGCGGCTTGGCCGGGCCGTCGGGGACCACGCCGAGCGGCTCGCCCTTGAAGCGGTCCGCGTCGGCCTTCGCCAGCTTCTTGTTGTCGACCATCCGGTCGAGGACCAGGTTGCGGCGGGCGGTGGCCTTGTCCGGGTGCTTCCACGGGTCGTTGTTGATCGGGTTGTTCACCAGCCCGGCCAGCAGCGCCGCCTGGGGCACCGTGAGCTTCTCCGGCGTCGTGTCGAAGTACGCGTGCGCCGCCGCGCCGATGCCGTAGATCTGCCGGGAGAACTCGACGATGTTGAGGTAGTTGGCCAGGATCTGCTGCTTGGTCAGCTTCGTCTCGAGCTGGATCGAGATCCGCGCTTCCTTCAGCTTGCGCGAGATCGACTGCTCCTGGGCCTTCTTCTGCCCGATCGGGTCGTTCCGGTAGACGACGTTGATCAGGTAGTTCTTGGTGAGCTGCTGGGTCAGCGTCGACGCGCCCTGGGTGTCGGCGCCGGTGCTGTTGCTGACGGCCGCGCGCAGCGTGCCCTGCCAGTCCACGCCGTGGTGCTCGTAGAACCGCTTGTCCTCGACCGAGACCAGCGCCCACTTCATGGCTTCGTTGATCTGGTTCTCGTTGATCGGCAGCCGGTACTGGTCGTAGAGGGTCGCGATCGGCGTCCCGGCGCTGTCCGTGACGGTCGTCACCAGGGGCGGCGGGATGTCCGCGAGGTCGGAGGACGTCTTCTCCACCGTCTCGCTGGCCTGGTTGGACATGACACCGGCCGCCCCCACGACCGGGAACAGCATGCCGGCGACGAGCACCCCCGCGAGCAGGCAGAGGCCGATGAGCTTGAACAAACCATCCGCTTTTCGCACGAGGGCCAGGCTACCCGGAGTGGGTCCGGCGCCGGTGACGCCGTGTCTCCGACGGTGTGAAATCCGTGACAAAACAGGCCCCCTTCGGTGACAACTGGTAACGGAAGGCATTCTGGGTCTTGGCGGGGGGAACCGAAGGCCCCTACAGTCCGTCAACGTCTCACGAAGAAAAGCCGACGGATGGATCAACGCGGGTGGGAGCTCGTCTGGTCCGAACGGCGGCACCGGCACCGGGGAGGTGCCCGGGTAACCGACGTGAGCTGAGGGAGACACGCTCGCGGGGGCAGGGCGCGCAGTGCCTTTCCCCCGCTGGTGCGTCGATCACCAGGGTAGGGAGCTGGGGGTATGGAAACCAACCAGTCGAGCTGGCGAATCAACGCGTCCTGCCGGGACGCCGATCCGGACGGCCTGTTCGTCCGGGGTGCGGAGCAGAACCGGGCCAAAGCGGTCTGCATGGGCTGCCCGGTCCGCACCGAATGCCTCGCCGAAGCGCTCGACGGCCGGATCAACTTCGGCGTCTGGGGTGGCATGACCGAACGTGAGCGGCGGGCCCTGCTGCGCCGCCGCCCCGACGTGGAGAGCTGGGCCGACCTCCTGGAGGCGGCCAAGCGCACCGCGTTGGAACGGGTCAAGGTCGGCTGAGCACCCTGCCGCAGCCGGTCGTGAGTGGGAAACAGTGTCTACTGGTTGTACAAGGTTAAGGAAACAAACCAGAGGAGCGGTGGCGGGGGCCCACGCAAGGGAGCGACGTTGTGTACAATGTAGATAGGGGAGAGA
>NZ_JBEXKX010000046.1:0-38348 GCF_040609695.1 Amycolatopsis sp. NPDC004625
GGGCGCGGGGGGGGGGGGGTGGTGGGGGGCGCGGGCGCTACCCCCCCCCCAACCCCCCCCCCCCCGAGCCGGGGTCAGACGCGGCCGGCCGCACGGCGGCGTCGCGCCACCTCGGCGAGCAGCACGCCCGCCGCCACCGAGGCGTTCAACGACTCCACGCCCGCCGCCATCGGGATCGACACCGTGGCGTCGCACGTCTCGCGGACCAGGCGCGACAGGCCGCGGCCCTCCGAACCCAGCACGATGACCAGCGGGTCGGCCGCCAGCTCCAGCTCGTCGATGTCGACCGAGCCGTCCGCGTCCAGGCCGACCAGCATCAGGCCGTCGTTCGCCCACGACTTGAGCTGGCGCGTCAGGTTCGTCGCCACCGCGATCGGCAGCTTCGCCGCCGTGCCCGCGCTCGTGCGCCACGCCACCGCCGTCATGCCCGCGCTGCGCCGCTCCGGCAGCAGCACGCCGTGGGCGCCGAACGCGGCCGCCGAGCGGATCACCGCGCCCAGGTTCCGCGGGTCCGTGACGCCGTCGAGCGCGACGAACAGGGGCACCTCGCCCGAGTTGCGGGCCACCGCCATCAGGTCGTCCGGGTGGGCGTACTCGAACGGCGGGACCTGCAGGCCCAGGCCCTGGTGCACGGCCCGGTTCGTCTTGCGGTCCAGCTCCTCGCGCGGGATCTCCAGGATCGAGATGCCCTTGTCGCCGGCCAGCCGGACGGCGTCGTTCACGCGGTCGTCGATCTCGATGTTCAGCGCGACGTACAGCGCGGTCGCGGGGACGCCGGCGCGCAGCGCCTCGACCACCGGGTTGCGCCCGGCGATCAGCTCCGGCTTGTCGGCCTTCTTCTGCCGGGCCGCGTCCCGCTTGGTCTGGGCGTTCGCCTGGCGGTATGCCTTGTGCCCGGGGCGGTCCTCCGCCTTCGGGGTCGGGCCCTTGCCTTCGAGGGCCTTGCGGCGCTGACCGCCCGAGCCGACGACGGCACCCTTCTTGGTGCCCGTCTTGCGGATCGCGCCCTGGCGCCGCGAGTTGCCTGCCATGGTGAAAGTTTCCTTGCTTGGTAACGAGATCAGTCGGACTTGACAGTCCACTGAGGACCGTTGGGGGTGTCCTCCACCACGATGCCCGCCTGCGAGAGGCGGTCACGGGCGGCGTCCGCGCGGGCGAAGTCCTTCTCGGCCCGGGCCTGCTGGCGCTCGGCCAGCAGCCCTTCGACGATCCGGGACAGCGCGTCCTTGGTGGGCGTGTCGGAACCGCCCGCCTCGGACCAGCGCGCGGACAGCGGGTCGAGGCCGAGCACGTCGGTCATCGCGCGGACGGCCGCGGCGAGTTCGAGTGCCTTGGTGGTGTCGCCCGCGTCGAGGGCGGCGTTACCGTCCCGGACCGTGGTGTGGACCACGGCGAACGCCTGCGGGGTGGCGAGGTCGTCGTCGAGCGCGTTCCCGAACGCCGCCGGGATCGTGCCCAGTGCCACCTCGCCGGACTGCGCGGCGCGGCGCAGGAACGTCTCGATCCGCCGGTAGCCCTGCGCGGCCTCGGAGACCGCGGCGTCGGAGTACTCGATCGTCGACCGGTAGTGCGGCTGGACCAGGTAGTACCGCAGCTCCGGGGCCCGGTAGCGGTCCAGCATCGCCGGGATCGACACGGTGTTGCCGAGCGACTTCGACATCTTCTCGCCCGACATGGTCACCCACGCGTTGTGCAGCCAGAACCGCGCGAAACCGTCGCCCGCCGCGTTGGACTGGGCGCGCTCGTTCTCGTGGTGCGGGAAGACCAGGTCGATGCCGCCGCCGTGGATGTCGAACTCCGCGCCGAGGTACGCCGTCGCCATCGCCGAGCACTCCAGGTGCCAGCCCGGCCGGCCGTTCCCCCACGGCGTCGGCCACGACGGCTCGCCCGGCTTCGCGCTCTTCCACATGGTGAAGTCGCGCGGGTCGCGCTTGCCGCGGGTCGGCGTCTCGCCCTGCTGGACGTCTTCGAGGACCTGGCCGGAGAGCCTGCCGTAGTCGTCGAACGACTTGACCGAGAAGTAGACGTCGCCGTCCGCGACGTAGCCGTGGCCGCTCTCGATGAGGCGTTCCATCAGCTCGACCATCTGGGTCACGTGCCCGGTCGCGCGCGGGTTGATCGACGGCGGCAGGCAGCCCAGCTGCTCGTACGCGGTTTCGAAGGCGCGCTCGTGCGTCGCGCCCCACTCCCACCACGGCCGCTCGTTCTGGGCGGCCTTGACCAGGATCTTGTCGTCGATGTCGGTGACGTTGCGGACCAGCAGCACGTCCAGTCCACTGTGGACGAGCCAGCGGCGCAGGACGTCGTAGTTCAGGACGCCGCGGACGTGCCCGATGTGCGGCACGCCCTGCACGGTGGCCCCGCACACGTAGATCGACGCCGTTCCGCTACGGACGGGGTGGAACTCCCGTACGCTCCGGGTCGCTGTGTCGAAAAGGTGAAGGGCCACCCTCGAAGGGTACGGGGTCGGGCGAGAGGAATATCTCTGGCCCTCAGCCGACGCCGTGCTTGCGCAACGCCGTGAGCAGGGCATCCGGCCGTTCGGCCGTCGGCAGCGGGTCGACCAGCGCGAACTCGCAGCCCAGGGCGCGGGCGCCGCCGTCGGCCTCCTCGCTGTCGCCGACCATCAGCGTCCCGGTCGCCGGAACGCCGAGGGCCTGGACGGCCCTGCGGAAGATCTCGAGCTCCGGTTTCACCGCGCCGACCTCGAAGGACAGCACGAACTCGTCGACGTAGGCGTCCCACCCGCGGGCGGCGAAGGCGGGCCGGATGTCGAAGGCGATGTTGCTCAGCACCCCCACCTTCAGGCCCCGCTCGGCGGCCGCCTTCAGGGCGGCTTCGGTGTCCGGGTACGGCGTCCACTGGCTGGGATCGATGAGCCGGTCGTAGAGCGCCTTCGCCTGGTCGGCGTGCGGGACGCCGGACTTCTTGAGCACCTCGAGGTACACCTTCCGGTGCAGCTCGGGGTCGCGGTCCCGGTGGTGCCAGGCGTGCACGTGCTCGTCGTCGAGCTCGACGACCTGCCCGACCGGGGCGGTCATCCGGCGCATCAGCTCGGCCTGGGCCTCGATGTCGAGCGGGTCACCGCGGTAGTCGGTCAGTTCGGTGAGCCACGACTCGTCCTGCTCGAGCCGGAAGAGCGTGCCGGAGAAGTCGAACAACACCGCCCTGATCGTCATGCCGCCCAGCCTAACCGGGGAATCAGGCCGAATGCCCTGTGATGTGTTCGGGGACAACCCGCACCAGCACGCGCACGACGTCGGCCGGTTCGGGCGGGAAGACGGTACCGGTGTACTTCCGGGCCAGCTCGTCGTTCAGCTCGCGCCCGCCTTCGACGGTGACCTCGGCCCGGCCCCGGATCTCGACGTAGTTCTCCGGATCGGCCAGGTCGAAGACGGAGAGCGAGACCCGCGGATCGCGGCGGATGTTGCGTTCCTTGCGCCGGCCCTGCACGGTCACGAAGACCACGGTGTCCCCGTCGCGGCGCGCCCAGACGACCGAGCTCTGCGGCGAGCCGTCGGCGTTGGTCGTGGCGACGACGGGGTAGTTCCTGCCGTCGAGCAGGGCCTTGGTGGCTTCGTTGAAGGTCATGGTCGCCGACCCTATTTCACGTTGCCGGCGACCTTCTCGACTTCCAGGGTGAGGGGCATATCACGCCGAACCGGCGCGGACAGGGACCTATTCCGCCGCGTGTGAGGGGTGCCGCCTTATTCCGCCGCGAGCAGCAGCGCCGTCGCGAAGGCCGCGATGCCCTCGCCGCGGCCGGTCAGGCCCAGGCCGTCCGAGGTCGTCCCGGAGACGCTCACCGGGCCGCCCACCGCCTCCGACAGCACCTTCTGCGCCTCGTCGCGTCGCTTTCCGATGCGCGGCGAGTTGCCCACCACCTGGACCGTGGCGTTGCCCACCCGCCAGCCCGCCGCCTCGATCAGGCCCCTGACCTCGGTGAGCATGTCCGTGCCGTGGGCGCCGTCCATGCGGGGGTCGCCGGTGCCGAACACCGCGCCCAGGTCGCCGAGGCCCGCTGCCGACAGCAGGGCGTCGCACAGGGCGTGCGCTGCGACGTCGCCGTCGGAGTGGCCCGCGCAGCCGTCCGCGTCCGGCCAGCGCAGGCCGGCCATCCAGCACTCGCGGCCGGGTTCGATCGGGTGGACGTCGACCCCGTTGCCGATCCTCACAGCGTCTCCTCGTTCTTCGGTGCCGCCGCGATCGCCTCGGCCAGTGACAGTTCGAAATCGCTCGTGACGCGCATCGCGTCCGGGTGGCCGTCGACCGTGGCCGCGCCGACGGGCGCGAGGTCCGGGCGGAAGGCCGACCGCGCGTAGCCCACCGGTGTCTGGAGGGTGCGCAGCCGCGAACGGTCCTCCGTGCCGACGATCAGCGAAGCCGCGTCGGTCACCTTCACCGTGTCGGCCATCGGCAGCACCGGGACGACGATCGGGGCGCCGTCACGCACCGCTTGGATTACGTCACGCACCGTTTGCGCAGGAATGAAGGCACGCAACGCGTCGTGGAGGAGTACAACTGAGTCACGGGAAAGATCGGGCTCGACGGCGGCGAAGGCCTGCCGGAGCGAGCCGGGGACGACCCGGCAGCCGAGGCCACCGACCACCTCGGAAAACGACGACGCACACCGCTGGGGGGCCGCTACGAGCACCAGATCGATCTCCGGTACGCCGAGCAGCCCCCGCACGGTGTGCGTGAGCAGTGCCTCACCATGGACCGGCGTGAGAGCTGACTCCCCGTCGGAGGCATGATGTGCGACGGTAACGATCGCGACGACGTTCATCGGTACGCGATCGTAGAGGCACCCACTCTCCCGTCGAGTGGGATGGCCCGGGCTCAGACCGTCGCGGTTTCCAGAACTTCGTCGAGGAGGACCTCAGCCTTGTCCTCGTCGGTGCCCTCCGCGAGCGCGAGCTCGCTGACCAGAATTTGCCGCGCCTTCGCCAGCATGCGCTTCTCACCGGCTGAAAGTCCGCGGTCCTTCTCTCGCCGCCAGAGGTCGCGCACCACTTCGGCCACCTTGTTCACATCGCCGGAGGCGAGCTTCTCGAGGTTGGCCTTGTACCGACGAGACCAGTTGGTGGGCTCTTCGGTGTGCGGAGCACGCAGAACGTCGAAGACCTTGTCCAGTCCTTCTTGCCCGACGACATCGCGCACGCCGACGATCTCGGCGTTGTCTGCGGGCACGCGAACCGTGAGATCCCCTTGCGCGACTTTAAGGACGAGGTACTTCTTTTCCTCGCCCTTGATCACGCGGGTCTCGATGGCTTCGATGAGTGCGGCACCGTGGTGCGGGTAGACGACGGTCTCTCCGACCTTGAAAACCATGTGTCCTCTGCCCCTTTCGCTGACTCCATCCTAGCACGGGCCGCCAGTGCCCACCTAGCGGGCCGGACTCGTCCTCGCAGGTCAGCGGCCTGGCCGGGGGTTGACAAACGTCGGACCCCCGTGCTCACGCAGGTAGCGGCGAAGCGTTTCGTCACAGGCTGGGAAATCCTTTGTGGACGGTTGATCTTGGTCGCCGGGCCCCGGCAACGCACACCCGTTCCGCGGCGGAGATCGACCCCGGCTAGTCTTCGGGGCGACGAGGCCGTGAAAAGGGAAGGACTGCGACGTGAGGCTGCAGAATCGTCGCGTGCTCGGTGCGGGCGTGCTGGCCCTCGGTGCCGCGCTCGCGCTCGCCGGGTGCGGGGCAGGCCAGATCACCCAGACCTCCACGCAGCAGGCCGCGGTCAACGGGACGCACGCCCAGGTCAAGACCATCGACCTGCGCAACGCCGCGGTCCAGTACCCGACCTCCGGGCCGGGCTACCCGGCCGGCGCGACCCCCAAGCTGACCCTGACGATCGTGAACCGCGGCGCCCAGGACGACTCCCTCGTCTCGGTGACGACGGCGGACGGCGGCCAGGCCACCGTCAGCGGCTCGAAGGACATCGTCGCGGCGCACACCCTGGTGATCGGCCCGGACGACGCGGTCGAGTCCACCAACGAGGTGCAGCCCACGTCCTCGGGCGCGCCGGCCTCGTCGTCGAGCGCTCCGACGTCTTCGGGCACCCCGGCGTCTTCGGGGACGCCGACCGGCAGCAGCTCGGCGAGCAACGGCCCGGGCAGCCTCACCGCGACGGCCACCTCCGAGGTCCCGTCGTCCGGCCCGGCTGCGACGCCGACCGCGCCCGAGAAGCTCGGCCAGGCGACCGTGACGCTGCCCGCGCTGAAGCAGCCGCTGTGGCCGGGTCAGGTCATCAAGGTCACGTTCGTGTTCAAGAACGCCGGCCCGGTGACCGTCGACCTTCCGGTGGCGGCGCCGGCGCACGTCAAGGAGTAGGTCCCCGGTTTTGTCGGTGGTCGCCGATAGCCTCGCGGGGTGAAGAAGGGGACCACCTACCGCTGCGGCAGCTGCGGGTACGAAGCGGCCAAGTGGCTCGGCCGCTGTCCGGAGTGCCAGGAATGGGGCTCGTTCGAGGAGCGCGGCGCGCCGGCCAGGCCGGCCATCCAGCGCGTCGCGGCCGGGGCGCCGAGCGCGCCGGCGCGGCCGATCGGCGAGGTCGACGTCGAGGCGGCGCGTGCCCGCCACACCGGCGTTTCCGAGCTCGACCGGGTGCTGGGCGGCGGCCTGGTGCCGGGCGCCGTGGTGCTGCTCGCCGGTGAACCGGGGGTCGGCAAGTCGACCCTGCTGCTCGAGGTCGCCTACCAGTGGGCGAGAACCGTCGACCGGTCGTTGTACGTCACGGGCGAGGAGTCCGCGGGCCAGGTCCGGTTGCGCGCGGAGCGGACGGGCAACATCCACGACCGGATGTACCTGGCCGCCGAGAGCGACCTTTCGGCCATCCTCGGCCACGTCGACGACGTGAAGCCGGGCGTGCTGATCGTCGACTCGGTGCAGACCATGGCGTCCCCGCAGGTCGACGGCTCGCCCGGTGGGGTGACGCAGGTCCGCGCGGTGACGTCCGGGCTGGTCGCGCTGGCCAAGGAACGGGGCCTGCCGGTGGTACTGGTGGGGCACGTCACGAAGGACGGCTCGGTGGCCGGCCCGCGCGTGCTGGAGCACCTGGTCGACGTCGTGCTGCAGTTCGAGGGCGACAAGCACTCGACGCTGCGGATGGTCCGCGGCATCAAGAACCGGTTCGGCGCCGCCGACGAGATCGGCTGCTTCGAGCTGCAGGAAGAGGGCATCGTCGGGGTGCCGGACCCGTCCGGGCTGTTCATCAGCCGCACGGAGGAGGCGGTGTCGGGCACGGCGATCACGGTGTCGCTGGAGGGCAAGCGGCCGCTGCTGGGCGAGGTCCAGGCCCTGGTGTCCTCGACGTCGGCGCCCCAGCCGCGGCGGGCGGTCAGCGGCCTCGACTCGGCGCGGGTGGCGATGGTGCTGGCGGTGCTGGAGAAGCGCGGCGGCCTCAAGCTCGGCGACAAGGACGTCTACGCGGCCACGGTCGGCGGCATGAAGATCACCGAGCCGGGCATCGACCTGGCGCTGGTGCTGGCGCTGACGTCGAGCTTCGAAGACGTCGCCCTGTCACCGAGGCTGGTCTCGGTGGGCGAGGTCGGGCTGGCGGGGGAGATCCGGCGCGTGCCGAGCGTGGGCCGCCGCCTGGCGGAGGCGGCCCGGCTCGGGTTCACGCACGCGCTGGTGCCGCCGGACTCGGGCAAGCCGCCCGCCGGGATCCGGGTGCTGGAGGTGGCCAACGTCGCGGACGCGCTGAACGCGGCCAGCCACGCGCGCTGATCACCCCGAGGTCCGCGTGATGGCGTAGGAGTACTGCGTGTCCGGGGTCTCGGGCCGCTGCGGGGCGACCGGGAACTGCGTCGTGGTCGTGTTCGGGACGCTCACGGAGCTCGGCGGCGGCAGGGGCGTGGTCAGCGGTATCCCCTTGGTGCGGATGATGACCGGGGTCGGCGCGGTGTCCGCGGCCAGCAGACGGGCCGTGGCCGGGTCGACGAACAGCCGCTGGCCGGTGTCCTTGGCCACGTAGACGGTGGTGGGCTGCTGGTCCGGCGTGGTCTGGTGGGGTGCCACGTAGATGCCCGGGATGCTCGCCAAGGCGTCGAGCAGCGCGAACCGGACGTCACGCCGCGCCAGGCCGGTCTCCAGCACGCTCCGGACCATGCCCAGCATCTCCGTGACGGAGTGCGGCCGGCCCTTCCCCGGGGCGTTCACGTCGAGGGTGTCCGAGGCGAGCCGCTGGGCCAGCTGTTGCCGGTCGGGGACGAGCGAGGCGACGAACGCCGCGTCGGGGGTCAGCCAGACCAGGTTGTGCTGCCCGGGGAACACGCCGCCCGGGCCGTGCTCGTCGAGCGGCACGGGGAGCGGGGTGCCGGTCCCGCCGTCGGACCGGCGCGGGTCGACGACCAGCGTCGTGCGCCGGTGCCACACCCCGCCGGGGTCGGCCGGGATCCAGAGCTCGACCCGCCGCTGGACCTTGGCCATGAACCCCGGCACGGTGTACGTCGTCCAGTCGCGCATCTCCGTGTAGTGGAACTCGCCGGGCGCGAGCGGGCGGTCGAGGTCGGCGAGCGCCACGGCCGGCCGGGCCGGTTCCGGCGCGTCCGGCGTCCACACCGTCGCGGCGACGCCGAGCCCGCCGACCAGGGTCACGACGGCCGCGGCCACGGCGAGCCACCGCCACGCCCCGGACCGGCGCGGCCCGGCGGGCGGGGCCTCCTCGACGCCGGCCGCCGAGAGCAGGGACGCGCGGGCGAAGGCGAGCCCGTCGTCGTCGCCGACGTCGGCGTGCAGGTCCTCGAGGGCCGCGTCGAGTTCGGCTTCGGACCAGATCTTCCGGACGTTGTCTTCACGCATGGTCCGGCACCTCCTCTTGGGCCGGGGCGTTCGTCCTGAGCCAGCGCCTGATCCGGTGCAACCGGGACCGGACGGTACCCGGCGGGATGCCGAGGGCCTCGGCGACCTCGGCCGGTTCCAGCCCGGCCCACGACACCAGCAGCAGCGTGTCGCGGTCGGCCGGGCTGAGCCGGGCCAGCGCGCCGGCCAGCCGGGCGGCCCGCACCTCGGCGTCGACCTGCTCGGCGACCCGGCCGTCGTGCGCCGCGTGGCTGGTGTCGCCGCTCCGCGCCAGCCGGGCCGTGGCCTGCAGCCCGCGCAGTTCCGACCGCACGTGGTGGCGCAGCAGGTTGGTGGCGATGCCGTAGAGCCACGACCGCGCGGTGCCCAGCTCCGGCCGGTAGGTCTCCCGGCGCCGCAACGCGACCAGGAACGTCTCGGCCACGAGGTCGTTCGCCGGTTCGATGCCGACCCGACGGGCGAGGTAGCGGCGCAACTGGGCGGCATGGGCGTCGAAGAGCCGGCCGAACGCCGGCCCGGGCTCGGGTCCGCCCAGGTCCGGGCGGTCGTGCCCCCCGAGCTCCGATCCTTCGTGGATCACCTGCATGCCCCCAGTTGCCCGCAGCCTTCACGAGCGTTCACGGCGAACGTACGTCAGACGTTCACCAGCCCCCAGTACAGCGCCCAGGGGACGAACAGGACACCGCCCGCGAGCACGACGCCGAGCCGCAGCGACCGACGGCGCCACCACCCGACCGCCGTGCCGATCGTCGCGGCCACCACGCCCACGGAGAGCAGCTGCAGCGCCAGCCACGGCAGCGGGCGGCCCAGGACCACCGGGCCCAGCGACCGGCCCATGGTCAGCTGGATCAGCACGTCGAGGCCGAGGAAGCCGAGCACGGCGAGCAGGCCGGTCGCCGAGAGCCAGCGTGCCGGACGTGCCGCCGGGCCGCGCCGGAACAGCGGGTACCAGGCGAACGCCAGCAGCAGCAGGGCCACCACGGCCAGCTGCAGCCAGGTCGCCTCGTACCAGCGCAACGGTGTGATCTCGACGCTCGGCCGGTCCTGGGCCGGCGGTGCGTCGGCACTGGACGCGGCCGGCGGGTGGTTCACCCAGCTGCCCACGAGCTCGAGGTAGCCGGGTGCGTAGCCGGGCAGCTTGTCGAAGCCGTCCGTGGTCCGCCGCAGCTGGTGCTGGGCGTCGGGGAAGACCCGCAGCGTGTGGCGCGCGACAGTCTCCCCGAAGATCCGGACCGCCTCGCCCGGCGGCGTCAGGACGTCCTTCGCGCCCCACAACCCCAGCACCGGCTGGCGCAGGCTCTTCAGCACCGGTACGGGGTCGTAGTAGGCCTCCGGGAACACACCGCCGCCGACGAGCTGGCGCAGCATCGTCGACGACGCCATCCGCACCAGCGATCCGTCCATCCCCAGGCGCCGCAGCTGGTTCTCGACCGCCCACGCCTGCTGCTGCGCCGGTTTGACGCCGTTCGCCCCCACCGTCACGACGAAGGCGACGTCCGCGGACCGGGAAGCCGCCAGCGGCGCCACCCAGCCGCCTTCGCTCAACCCCCAGACGCCGACCCGCGCCGGGTCGACCTCCGGCCGTTTCCGCAACGCCTCGACCGCGGCCAGGGCGTCGTCCGCCAGCGTCGAGTACGAGCGTTCGAACTGCGAGTAGCCTTCGGTGCGCTTGTCGTAGATGAGGGTCGCGATGCCTTGCCGCGCAAAGACTTCCGCCTGATCGCGGTAGTCCTCCCGGCTGTGCGCCCCCGAGCCGTGGACCATCACCAGGCCCGGCAGTTTCGTGCCGCCGGGTGGTGCGACGACGGTGCCGTGCAAGGTCACGCCGCCGTTCGTGAACGTCACTTCGCCGTCCGCCGCCGACGCCGGTGGCGCCAACGCCGTGACCGCCAGGATCACCCCGGCCGGTAGAACCCCTCTTCGCATGGAAAACCCCCTGGTGTCATGTCATTCCCCCGGATCCGGGAAGGCGAGCCAGCGCACGAGCACGCGCCGCGCTTCCGGTGACCGGTCGTCCTCCGCCCGCCAGTACCGGCGGAACAGCTCCATGTAGTCGTCCCAGAACTGCTTGAGCTCCTCGGCGGTGAGCCAGGTGCCGCCGCGCGCGTAGAGCAGCGCGTCCGGCCAGTCGCCGGGCAGCCCGTCGCGGTGTTCCGCGAACCGGTTGAGCTTTTCGAGGTCGTCCTCGAACCCCTGGCGGTTCATGTCGTCGAACAGCACCCGGGACTCGGCGCTCTGCTCACTGCGGCGCGGCCACCGGATGTCCCGCGGCCGCGTCCGCCACCACCGTTCCTTGCCCCGCGCGAGCTCCGGGGCGTCCTCGACGAACCCGAACCGCGCCAGCTCCCGCAGGTGGTAGCTGGTCGCGCCGGTGTTCTCGCCGAGGGTCTTGGCGAGCTTCGTGGCCGTGGCCGGCCCGTTCGCCAGGACGCCGAGAATCCGGCGGCGCAACGGGTGCGTGACGGCTTTGAGGGCGTCCGGGTCGAGCTCTTCCGGTGGTGGAGCGCTGGTCATGAGGCCACTGTAGCTGTGCAGAGAATATTGTGCAAAGAAATCTGTGCATCTTGGCGCGGACCGGTGCCCCGGCGAGAAGCGTCTAAAGTGGACTCACCAGATCGGGTGGTCGCTGTACTTCCTGAGCGTCTGCACGGACGGCCGCACGTACACCATCCCGGCCAGGAAGCCCATCGTGGCGAACGCCAGTGTCGAGAACGTCGTGAGCAGGTCCGGCGCCTGCAGGTGCGGGGTGTCGTGCCACACCCGGAACACGATCGGCACCGCGAAGGACCCGAGGATCAGCAGCAGCGTCAACAGGTACGCGAACAGCAGGGCGCTGCGCGCCGACGCCGCGCTGGCCACCACCAGGTAGTCGCCGCGGAGGCAGCGGCGGCACGTCAGGACCAGGACCGCGATCGCCAGCACGCCCAGCGGCGGCAGCACCGCCGCGGCCTTGCCCAGCAGCGTGTCCGGGAACGCGTGGCCGTGCACGATGCCCTGCAGGTACGTCGTCAGCCCGAACAGCAGCACCATCCCGGCGATCATGGTGCAGCCGACGACCACCGAACCCCAGCGCACGCGGTCGGCGAACCGCGGGGGCAGCGGCACGAACTCGACCTGTCCGAAAGTCCCCTGCACCCGTCTCACCTCCGAAAGTGCGTGAAGGCCACATTAAGGGACTCGGCGTCCCTCAACGTGGCCTTCACGGACTTTCGGACCGAAAGGGCTAACTGGCCGCCAGCAAGTTGGCGCACCGGATCAGCCCGATGTGCGAATACGCCTGCGGGTGGTTGCCCAGCGAGCGTTCCGCGATCGGGTCGTACTGCTCCGGCAGCAGGCCGGTCGGGCCGGCCGCCGCGACGATCTGGTCGAACAGCTCCTGCGCCTCCGTGCGCCGCCCGGTGAGCAGGTACGCCTCGATCAGCCAGGCCGCGCAGATGTGGAAGCCACCTTCGCCGCCGGGCAGGCCGTCGTCGCGGCGGTAACGGTACACAGTGGACCCGCTGCGCAGCTCCGCCTCGATCGCCGTCACCGTCTGCTGGAAGCGCTCGTCGGCCGGGTCGATCAGCCCGGTGAGCCCGACGAACAGCGACGCCGCGTCGAGGTCCGTGCCGTCGTAGGCCGTGGTGAACGCCTGGACCTCGTCGTTCCAGCCGTGCGTGAGGACGTCGTGCTTGATCTCCTCGCGCAGCCCGTGCCAGTTGCCCGGGATCTCCCGGCCGTACTGCTCGCCGAGCTTGATCGCGCGGTCGATCGTCACCCAGCACATGACCCGCGAGTAGACCCGGTGGCGCGGCACGTGCCGCTCCTCCCAGATCCCGTGGTCCGGCTCGTTCCAGCGCCGCGTCACGGCTTCCGTCATCGCGCGCACCATCTGCCAGTCCTCGTCGCGCAGCTCGCCGCGCGCCGAGGCCAGCGTCTGCACCAGCTCGACGACCGGGCCGAAGACGTCCAGCTGCACCTGGTGGTTCGCCAGGTTGCCGACGCGAACCGGGCGCGAACCGGCGTAACCGGGCAGCGACTCGATCACCGCTTCGGCGCCGATGACGCTGCCCGCGAGGGTGTACAGCGGGTGCAGCCGCTCCGGGCCGGCCAGCGTGGCGAGCACGCCGTGCAGCCACCGCAGGTAGCCCTCGGCCTCCTCGATCGAGCCCAGGTGCACGAGCTCCCGCACGGTCATCGCGGCGTCGCGGATCCAGCAGTAGCGGTAGTCCCAGTTGCGGACGCCGCCGATCTCCTCCGGCAGCGACGACGTCGCCGCGGCGAGCACGCCGCCGGTGTCGGTGTTGACCAGGCCGCGCAGCGTCAGCGCCGAGCGCAGCACCAGGTCGGTCTGCACCGCCGGGAGCTGCAGCTTCGACGTCCACTCGCTCCAGTAGCGGCCCGCGCGGTCCCGGCGTTCCACTTCGGACAGTTCGTGGGCGCCGAGGTCCGTGGTGCCGCAGCGCAGTTCGAGCACGACCGGCCGGGTCGGCGTCGGCTGCACGAGCGCGGTCGCGGTGTCGTGCAGGCCGTCGGAGGTGATGGTCCACTCGACGCCGGGCGAGTACAGCACGAACGGCTCCGACGTGCCGAGCACGCGCACGCCGCCGTCGGTGATCTCCAGCTTCACCGGCACGCCGCCGAACTCGGGCCGCGGCGCGAACTTGACGTCCGCCGCCGCCTCCCCGGAGATCACGCGCACCAGGTCCGTCCGGTGCGGCGCGCTCTCCGGCTCGAGGTAGTCGGTGACGAGCAGGCGCGACCAGCGCGTCTCGACCGTCATCGTGTTCGGCAGGTAGCGCTGGCCGAGCGGGAGGCCGTTGCGGTGCGGCTTGATGGAGAAGTGGCCGGCGCCCTCGCCGCCGAGCAGGTCGGCGAACACCGCCGGCGCGTCCGGGCCGGGGTGGCACAGCCAGGTCAGCTTGGCGTCCGGGGTGAGCAGCGCGACCGAGCGCTCGTTGGCCAGCATCGACAGCCGCTCGATCGGCGGGGCCGACTCGCCGTACAGCCAGTTGCGGCGTTCCTCCAGGAGGAAGCCGAGCACCAGGGCGACGTCGACGGTGTCGGGCACGCGGAACGCGGCGAGCGTCTCGCCGTCGCCGACCTTGATGCCCAGGTCCGGGCCGGACAGCCGGGCGAAGGCCTTCTCGTCGGTGACGTCGTCGCCGAGGAAGATCGCGGCCGTGGCGCCGACCTGGTGGCGGAGGATGTCCAGTGCGCGGCCTTTGTCCGTTTGGACGACCGCCAGCTCGACCACCTCCTTGCCGTCGGTGGTCGACACGCCTTCCCAGGTGGACGGTCCCGAGTGGACGGCCGCGAGCACGCGGCGGCCGGCCTCGTGCTCGGCGCGGCGCACGTGCACCGCGATGCTGGCCGGCTTGACCTCGAGCGACACGCCCGGGACGTCCAGTACGAGTTGTTCGAGCTCCGACTCCAGCCGCCGGTGCAGTTCACGCGCCTTCTCGTCGAGCGCGTGGATGAAGCCGATGTCGAACTCCGAGCCGTGGCTGCCGACGAGGTTCACCTCGGACGGCAGCCGCGAGAGCGTGGCCAGGTCCCGCAGCGCACGGCCGGAGATGACCGCCGTGGTGGTCTCGTGCAGACCGGCGAGCGATCTGAGGGCCCCGACGGACTCGGGCAGCGGGCGTGCCTCGTCGGGGTTGAGGGTGATGGGTGCCAGCGTGCCGTCATAGTCGCAAGCGACCAGCAGGCGCGGCGTGCGGGCGATCTGGACGATCGCACGCCGCAGCTCGGCGGGCAGGGCCTCGGCAGTCAACACTCCTCCTCAGGAGCTCGTGCGTGGTCGTTCGGTCAGTCGACCGCTTCGGCACCCAACGCCTGTAGGAATGAGCGCGCCCAACGATCGACATCGTGCGTGAGGACCTGGCGACGCATGGCGCGCATCCGGCGACGGCCCTCTGCCGGGTCGAGGGTAATGGCAGCCACTAGTGCGTCCTTCACCCCGTCCAGGTCGTGGGGGTTCACGAGGAATGCGCTAGAGAGCTCCGCGGCGGCACCCGCGAACTCGGAAAGCACCAGCGCACCGCCCAGGTCGTGCCGGGCGGCGACGTACTCCTTGCAGACCAGGTTCATGCCGTCGCGCAGCGGCGTCACCACCATGACATCGGCAGCGGAGAAGAAACCGGCCAGTTCCGTGCGGTCCACGGACTGGTGCAGGTAGTGCACGACCGGGTGGCCGACGCGGGCGAATTCGCCGTTGATCCGGCCGACCATCTGCTCGATCTCGCCGCGCATGCGCTGGTAGTGCTCGACGCGCTCGCGGCTGGGCGTGGCGAGCTGGACGAAGGTGACGTCGTCCGGCTGCAGCCGGCCCTCGTGCAGCAGCTCGTGCAGCGCCTGCAGCCGCAGGTCGATGCCCTTGGTGTAGTCGAGCCGGTCGACGCCGAGCAGGACCGTCTTGGGGTTGCCGAGGTCGCGCCGCAGCTGGGCGGCCCGCTCCTGGACGCCCTTCGTGCGGGCCAGGCTGTCCAGCCCGGCGGCGTCGATCGAAATGGGGAAGGCGCCGACCCGGACCGTCCGGTCGCCGACCTGCATGGTGCCCGGCCGCGACCGGACGCCGACCGCGCCGCGCGTCGACTCGAGGCCGATCAGCTGGCGGCACAGCCACAGGAAGTTCTGCGCCCCGCCGGGCCGGTGGAAGCCGACCAGGTCGGCGCCGGTGAGGCCGCGGATGATCGCCGCGCGCCACGGCATCTGCATGAACAGCTCGACCGGCGGGAACGGGATGTGCAGGAAGAAGCCGATGCGCAGGTCCGGTCTCAACTCGCGCAGCATCGCCGGGACGAGCTGGAGCTGGTAGTCCTGGATCCACACCGTCGCGCCCTGGGCGGCGACGTCGGCGCTGGCCTGGGCGAACCGGCGGTTCACCTTGACGTAGCTGTTCCACCACGCGCGGTCGAACACCGGGCGCTCGACGACGTCGTGGTAGAGCGGCCAGAGCGTCGCGTTGGAGAAACCTTCGTAGTAGTCGCGCACCTCGTCGGCGCTCAACGAAACGGGGTGCAGCACCAACCCGTCGTCGTCGAACTCCTCGACGTCGACGTCGGGGATGCCCGGCCAGCCCACCCAGGCGCCCTTGCGCGAGCGCAGGAACGGCTCCAGGGCGGAGACGAGCCCGCCCGGGCTGGCCGTCCAGCGGCGCTCGCCGTCCGTCGTGCGTTCGAGGTCGACCGGCAGCCGGTTCGCCACCACGACGAAATCGGCCTGGTTCCCGTTCTCCGTCACGTCCCTGCTCCTCGCGTTCTGGGTCGCGGCCCCAGGGTGAAACCCTATCGCGTGAGCGATGAACATTCGGTGACCGCGGTGTTACTCCAAGCTCCGTTCGGTCGGTTCGAGCGGACCGGCCATGCGTGGTCCGGCGAACCGGCGCTCCAGCCGGCCCAGGCCGGTGCGCACCGGCTGGGCCAGCCATTCCCCGAGTACCACGCCCGCTGCCAGCGCAAGCCCGATTGCGACGGCCGTCATGAGCGTCGAGATGTTCCCGCTCGGCTCGACCCCGATTTGGTACAGACCACGGTAGGTCGACAGGCCCGGAAGCAGGGGAGTGATCCCGGACACGGCTACGACCAGTGGAGTAACGCCGAGCCGCCGCGCGAGCACGCCACCGCAGAAACCGACCAGCGTGGCGGCCACCGCGGACGAGCTGACGCCATCCAGCTCGGCCAGCGTGAGGCCGCCGTAGACGACGGCGCCGATGCCCCCGGCGGCTGCGGCGACCAGCATGGCGCGCATCTTCGAGTAGCTCGCGAGGGCGAAGCAGGCGGCGGCGCCGGCCCCGCCGAGCACGACGAGCGGCAGCTGCTGCGGCGTCGACCCGGTCACCTCGGGCAGCGGGGTGCGCGGCAGGCCGAGCATGACGGCGATCCGCAGGGCGAGCACGACCCCGGCGATCAGGCCGGCCGACATCAGCGCGGTCTCCATGGTGCGGCCGGCGGCGGTGACGTTGTAGCCGGTGATGGCGTCCTGCACCGCCGAGACGGTGGACAGCCCGGACAGCAGCACGGTGACTGCGGCCGCGACGACCAGCGTCGGCTTGTCGGTGGTCAGGATGTTGCTGCTGACGATGGCCATGGCCGACAGGGTGGCGATCAGGCCGCCGATCACCTGCTGGAAGAAGAACGGCAGCCCGTAGCGGTTGACGACCCGCCCGACCCGGTCGATGACGCCGCTGATGACGAAGGCGACGAGCGCGATGTCGAAGCCGCCGCCGAGCAGGATGGTGACGAACGCGGCGACCCCGCCCCAGGACAGCGTGGCGACCCAGCGCGGGTACGGGTGCGGCGCGGAGGTGATCCGTTCGAGCTCGGTCTGCGCCTGCTCGGCCCCCATGTGCCCCCGGACGATCCGGCGGACGAGCTTCTCGGTCTCGGTCAGCCGCGTGTAGTCGAGGCTCCGGCTCCGCACGACCCGCAGCGCGGTGATCGGCGTCAGGTCGGTGCCGCGGTGGCAGGTGACGGTGATCGACGTGAAGATGACGTCGACCTCGCAGTGCGGCAGCCCGAGCGCCCCGGCGATGGCGATGATGGTCGCGGTGACGTCGGACGCGCCGGCGCCGCTGGCCATCTGGACCTCACCGATGCGCAGGGAGAGGTCGAGCACGAAGTTGACGGTGGCGTCATCGGGCAGCTGAGGCCCCATGGCCTCTTCGGCATCAACGGCGGGAAACTCCCCGGTCGGCGCCTCGAGAACGTGCCACGGCCGCTGTTTGAGCAGGGTGGGGCGGTGGACCCGCGGTCGTTGCGCGGGAGGTTCCAGCAACGGCCATCTGGTCGCCCGGCCCCCGTTGGTGCGCTCGTTGATCTTCATGATCCATCCACCTCCTCGCTCGTTCTCCCGGACCATCGACGACCACCCGCCGGCCGTTGCACGGATCATGGAGTGGCCTTCACCACGTCCCTCCATAGTGGCCTGGACCAGGCAGGCATGCCTCCCGAGCGGATCAAGCCGGGCGGCTCGGTACACTGGGCGCGGCGTCGTGGCGCCAGGCCGGTATAGCTCAGCTGGTAGAGCATCTGTCTTGTAAACAGAAGGTCAGGGGTTCGAGCCCCCTTGCCGGCTCCGCTCCGATCAGGGGTCTCCGTCGTCGGGGGAGGCTCCTGATCGAGTTTCGTGCCCGTTCCGGTCGTGGACAGGATTTCGGTGAACTTCTGGGACTGGGTCAGCACGTGGCAACTGGGAAACGTGCCATCGTGGTTCTCCGGGGTCTCGCTCGTTCTGGCGCTGTGGATCATCGTCAGGGACCGGCGGCATCGCATCCGCGGTCAAGTGGAGAGCGTGGGAGTCTGGGGTGCGGTCTCCATCAAGGGGAGCATCCGCGATCTTCGCGATGACAGTACGGATGAACTCGATACCGCCGGTGAACCGCAATTCGTGATAACGCCTCACGTCACCGCGAAGAACTCAAGTGACCTGCCGGTCGAGATAGCCGCGATCGAGTACATTGCCGAGTATTCCTGGCGAGAAAAAGTCGGTGAAGATCAGTGGAAGATCCTCGAGCCCCCTGAGAGGTTCAAGTCGATCGGCGGTCGTGGAACGGTTCTCCCGGGCGAGACCGTCGACATAGTACGTGACGTGGGGACGGTCCTCGACGACGGCAAACCGGCGAATGCGCATGTGCTGAGCCCGCGGGGCCGCCTGATAATCAGAGCTGTCTACGTCACGGACAGCGTTGGCCGGCGGTGGAAGATGCGGCCGACAAGCGGTAAAGAGCCCAGACGGATCCGCACACTGGGCTTCTACCTGTTCCTGTTGAAGTTCCCGTCACCGTTCCATGAATGGCACACCCGCCGGTCGAGCAAGTTCGCGTACGCCGTACGTGCTGTTCCGGTCCTGCGGCAACGCGTGCGCGACTGGTTCAAACGAGGGCAAGGCGGCGCCTGACGACGGCGAGGCCCAGCTCCGGAGAACACGCGAGGCGGGCAGGCCGCAGCCCGCCCGCCTCGGAGAAGGCGTGGATCAGCCGAGGGCGCTGCCCGCCTGCCAGGCGGTCCAGCTGATGGCCCAGTCGCCGTGGCCGTTGTTGATCGCCAGTTGCGGGCCGCCCGAGTTGGTCACCTCGACCACGTCGCCGACGTTGAACGTGTCGAAGAACCACTTGGCGTTCTCGGTGTTCATGTTGAGGCAGCCGTTGGAGACGTTGTCGCTGCCCTGCACGCCCACCGTCTTCAGGTTCTCGTGCAGGTACTCGCCGTCGTTGGAGATCCGGACGTTCCAGTTCTCCGGGGCCTTGTAGTAGCCGGGGTCGCCTTCGCACACGCCGTAGCTGCAGGAGTCCATGATCTTGTGGTCCTCCTTCCCCAGCACGGTGTGCGTGCCGTTGAAGGTCGGCGTCGCGCCGCGCGGTGGGGTGTCGGCCGTCTTGCCCATGCTGATCGGCGCGGTCTTCACCAGCTGACCGTTGTGGAACGCCTTGATCTGGTGCGTCTTGCCGTCCGCCTTGGCGACCCACGAGTCGTGCACCTTGTAGGTGGCCGAGACGTCCTGGCCGCCGTACGCGCCGCCCCCGATCGGGGTGCCGAAGCTCGTCGTCTCGAGCTTCACGGTCGAGCCGGCCTTCCAGTAGTCCTTCGGCCGGTAGTGCACCTCGCGCTTGCCGACCCAGTACCAGCCGCCGTCCTGGGCGGGCGACGACGTCACCTTCAAGGACTTCTCGACGGTGGCCTTGTCGGCGATGTCGTGGTCGAACTTCAGCCCGATGACGAGGCCGACGCCGAAGTCGCCCGAGGCCCCCTGGAAGAGCGCGGGCGTGGCGACCGCGGCCGGCTTGATGGTGTGCACCTCCCCGCGCTGCTCGGTCGGGGCGCCGGCCTGGTTCACGGCGGTGGCGACGACCTGGTAGGTGGCCCCGTACCGGAGGTGGTCCTGGCTGGTCCAGGTCAGCTTGTCCGGCGAGAGGTCGCCCTTGACGGCGTTCCCGGTCTGCGGGTTCGTGACGGTGACGGCCTGCAGGGTGCCACCCGACGCCTTGACGACGATCGGGTCCTTGGGACTCAGCTGGTCCCCGCCCTCGAAGGCCACCTTCGCGGCGGGTAGCCCGGGGGGCGACGCGGTTCCGGTGGCGCCGGCCACGCCGACTGCTTGCGCGGTCCCGGCGGTCTCGGTCTGTCCACTGCAGGCGGCCAGCAGGAGGGCCGCCAGGCCAAGGCCGGCGATGCGGATCACTCTCACGATCCATCAGACGTGCGAGCGGCGCCGGAGTTGAGTAACGATCCGGTCTCTCGAGGCCGGGGGCCTCAACCGCCGTGGCCGAGCAGGTCCGCCCAGGGGGCCTTCGCGTCGGAATTCGCCGCCCGCGTGCCGCCGCCGGGCCTGTCCGGCCGGTCGTTCGAATTGTGGGGACAAATGCGTTGACCCGGCCCCGGCGGCTGCGCGATGATGGTGTCACACAAAACCACGGGAGTGATCATGATGCGCACGGGAACGCGGGAGGCGCGGCACACCGCCGAAGCCGCCGTGTGTGCGTCGATGGCCTGCTGCCTGCGGTGGCACCACCTTCCCGGCTCTCCGCCATGACCTGAGTGCTCGTCATGGCACGGGAGCCGCCCTTCGGGAAACCGATCCGGGCGGCTTTCTTCTTTTCTGTGCTCGCAATTCCGTTATCGGCGTGCTTCGGAAGCGGCGTGGTCTCCAAAACCGCGGCCCGAGGGTTCGACTCCTTCCGCCGGTGCCTTTTTCCCTGCGCTCGTCTCGGCCGCAACAGTGCGGGCGACGCGGGTGCGCCCCCGTAGCTCAGTGGACAGAGCAGCGGCTTCCGAAGCCGCAGGTCGCAGGTTCGACTCCTGCCGAGGGCACCAGCCGACGCGCCGAGGGGGGCGCGCCGGCTCCGGCGGCGCGTTGGTCCAGCGGTACGGATCCCCGGTTTTCACCCGGGAGACCCGGGTTCGACTCCCGGACGCGCTACCGGGGAGACGCGCCGGAGCGCGGGCGATCCTTGCACGATCGCCTCGGTGGGTTCGACACCCACGTCTTCCACCGTGGCCGATGCCGAAGGAGACGAGGCCCCGGGCTGTGGCCCCGGGCGAAGCCGGTGCGAGTCCGGTCGGCCACTCACGCGCGCGGTTCGGCAACCGGCGGGGCCTCATGAGCCCGGCGAACGTGGATCGACACCACGGCGCGCGACGGCACCACCGACCCGTGTCATGACGGTCATGAGGCGGCCTGCAAAGCCGCCGGTACCGGGTTCGACTCCCGGGCGGGTCTCCGAACGGCGGAAACTGTCGGACCCCCGGTCTAGCCTCCTCGAAGAGGCCCGAACCGGGGAGGAAACCATGACCACCACGCACACGCTCGAAACGCCGGAAGCCGGCATCGTCTACGACGTCCACGGCCCGTTGCCCGCCGAAAGCCCGCGGCCACCGCTGCTCCTGGTGGGGCAGCCGATGACCGCCGAGGGCTTCGGCACCCTGGCGTCGCACTTCCCGGACCGCACCGTCGTCACCTACGACCCGCGCGGGCTCGGCCGCAGCGTCCGCAAGGACGGGCGCGCCGACCACGTACCCGCCCTCCAGGCGGAGGACCTGCACGCGGTGATCCAGGCGCTCGGGGTGGGCGCGGTCGACGTGTTCGGCAGCAGCGGCGGCGCGGTCGCCGCGCTCGCGCTGGTCACGGCCCACCCCGGCGACGTCGGCACGCTCGTCGCCCACGAGCCGCCGCTCATCCGGCCGCTGCCGGACGCCGCCGCGGCCGAGCGCGCCACCCAAGCCATGCGGGACGCTTACCAGGCCAAGGGGTTCGGGGCCGGGATGGCGGCGTTCTTCGCGATGGGGTCGTGGCCCGGCGAATTCACCGACGCCTACTTCGCGCTCCCGCCGGCCGACCCGGCCCAGGTCGGCTTGCCCGCCGAGGACGACGGCCGCCGCGACGACCCGCTGCTGAGCGGTTCCTTGGCCGTCACCGACTACCGGCTCGACGTCGACGCGCTGGCGGCGGCGCCGACGAGGATCATCGTCGCCGTCGGCGTGGAGTCCCGTGCCGTCTTCACCGGCCGCGCGGCGATCGCCACCGCCGCGCTGCTCGGCCAGGAGGCAACCGTCTTCCCGAGCCACCACGGCGGCTTCCTCGGCGGCGAGCACGGCTACGCCGGCGAGCCCGAAGCCTTCGCCCGGAAACTGCGGGAGGTCCTCGAAGGCTGAACCTCGCCGGTGGGCGGCCTGATGGTGCCGCAGGTCCTGTCGTTCACTCACGCGGAGTCCGGCGCGCGCTCAGTGCGTGACGGGTTCGGAAGTGGACACCGCCGGGCCGGAGCCGGAGCCGGGCGTGGTGGCGGACTCGGACGGCCCGGCCAGCGCCAGCCCGGCGACCAGCGCAAGCGCGACGATGAACAGGGCCGTGCGGACGAGGGCGGAAACGGAACAGACGACCATCATGGCAGGCTCCTGGCGATTTTCCCGGTGGCCGGGGAAGTGATTCCGCGGTGTTTCGCGGAATTGCGGACTGATTCAATGATGTGCCAGGAGACGCGGTCCGACAAGGCGTTTCCCGTTGCCGGAAACAGCTTCCGGCCAGGAAACCCGGGAAACCCCGGCGGACGGCCGGGGCATCGGGTCTGCGGAACTCAGTGCGTTGTCATGACGGCGCCCTCACCACGGATTGGGTTTCCGGCGTTGATCGCCACCCGAGGACCCTTCGCTACCACCCGAGACGGCGTGGCCGATAATTGTCCGGTTTTTGGCCTGTTTCGGGCGGTGGATCACTCCGCGAACGCCGGGCCGTTCCGGTAGCCGGCCTCGCCGAGGACGGCGGGGTTGAGCGTGACCCGGTACGCGGCCGCCTCCGCCCACCAGCGTTGCGCCGTTGCCCGGTCGCCGCGCTTGGCTGCCGTGTTGCCCAGGCCCGTCAACGCCCGTGCCCGCTCGTACTCGCTGTCCGCGTCGTCGGCCACCTCGGCCGCGTGGTGGTAGCAGCGCTCGGCGTCGTCCAGCTCGCCGGCGCGGAAGTGCACCCAGGCCTCGCAGCCGGCCGACATCGCGCGGTCGACCGGCAGCTGGGCGAGCCCGGTCGCCTCCCGGGCGGCGGCCAGCGCGTCGGGGAACCGGCCGAGGGCCGCCGACGCGAGGGCGATCCCGCGCAGCGCGATCATCGCGTTCCGGGTGCGCCCGGTCCGGCGGTAGACGGCCAGCACCGTCGTCAGGTCGGTCAAGGCCGCCTCGGCTTCGTCGCGGTACAGGCGCGCCCACGCCAGGCTGGACAGCGCGTCGATCGCGCCGCGGTCGTCGTTGGCCAGCGCGAACTGCTCCTGGGCCTGCTGGTGGAAGGCGACGGCTTCGGCGACGCGGCCCGACTCCAGGTACGCCATGCCGAGGTTGTTGAGGATCATGCCCGTCGCGCTCGGGTCGCCGGCCGCGCGCGCCGCGTCGAGCGCGTGCTCGTGCGTGCGGATCCAGGGTTCGAACAGCTTCTCGCGGAAGAAGAACGCCCGGAGCACGAACGCCAGCTGCCAGCAACGGTCGTGCAGCCCGTGCCGCGCCGCGATGCCGACGACGTCGGCGAGCGCCGGCCACTGGGCGCCCAGCCAGGTGAGCGCCCCGGCCGCGTCCGAAAACGGCCGACCTGACGGGACGGACAGGCCGGTGGCCGGGCGGAACCGGTCTGGTTCGGCGAGTTCGTCGGCCGCCAGCGTCATCGCCACGAGGTGGTCGACGAGCCGCCGGACGGCGATTTCCTGGTCCGCCGGCCCGACTTGGGGCAGAGCGTGCTTCGCCGCGAACGTGCGCATCAGGTCGTGGAGCTCGACGTAGCCGCGTTCGTCCCGCACGACCAGGTGCGCGTCGTGCAGGCGGTCCACCAGCCGGTCCGCTTCACCGGGGGCGAGGCCGGCCAGGGCCTCGACCGCGCCGGTTTCCGCGGCGGCCGCGGGGTGCAGGGCGAGCAGGCCCAGCAGCCGCTGCTGGTCGGGCGGCAGCGCTTCGTACGAGACGGCGAACGCCGTGGCGACGCTTCGCTCGCCGTCCTCCAGCGCGCCGAGGCGGGTGGTCTCGTCGGCCAGCCGGTCACGCAGTCGCGCCGCGGTCCAGCCGCCGGCGATGAACCGGGCGGCCACGATGCGCACGGCCAGCGGCAGCTGCCCGCAGTACCGGACGATCTCGGTCGCCACGGCGTCGTCGTCCGGCGCGTCTTTCCCGGCGACGGACCGGAGCAGGCGCACGGCGTCGTCGAGCGGCAGCACCCCGACCGGGAAGTGCCAGGCGTCGTCGAGGGCCGGCAGCCGGCCCCGGCTGGTCACCAGGATCCGGGACGAGGTCTCGCCGCCGGCGATGGCGCGGATCTGTTCGGCGGACCGCACGTTGTCCAGCACGAGGATCATCCGGCGGCCGCGGAGCTGGTCGCGGGCCAGGTTGGCCAGGCCGTCCTCGTCGGCGGGGAGCTGGCCGGCCGGGACGTCCAGCAGCCGCAGCAGCCGCTGCAGGGCCTCGCCGGGCGAAAGCTCGGCGGCGCCGGGGGTGTGGCCCCGGAGGTCGAAGAACAGGCAGCCGTCGGGGAAGGAACCCGCGACTTGCCGGGCGGCGGCGACGGCCAGCGCCGTCTTGCCGGCGCCCGCCATCCCGTGCACCACCCCGACGCGGGCGTCGTCCGGGCCGAGGAGCAGCGCGGAAAGCGCTTCGAGTTCGGTTTCCCGGCCGACGAAGTACCGGCCGCTGTCGGGCAGCCCGGCGATGCCGCCGGCGTTGCGGCGCGCGGGGAATGCGGATTCCGTGACCAGTGCGAGCAGTTCCCCGCCCGCGTTCAGGGCCTGGTCGCAGGCCTTGGCGAGCTCCCGGTTCACCCGGACCTTGCCGTTCTCGACCTTGCTCAGGTAGCCCTTCGTGAAATGGACTGACGCGGCGAGGCCCGTCAGTGACATGCCGGCCGACGCTCGGCGACGCTTCAATTCCGCTCCAAAGTCCGGCATGGGTCGATCATCCTGTATTCGGTGGGCGGTGGGAAGGCCGGCGGCCCGGGCCCGCCGGCCTGCTCCTGGTCAGCCCAGCAGGGACACGAGCTGGCCGAGCACGATGATGAGGTGCGTGTGCATCGCATCCATCCTTTCCCGATCACCCCGCCGCCGTTTCCGTTCGGCGGGTTCCTTGGTTGCCGAAGGATTTCGACGAACCAAGCGTGACCTGGCGAATTCGGGCTGAACAGACGTTTCCTGTTGCCACTCAATGGAAAACGCGTACCACCCTCGCTGCCTGCGCGGTTTCCCGGATCCGGAAACAGGGGGAAACAGTCGGCAGCTGTCGTGGGTGGGCGGCGATGTTGAGTAGACTCCCCTGGCAACGACCAAGACGGAGGTGGGCGGCTTGGCTCAGGAGGCGGCCGACGCGAAGATCAACGCTCTCTCAGTGGAGCTGAAACAGCTTCGCAAGGGGCTGGGCATCCAAGCGAAGAACCTGCCCGCAATCGCCGGTGAACGGCTTCGTGAAGTGTGTGGGGTTCGCGAAGAGGACAACGCCGGAACGGTTCGCGGCAAGGTTGTCGACACGCTTCGCCGGTTGATCGAAAAACTGCCCGGTGCGCAGCGGGAAACGGCGCGGATCGTGCTGGGTTTCGGCACCGGTGCGCACGAGCGCTACACCCAGCGGCTGGAACTGCTGGGCTCGGGAGCCGACCGCAACGTGCGTACCATGCAGCGTCGCGCCGACGACGTCATCTACCTGCTCGCCGAAGCCGCGTACGGGGCGCCGGTGCCGTTCGGCGGGGTTTCGGCGATCAGCCAGGACGGGCCGTGGCACACCTCGGACCTCACGGTCAACCTGACCCTGACCGGGGGCGCCGCCGAGGTGTTCGAGACGCGCAAAGTGGTCAGTCACGTCGCCGGGCTCGCCGAGATCGAGCACGCCATCTCCCTGGCCCGGCCGGCCAGCACCACGAGCCAGCCGGACCTGTCCGGGCTCGGCATCGACGTCGTCGCCGGCGGCGAAGTGCACTCCGTGCGGTGGGTCAGCTCGACCCGGGTCGCGTTCAGCCTGCGGCCGCCGCAGCCGCTGGACGCCGGTGACCAGCACGAGTTCTTCTTCCGCATCCGGCTGGCCGAGCTGCCGGCGCCGTTCTACTGCTGCACGCCGGAATTCCTGTGCGAGAGCTTCGAGCTCAACGTCCGGTTCGACCGGCGCGAGCCACCGCAGCGCGTCTGGCGCATCGACGGCGACCTCTCGAAGGACGCCGGCGACCCGATGCCGGCCCGCAAACCGCTGTTCCTCGACAACGCGGGCGAAGTGCACACCGGGTTCCGCGACCTGCGGCCCGCGCGGTCGTACGGCGTGGGCTGGCAGCCGTCCCCCTGAGCTGCCAGCCCCCGTCACTCCTCGGTGCGCCGGCGCGCGCCGGTCGTGCGGTGTGCGCGCCATGCTCCTCCTCGTCGTGACCCGCCTGCCTCCACCATGCCGCATCCGGGCGGGATTGCACCGCGACGAAAAGCGGACAGAAACATGACACCTCAGCCGGGCCGCCGGACCGGCTGATCAGGGCCGTCCGTGCCATCATCGGGCATGGTCACCAGTGAGCCGGAGCTCAACAGCGGCATCCTGCCCGGGAACGTGCGCGCCGACGACTGGATCATGCTCGTGCTCGCCGCCGGGTCGGTCGGGTTGCTGGGGTTCATGGTGCTCAGCCCGCCGTCGCGGGACGCCGGCCTGGTGATCTTCTTCGTCGACTGCGGGATCTGCGGGGTCTTCTTCCTCGAGTTCCTGTGGCGGTGGCGGAAACGGCGGTGGGCGAAGAAGTTCCTCGTGCGCAACTGGTACGAGCTGTTCGCCATGATCCCGGTCGCGCACCCGGCGATGGTCGCGCACAGGTTCGTCACCGTCGTGCTGCTGCTCGTCCGGATCGGCCGGGCCGCGGACCGGGCCGTCGGCGAGCAGTTCACCTACCGGCTCGTCGACAAGCTCTCCGAGCCGATCGTCAAGGCGATCAAGAAGCCGATCACCGTGGCGGTGCTCGACGAGGTCGTCAAGGTGCTGGAAACGGGCAACTACCCGGAAAACCTGGCCAAGTCGCTCGGTGCGCACAAGGACGAGCTGCGCTCGATCATCGCGGAGAAGATCGCCGCGGACCCGCAGCTGGGGAAGCTCAAGCGGCTGCCGTTCCACGACGAGATCGTGCGGGCCTGCGTGGACACCTCGTTCCGCGTCCTGCTGGAGGTCCTCCTCGACCCGCGGATCGACGACTTCTTCTCCGCCGTCGTCCGGGACAACCGCGAGCAGATCCGCCAGGCCGTCCAGCTCGGGCTCAACGAGGTCGACGACGAGGAAGAGGAGAAGACGCTGCGGGTGCGCACCCAGCGCACGGCCGCGCACGAGTACGACCGGCTGCACCCGGGTTCACGGCCGTGAGCGCAGGTACGCGCTGAGCCGCGCGGCGGCGTCGAGCATGGCCAGCCCGCGGGCGGTCAGCCGGTCCTGCCAGGTTTCGAGGGCCTCCGCCAGCGACTCGGTGCCGCCCGCGGTGCGGACCTGCCCGACCACCGTCGCGATGTGATCCAGGGGATGGCCGCCGCGGCGCAGGAGGTGGGTGAGTTCGGCGTCGCGGACGTCGGCTGCCCGGTAGCCGGTGGCCCGGTCCCGCGCGGGCGTCAGGATGCCCGCGCGCTCCCACGCCCGCACGGTCGCCGCGGTGACGCCGAGGTGGTGCGCCAGTTCCCCGACCGACCACGCCGTCGCGGCGGGTCCGGGGGCCGGCCCGGCCGTCAGGTGCCCGATCGCCTGCCGGACCGTGTTGAGGGTTTCGCGGTCGCGGAGCAGCTGCTCGTGGCCGCGGTCGACGAGGGTCAGCGCGCGGGGGAGGTCGGCTTCGTTGACGGCGTGCAGGATCCCGCCCGCTGTCGCGTGTCCGTACGCCGTGACCAGCGAGACGAACGCACGCAGGGCCGACGCGTGCACCTCGGTGTAGACGCGGTAGCCGCTCGGCGTGCGCGCGGCCGGCGGGAGGAAGCCGTCGCGCTCGTAGTTCCGGACCGCCTGCGTCGAGATGCCGTGTTCGCGGGCGAGATCAGCGGGTCTCAACGGGGTGTTCAAGGATACGATTCAACCACATGGACATCGCCGACTTCACCGCCGAACTGCTCGCCCTGGGCGAGCCGACCCACTTCGAACCGGCGTGCGCGCGCCTGCGCAACGACCTCTTCGCCCGGCTCGCCGAGCACGGCTTCCGGTCGATCGCGCTGGAGACCGACCGCGTCGCCGCGCTCGACGGCGGGTTCTCGCACGACCTGGGCGAAGTGGACGCCAACCGGCAGCTGATCGCGTGGCTGCGCGAGTACAACGAAACGGCCGGCGAACCGCTGACCTTCCACGGCTTCGACGCCCCGGCCGAGATGTTCAGCGCGCCCAGCCCGCGCAGCTACCTCGAGCACGTCCGCGACCACGTCGGTGTCGACGTCGACATCGCGGCCCTGACCGGCGACGACGAGCGGTGGAGCCGGCCGGAGGCCATCCTCGACCCGGCGCAGTCGCCGGGCGCCACCGCGGAAGCCCGTGAGCTGCGGGTGGTCGCCGACGACCTCCTCGTCGCCCTCACCGCCGAAGCGCCGCGGCTGGACGCTGCTTGGCAGCGCGCCAGGGTGCACGCCCTCGCCGGGCGCGGCCTGCTGCGCTACCACGCGGCGTCGGCCCAGCCCGGCGACCGCGACACGAGGATCGCGCGGCTCGCCGGCCTGCGCGCGGTGCTCATGGCCGAGAACCTGCTGGACATCCACGCCCTCGAAGCACCCCGCGGCCGGACGCTGGTGTTCGCGCACAACGGTCACCTGCAGCGTTCGGGGTCCGGCGCGGGCGCGATCGTCGGAGCACTGCTCGGTGACCGGTACGCGTTCGTCGCCGGCAGCCTCGGCCGCAGCGACGCCATCGGCCTCGGCGAACCGGAACCGGACACCTACGAAGGCCGGCTGCAGGAAGGCACGAAGACCTGGCGGCTGGCCGACGTCCCGGCCGGTCGCCGGCGCACCGACACCAAGCCCGAACGGGGCTACTTCGGCCTCGACGCCGACGTGCTCGACGGCGCCGCCGCGGTGTGGCACATCGCCTGACCGCCCCGGGTTCGAAGCTGGTTGAAACCCTGTGGTGTCCACGCGGGATTGTGCTTAGCTGTTCTTGACACCGGATTCACATGGGGGGTCTTCCGATGAGAGTTCGTCATGGGGTCACCGCACTCCTGGCCGTGGTGGCGTTCGGCGCCGTACCGGCCCAGGCGGGTGCGGCCACCCCGATCGCCGAGCCGACCGTGACGTCGGCCGAGTACCCCGACGACAACGCCTGGCACCCGGGTGCCGGCGTGCCGGGTTCGTTCACCTTCGGCGCCGCCGGCGACGACTCGGTCGTCGGTTTCTACTGGGGCAACACCGATCCGCCCGGCACCTTCGTGGCGGCGGACCACGCCGGCGGGTCGGCGACGGTGTCCTACACGCCGCAGGCGTCCGGCCCCGACGACCTCTACGTGGTGAGCGTCGACAGCGCGGGCAACCGGTCGCCGCAGCACGTCCACCACTTCTACGTGCAGTCGACGGAGCCGGTGGTCAGCGGGCCCCGCGAAACCGGGGTCGGGATCCCGGCCGACTTCCGCTTCTCGCCCGGCATGGCCGATGTCGTCTCCTACACCTACCGGATCGACAGCGGGCCCGAGACCACCGTCGCGGCCCCGGCCGGCGCAACCGTGACCGCGAGCATCGTCACGGCGACCCGGGGTTTCCACCGGCTCAACGTGTGGAGCACGACCAGCACCGGGTTGACGTCCGGTACCGCGAGCGACGGCTACTCGGCCAGTGACGCCCCGCTGGTGGCGAGCACCGACTACCCGGACTTCGTCAGCAGCGGCGGCCCCGGCATCACCGGTACCTTCACCTTGACCCCGCGCATGCCGGGCGTCGTCGAGTACGTCTACTACTTCTACGAGGACTGGGACAACCCGACCGTGGTCCCGGCCGGCCCCGACGGCCGGGCGAGCTTCACCTACACGCCGGCCGCGTCGGGTTACTACCCCATGCAGGTCTACAGCCGGACCGCCGACGGCACGCAGTCCGGCCTCGGCCGTGAGTACTACATCGCGGTGAAGTGACCCGCGTGAAGGACGCCTTCGGCGCATCGCCGAAGGCGTCCTTCACCGTTTACGGGTAGCTGACCACGTTGACCGGCACCGTGCCCGAAGGCGTGACGCCGCCGGTGTCGTTGATGACGTGCGTGATCGTGCCGCGGTAGTTGAGCGACACCGTCAGCAGGCTGTGGAACCGGACACCGCTGGTGTTCGGCACCTCGAACGCGTGGTAGCTGGACACCGCGGGGTTCGTGTCGAAGAAGCAGTAACTCCCCAGGCCCCAGGCCTCATGGGACGTCACGTTCGACGCGACCTTGTACGCGGCGTACCCGGCGACACCCGATGGCGCGTTCCACGACGCCTGGTTCGGCACGTCGTAGGGCATCTCGTTCTGGAAGAAGATCGTCTTCCCGCCCTGGCCGTTCCAGATCACCTGGTACTTCTGGTAGTGCTCGACGAACAGGCCGGTGGCCAGCACGTTCGCGCCGTTCACCACGAGCCCGGTGTCGGCGGTGTTGGTGGTCCAGCCGACCGTGCCGCTGTTGCCGTGGTCGGCCCGCCACGCCCAGATGTGGTCGATGATCGTGTTGGCGCTGTTGACGATCAGGCTGTTCGTCGCCTTGCCCGCGAGCTGGCCGCCGATCCGGAAGAAGACGTCCTGGACCGTCGCCGGGTTCGACGCGTGCGACGCCGACGAGCCGGACTGGCCGACCGTGAGCAGCGCCTGCGAATTCGCCGTGCCCGCGTCGAAGAGCAGGCCCTTGAGCCGGACGCCGTCCACATCGGACACCTGCATCGCGTTGACGCCGTTGTCGGGCACCAGCGTCGGGTAGCCGATGCCGAGGACGGTCGTGTTCGCCCTGGTCACGTTGAGCGTCTGGTTCAGGTGGTAGATGCCCGGCGTGAAGAACAGGTTGCAGCCGGCGGCGAGCGCGTTGTTGATCGACGCGGCCGTGTCACCGGACTTAACGACGTAGAACTGGCTCATCGGCACCGACGAACCCGGGGTGCTGCCGTTCGCCCAGCTCGGACCGGACGCGTTGGTGCGCAGGGACGGCAGGAAGACGCGGTACTTGCCGGTGCCGTCGACGTAGAGGTAGGGCACGTCACGGGAGACCGGTGTCGTGGCGAGCGTCGTCTCGGGCGGGTTCGGGAACGTGTTCGCCGGCGCGCCGCTGGTGCCGGAGAAGACCATGTTCCAGACGCCGCCGTTCCAGCTGCCGAGCGCCGAGTCGCGGGTGTACCACTGCTGCTGCGACACCGAGGCGGCCTGGCCGGACACCTTCGTGTCGGCGATGTAGCCGCCGCTGGCGTAGCCGTAGCTCGCCGGGTACAGCTGGAGCCCGCCGCGGATGTCCATCCGGCGGAACGGCGCGGCCTGCGCCACCGCCCAGCGGTCGTTGCCGCTGGAGGGGTTGACGGCCATGTTCTCCGCCGAGCGCCAGAAGTTCTGCAGCGCGACGCCGTTGTCGGAGGCGTTGAAGGCGTCCACCGTGATGTCGCCGTTGATCACGACGTCACCGGGGTTCTGGCCGAGGCCGGCCACCGAGGTGTAGAAGCCGACGTTGTCGTGCACGCCGTAGGTGCCCGGCTTGAAGAGGTGGGCGACGCGGCGCTCGGCGAACTGCGCGGTGAGCGTGTCCTTCTGGTTGTTGAAGTCGGTGTCCAGCTGGGCCTGGATCGTCGCCGCCGGCATGCTCGGGTCGAAGATCCGCACGTTCGGCCCGAAGTTCGGGGTGTCGGACTGCGCCGGGCAGCCCGCCTGGGTGCCGATCGTGTAGGTCGCGCTCGACACCGGGGACGTCGTCGAGCCGGACTTGAGCGCGATCGCGTTGACCGTGCGGGAGTTCGGGACGCTGATCGGTCCGCTGTAGAGCGTCGAGGACGCGGTCGGCGTCGATCCGTCCACTGTGTACCGGATGGTCGCGCCCGCGGTGGCGCTGCCGATGGTCACCGTCTGGGCGGAGGAGTACGTGCCGCCGGGTGGGCTGAACGTCGGCGCGGCCACCGTCGTCGAGCCGCCGCCGACGGTGTAGCTGAAGTGCGGGGTGTCGTACTGCGGGCCGCTCTTCTCGTAGGTGAACCAGTAGTCGAGGACGTTTCCGCTGCTCAGGCCGTTGACGGTGGTCCGCCAGGTGCCGGAGCCGTTGGTCATCCGGACGTTCTGCTGGCCGAGGCCGGGGACGCCGGTGTAGTGGACGTCCACGTACAGGGCGGGGGTCGTGGGGGTGAAGTTGATCTGTACCTGCGTCGAGCTGGGCTGCGTGACGCTCTGCGTGTAGTCGTCCGCGGCGAGGGCCACCGGGGCGGTGAGCCCGGCCGTCACCAGCAGTGCCGAGGTGACGAACGCGAGCGCCGGGCCGCGTCGTCGTAGCTTGTCCAAGGTCCGGTTCACGCCGTGACACCTCCGCCGTTGGGGATCCACGAGGTATTTGTTGCCAGTCGCAACAAAGTAGCTCCCGGTCAGCGGTGCTTCGATCACGTTTGGGTAACACTTGTCTGGACCAATACGCGAACGGGTGACGCAATTCGTCACTCCTCGTCGCATTGTCGCCACGGTGGGCGAATGACTGAACCGAGAAACCTTCTTCCGACGGGTGACCTCGACTGGGTGACATGCGACGATCCGCTGCCACCTCGTCCCCTACCGAGGAGTAGGCCATGGCGTCTCCACGGTTGTTCCGGTCCCTCGTCGTCCTCTCCCTGATCGCGGCCCCGCTGACGGTGGCCACCACGACCGCCGAAGCCACGCCGCTGCAGAGCGGCGGCATCGTGAACTTCGGCTGCGCGACCTCCGGCAAGCTGCACTGCCTCGGCAAGGCGATCCGGTCGCCGAAGGGCAACGGCCCGCTGGTCGTCTCGACCCCGGTCGGCTACGGACCGGCCGAGATCCAGGCCGCCTACGGCCTCGGCGGGCTGCACGCGAACGGCCGCACAGTGGCCATTGTGGACGCTCAGGACGCGCCGACCGCGGAGGCCGACCTGGCGAAGTTCCGGTCCGCGCGCGGGCTTTCGGCGTGCACGACGGCCAACGGCTGCTTCCGGAAGGTCAACCAGAACGGCGCGGCGAGCCCGCTCCCGGCGCCGGACTACGGCTGGGCCGAGGAGATCAGCCTCGACCTCGACGCGGTGTCGGCGACCTGCCCGGACTGCCACATCCTGCTGGTGGAGGCCAATTCCCCGGACACCGACCCGCTGATGACGGCGGTCGACACGGCCGCGGCGACACCGGGTGTGGTGGCGATCTCCAACAGCTACGGCGGCGCGGAGGATTCGACGATCCTCGCCGCGGACGCGCACCTGAACCACCCGGGCATCGCGGTCACGGCGTCCTCGGGCGACTCGGGCTACGGCGTCAGCTGGCCGGCCTCCTCGCCGTACGTCACGGCGGTGGGCGGCACGAGCCTGAAGAAGGCGGCGACCACCACGCGCGGCTGGACCGAGACGGCGTGGAGCGGCAGCGGCAGCGGATGCTCCACACTGGAGGCCAAGCCGGCCTGGCAGCACGACACCGGGTGTGCAAAGAGGACGGTCGCGGACGTCTCGGCGGTGGCGGACCCGGCCACCGGGCTCGGCGTGTACGACACGTACAACAGCTGCGGAACGTCGTCGTGGTGCGACTTCCTGCTGTCGTTGGGCCTGGCCCAGGGCGCGGACGGCTGGGTCCAGGTCGGCGGCACGAGCCTGTCGTCGCCGGTGATCGCGAGCGTGTACGCGCTGGCGGGCAACTCGGTGACGTCGGGGTCCTACCCGTACGCGCACACGAGCGGGCTGTACGACGTGACGTCGGGTTCGAACGGCAGCTGCGGCGGGACGTACCTCTGCACGGCGGGCGCGGGCTACGACGGGCCGACCGGGCTGGGCACGCCGAACGGCACGTCGGGGTTCTGACCACGGCGGGGGTACCGAGGCAGCCGACGCCTCGGTACCCCGTCCACGCCGGAAATCCTGCCCGGTCGGGTGACGTTCGCTCGGTGCGTTTTCGCCGGTCCCGCCGCGGGGTGACGATGTCCTCATGCTGGACACCGAAGTCCTGTCGCGGACGGCTCCCCGGCCGCTCGACGTCGGCACGCCGCTCGGGGACGTGCGGTTCGCCGTCCGCGCCGGGGGCTGGGACGTGCCCGCCAGACCCGAGCTCACCTGGCGCCTCGATTCCGGGGCGTGGCTGTGCCGGTGGCGGCACCGGTCCGTGCGGCTCGACGTCGTGTCCGGGGCCACCGCGGCGGAGCTGCCCGGCGTCACCCGGGAGGTCGTCGTCTTCCGCGTGCTGGCGCGGGAGGACGTCGGCGAGCTCGTCGTGCGGGCCGAGCTGGCCGGTTCGCCGCAGGAAGAGCCCACCTGGGAAAGCGCCTTCACCGCCGAGACCGCCGACGCCGTGGTGAGCGTCGGCGGGCCCGGTGCCGATCGGCTGCGGCGGTGCTCGCGGGCCGGGCAGCACGTGCCGCCGTACTGGTCGCGGCTGCTCGGCGCGGATGCCGTCGAGCGCACCGGGGGCCGGCTCACCTGGCGGCTGCCGCGCATCGACCGCGGTGACTACGCCGAGCTCTGGGTGTCCGTCGCCTGGAGCGCGGCGGGCGGGGACCCGGGCCACGCCGTCGACGTCGACGCGGCCCGGGTGCTGCGGGAGCTAACCCAGTGAAATCCGGTCCAGATCCGGGGCGCCCGCCCGGTCGTTGCCGATCCGGATCGCATTGGCGCCCGCGGTCAGCGTCACCGGCACCGAAGTGGTGTACGGGGTGTTGTTCCCGACGCCGCTGACCTTGACCTCCGCCGGTGCGCCACCGTTGACCGACACGAAGTACGACCGGTCGCCGTTGACGGTGAAGTCGAGGTACAGCGTGTACTGGCCCGCCGCGGGAACGGTCACGCCCGGGAACGTCACCGCAGCTCCCGGGCTGCCGCCGATGTTGCGGACCTTCTGCGCGCCCGAGCACGGCGAGCAGCTCGTGACGCCGGCGTCGCCGATGTCGTTCGCCGAGTCCTCCGCCTCGCGCACGAACACCCGGTCCGCCGGGCGCGGCTTCACCTGCACCGGCTTGCTGACCGATTTCGCCCGCCCGAGCGTCTTGAACGACGCCGTCACCGGGATGCTCACGTCCTGGGCCGGGCCGGTGACCGTCCACGATCCACTGAGGACCTGACCGAGCCGGAGGTTCGCCGCGGTCACCGGGGCGCCCTGGACCGTCCAGCCCGCCGGGACGACCGGCGCCAGCGACACCTGGTCGACCGGGTCGTCGACGTCGAGCCGCAGCGACGCGGTCACCGTCAACGACTGCTGCCCCGACGCCACCCACTGCACGCCGGCGGGCTGCACGGTCAACGTCGTCCTCGGCGTGTACGACTCGGGGGGCAGGGGGGCCACCGCGATCCGGTCCAGGCCGGTGCTGCCGGACACCCGGATCGTGTTGGCACCGGCGATCGTCGGCACGGCGATCGCCCCGGGGGCGTCGACGGTGATCGGCGCGGCACCGTTCACGCTCACCGAAAGCGTGCCTGGGCCCGTCGTGTCGAGCTGGAGCCGCGACGGCCCGGTCGCCTGGACGCCGCGGAAGACGACGGCCCCGCGGTCGAGGCCGGTCACGGCGTTCGTGCCCGAGCACGCCTCGCACCACACCGGCGACGCCTGGCCTTCGAAGCCGTTGCGCCATGACTCCGCTTCCAGCGGCACCTCGCCGCGCGGGTCGGGGTAGCCGTAGGCGACGTCGATCTCGTCGATGGCGAGCTGCCGGTAGAACGGCTTGGCCTGCGGCCCGGACCACGTGTTCAGCACCTCGAGCTTCAGGTACCGCGCGTGCACCTCGCCGACGTCGATGAACTGCACGCCGCGGTTGCTGGGCAGGGCGCCGGTGCGGACCGGGGTGCCCCAGGTCTTGCCGTCGTCGCTGGCGTAGACGCGGTAGTCCTTGATCCGCGCGGAATCCTCGGCGCGGCCGAAGGATTCGCGCGCGGCCGTCGGCGACGACTCGCGCTCGTGCACCGCGAGGTAGGCCGTCGACCGCTTGCGGCCCAGGTCCAGCGTCATGGACACCGGGAGCCGGCCGCCCGCGTCCCAGTAGTTCAGGTAGCTGCCGTCGGTGAGGTTCGCGGCCGAAGCCGCGTTGGAAGACGCGGTCGCCTTGATCGTGCTCTTGTCGTAGAAGTACTGCTGCCCGGCGGTGTCCACTTTGAACACGGTGTCGTACGTGTCCCAGTCGGCGATGTCCATAATGGACAGATACCCGCCGGACTGCGCGAACCGCATCGGCTGGCCGGTGCGCAGGTCGGACACGCCGGTGACGCGGTAACCGTTGTCGCGCAGGCGGACCAGGTTCGTCGACGGCCGGGTGACGACGTGGACGTACTGCGTCTTCGCGCCGGGCTTGACGGTGATCACGCCGTGCGCGCCGTCGTTCCAGAAGCCGGGCTGCATCCCGCCGTACATGTACCCGCCGCCTTCGGTGCCGGTCAGCGACTCCTTGATCGGCTGGGTCCAGGACGCCATGAAGTTGTTGAACGCCTCCTGCTGCGGCGGGAACTTCCCGTTCAGCATGGCGGTTTCGGCCATCAGCGACTTGATGGACGAGCCCGCGTTCGTGATGTACCGGCCGGTGGAGAGCCGGAAGTCGACGGCCTGGTCGCCGCCGCTGTACCACCAGTCGCCGTTGGTCGGCAGCTTGTAGTCGGCCTCGGTCAGGCGCGGCATCGGCGTGTAGATCGCCTGCGGGTAGTCGTAGGACGGGGTCATGCCGGTCTTCTGCTCGTTGCTGACCGTGTCCATGATCGGCGTGTCCTCGTTGTTGTTGCTCAGCAACCAGGACGGCCGCTTCTCGCGGATGTGCTCGTAGAGCCCGTGCTGCTCCCAGTACTCGTTGTCGTTGTCGATCCAGAAGCCCGCGAGGTCGCTGTAGCGGTCCATGACCTCGTCGAACAGGTCGTAGGAGAACTCGCCGAAGCCGGGCCGGGTCGTCAGGTCGACCTGGTGGCCCTTGTAGGCCGAGTAGGCGGCCGAGTCGAGCGACTCGTGGCCGGTTTCGTTGTGCCACTGGGGATCGTCGGTCATGTAGAGCATGACGCGGACGCCCTTGGCCCGGCCGGCGGCGATCAGCTCGCCGAGGAAGTCGCGTTGGGTCGAGCAGCTGCCGGGGATCTTCGACGGCCACGGCCGCGCGTAGCCCAGCCGGCTGTGGAAGGTGGTGAGGACGACGTAGGACGCGCCCAGCTTCTTCGCCTCGTCGATCCAGTAGTCCGGCGTCCAGCCGCCGTCGGTGACATCGCGCTCCCAGGCGGCGCAGTCGGTGTGCCGCGGCGCGGTGAACATGCCCCAGTGCAGGAACAGCCCGGCGGTCGAGGCCCGCAGCCAGTCCTGACGCGGGTTGTAGAGCTCGGCGTTCGCGGGGCCGGCCAGGCTCGCCACCAGTGCGACAGCGGCGGCGAGGCAGGCAAGCAGTCGGATTCTCAAAGGACCTCCTCGTCCGGAGAGATCCGATGATTAGGCGGTGATATATCGTACGTCAAGCGAAGATGCCGCTCACCGGCACACAGTCGTCCGATCTGTCACAAACTCGGGGCCGCGTCCGTCAAGGTGGTGATCGCACCGCGAAAGGACACCCCGTGAACGACGACCTCCTCGCCCGCAGCTTCGAGACCCACCGCGGCCACCTCCGGGCCGTCGCCTACCGGATGCTGGGCTCGCTGACCGAGGCCGAGGACGCCGTCCAGGAGGCGTGGCTGAAGCTGAGCCGGAGCGACAGCGCCGCCGTCGAGAACCTCGGCGGCTGGCTGACCACCGTCGTCGGGCGCGTCTGCCTCGACATGCTGCGTTCGCGCAAGGCCCGGCGCGAGGAGCCGTGGGACACCCTGGTGCCCGACCCCGTCATCAGCCGTGACGACGCCGGCCCCGAGCACGAAGCGCTCATCGCGGACTCGGTCGGGCTCGCGCTGCTGGTCGTGCTCGACACGCTCACCCCGGCCGAGCGGCTGGCGTTCGTGCTGCGGGACATGTTCGCGATGCCGTTCGAGGAGATCGCGCCGATCGTCGGCCGGTCCGAGGCGGCGACCCGGCAGCTGGCCAGCCGCGCCCGGCGGCGGGTGCAGGGTGCGCCGGTCGCCCCGGACCCCGACCTGAACCGGCAGCGCGAGGTCGTCGGCGCCTTCCTGGCTGCCGCGCGCGGCGGCGACTTCGACGCGCTGGTCTCGGTCCTCGACCCCGACGTCGTGCTGCGCGCCGACCGCGGCCCGGCCCTGGGCGGCTCGGACGAGGTCCGCGGCGCGGCGGCGGTCGCGAACCAGGCCCTGACGTTCTCCCGCCTCGGCGCCGGCGGCGGCGTGGTCCACCGCGCCCTGGTCAACGGCGCGGCGGGCGTGGTCGCGACCCGCGACGGCCGGCCGTTCTCGGTGCTGGGCTTCACGGTGGCGGGCGGCCGGATCGTCGAGATCGACATCCTCGCCGACCCCGAGCGCCTCAGCCGCCTGGACCTGGCCGTCCTCGACTGACCCGTCGTGGGGGGGGGGGGGGGGGGTTAAACGCGCGGAGACACACAACACCCCCCCGCGGGGGGGGGGGGCCGGG
>NZ_JBEXKX010000046.1:38358-76033 GCF_040609695.1 Amycolatopsis sp. NPDC004625
TCCCCTTGCGTCGCCCCCCCTGCGGCCCTCCCCGGGGGGCGCGCGCGTCAGAGCTCTGCCGGCGTTTTGGGGGCAGCGGGCATTCATCCGCCAACAACCCCCCCCCCACCGCGCCGTGCTCGTCGGTGACCAGGGCGAGCGTGCCGTCCGCGGCGAAGTGCCGGTAGCGGCGACGGCCTTCCGGGTACTGCCGCACCGCGTCCGCCACCACCGTCACCAGCTCGCCGTCCTCGACCGCGTAGAGCTCGTCCGGGGTCAGGACTTCGTGGATCTGCGTGCCGTTCGTGACCAGCGTGCGGACCCGGCGGCCGGTGTGGTCGTACCCGTACAGTGCGTTGACGCCGTCGCCCTGCACCCCGCGCAGCCGGCCGAACGCGTCGTGGATCTCGCTGCCCGGGAGGACTTCCTCCGCGTGCCCCGGCGTGACGGCGTGCCGCAGCCCGCGCGGGCCGGTGACGACGTGCTCCGGGGTGAAGTGCTCGGTGACGCCGTTCGCGTAGTGCACCGCGGTCCGGTGGCCGTGCAGGTCGTACTGGACGGCGTCGACGAAGCCGGGCACGCTCACCAGCCGGCCGACCTCGTCGTACTGGTGGTGGACGGTCAGCCGCCCGTCGCCGGCGTCGGGGTAGACCACTTCGGACACCCGGCCGTCCGCGCGGCGCACGACGTCCAGCCGGTACTCGACGGCGACGTGCGCCGGCCGCCAGCGCTTCTCGGTCACCTGGCCGAGCGCGTCGTAGCCGAGCAGCGTGACGCCGGATTCGTCGACGACGCGCACCAGCCGCCCGCAGCTGTGCGGCCCCGCTTCCAGCGGCACCGGCAGCCCGCCGTCGTGGTGGGTGAACGTCGTGACCGGCGGCCCGGCCGGGTCGTCGACCCGCACCGAGACCACCCGGCCGGCGGCGTCGTGCCCGCGGTACACCTTGTGCCCGCCCGCGGTCCGCGTCTCGATTTCGTTGCCGGCGGCGTCGCGCAGGCGCACGACGCCGTCCGCGCCGCGCAGCTCCCGCCCCAAGAGGTCGTGCACCCCGTCCGGGTGGTCTTCGCGGACGGACCCGGTGAGCGGCCGGCCCAGTGCGTCGTAGCGGAACTCTTCGGAGACCTCCGGCGCCGAGCCGTCCCGGAAGCCCCGGCTGGTCCGGCGCACCAGGCCTCGCGCGCAGTACTCGTGGCGCTCGTCGACGACGTCGCCGAGGAGTTCGGCGTGCCGTCGTTCCAGCAGCCGGCCGGCGCCGTCGCGCAGCTCGGCGGTGACCAGGACCTCCGCCTCGCCGGACACCGCGCGCTGCTCGGTGGTGACCCGGCCCGGCCCGTGGCGGTACCGGACGGTCGGCAGGTCCGCCGAGTCCCCCGGCCGCACGACCGTTTCGGGTCGGCCCAGCGGGTCGTGGGTCACCGTCGTCACCGCGCCCGCCGGGTCGATCACCTCGCACACCCGTGCCGTGCGGACGTCGTGGCGGGTGACCGTCGCGTTCCCGAGCGGGTCCGTGGCCACCTCCGGGAAGCAGCGGTCGGCCGAGTAGCGGACCTCCCGGGTGTGGCCGAGCGGGCCGGTCGTCGTGGTGCGCAGGCCGGTGACGGTGTCGAACCGCCCGTGGAACGTCGTCACCCACCAGCCGTCCTCGCCGGGACGGCGGTGGTAGCCGTGGCGCCGGAAGTCCGGCGGGACGCGGCCGTAGACGTCGGCGACCAGCGCGTCGGTGAGCACCAGTTCCTCCCGCGCGGTGAGGAAGCCGTGTGACCCGGCGAAGCCGTCGGGCTCTTCGTCGTACCGCAGCAGCGTGTCGGAGCGGACTTTCCCGCTGCCGTCGAGCTCGCGGATCCGCGCGGGCAGCGCGGTGAACCGGTGCTCGGGGTCGCTCGCGTACGTCGTGCGCGTGTCCCGCACGACCGGCGGGCGCCCGGGCCGCTCGGTCGTCTCCACCTCGCGCGTCGGGTTCCCGGTCGCGTCGAAGGCCGTTTCCGTGGTGGTGACCGAGACCGGCGTGCTCCGGCGCTCGAACTCGGTCGTCACCGATCGTGTCCACTGTGGACGCCGGTGGTGCTCCACCCGGCGGTACGGCCGGGCCGCGGCGGGGGAGCCGTCGAGGCCGTAGGTCTCCTCCCTCGCCAGCAGGCCGTCGTCGCCGAACCAGCGCACGGTCCGCAGCGTCGGCGCGTACTCGTCGCCGAGCTCGTCCTCGACGACCCGGCCGAACACCGGGAACCGGCTGTCGTGGTACTCGAACTCGGTCACGCCCTCCAGGCCGGTGCCCGATTCGCGCCGGGAGATCCGCCGGACCACCGGCACCGCGGCGACGGTCGCGTACTCGATGGCGGTCCGCAGCCCGACGCCGTTGTCGATCTCGGCCAGCCGTCCGGTGCGGGGCGTGTCCTCGAGCGAGTGGTACGGCACGGCGTCGAGCAGCGACACCCCGGTGCCGGACCGCGCCCGCGCCGCCAGCTGGACCCGCCGCGGCGGTGGTGACTCGACGGTGGCGTAGGCCAGGCGCAGCAGCGGGGCGGCGGTTTCGGCGCCCTGGGTGTCGAACCCGCTGAGCGCCACCGACGTCAGCAGGGACGCGCCGGTGACGTTGTCGGCCTCGTAGCCGAGGGTCCACCGCCGCACGAGCGGCCGGGTGCCGCCGGGCACCCGCAGGTCGATCCGCGCGCAGCGCAGCGCCGTCGTGACGAGGGTGCCGCCGCGGCCCCAGCGCAGCACGTCCGGCCGCGGCTCGTAGCTGAACTCGACTTCGTAGGGCCCGTAGGAGACGCGGGTCAGGTACGCCTGGCCGCTGTGGTGCGCCCAGCCGAACGTGGCGGCCGTGCCGAACGGGTCCTCGGTCCGGTCGAGGTACCAGGCCGAGCCGTCGCCGGGCGCGAGGAAGTGGCGCAGCCCCGAGCGGGTGGTCAGCAGGTAGCCGTCGCCCCGGCGGACCAGCCGGCCCGCCGTCCGGGACCGCGCCTGCCCGTCCGCGAGCCCGACGTGCGGCAGCGGGAGGGCGAACCCGCCGCCGAACGGGCCGTTCGGCGCGCCCGTCGTGTAGCGCAGGGCGAGGGCCGGCGCGCTGCCGCCGGGGCCGGGCGGCAGGTCGAGTGGCACCGTGAAGCGGCCGCCGCCGGTCGCCGGGTCCGGCGTGAAAGCGGCGTCCTGCGTGCTCGACCGGAGCACAAGCATGTGATCTCCCCGCATGGATTCGTGACGTCCGGAGGGCCAAGTGGGTGAGGCGGGCCCGCCAGATACGTGGTCACCCGTTTGCCGTCACCGTTATGCATTCGTGATGTCCGTGTCGTATCCCGGTGGCGGCCCACGGGTCTTTCCCGGGTGCCGGTGGTGATCAATGGCGTGCAGGAGGGTGGACCCGATGGTCGTCAGGTTCGTGCGGGACGAGACCGCGGAAGCAGCGGCGGAGGACGCGAGCACGCTCAACGAGCTCCCGGCGCCGCCCAGGCAGTTGCTCGACCGGCACGGCGCCCGTGTGCTCGACCCGGCGACGGCCGTCGTCGCGGCCGGGCAGCCCGCCCCGCGCACGACCGTGTACCGGCCGGGCGTGTTCCTCGTGCCCCAGAAGTACCTGCGCGACCCGGAAACGCTGGCGTCGATCAACCGCGTGCTCGCCCGCATCGGTCTCTACGCCGCCCCGGCCGACCGCGGCGGCGACAGCAAGGAGTTCGCCCGCGCCCGGCAGCTCGGCGACCTGCCCGTCCGCGCCCTGCTGCACGTGCGCGAGGACGCCGACCCGGTCGTCGTCGACTGCTGGAAGGCGCTGCAGCTGCTGCGGTCGGCGGCCGCCGGCGAAAAGCCGGAACTGGACCCGGAGATCGTCCGGGAGATGGCCGTCGAGCACCTGCTGTTCACTACGCCGGTGTTCGGCGGGGTGCCGTGGGAGACCAGCGGCCTCGGCGGGACGCCGTGGGAGACCAGCGGGTTCGGCGCGGGCAGCTCGTACGGGCGCACCCACGGCGCCAACCGGATCCCGGTGACGCTGTCCGCGGCCCCGCCGTACCGCAGCGCGAAGCCCGCCCACCGGCGGCCGGTGATCGCCGTGCTCGACACCGGGATCGGCCCGCACCCGTGGTTCGGGCTGGCCGACCGCTCCGGCCCGCCCGCCGCCGGCTCGGGCCTCGCCGTCGCGCCGGACATCCAGGACGCGATCCTGCAGGCCGAGGTCGCGGCCGGCACGGTGCCCACCCAGCTGCTGGACGGCTACTGGGACGCGCCCTCGACCGGCCAGCCGCTGATCGGCGACATCGACACCGACACCGGGCACGGCACGTTCATCGCCGGCATCATCCGGCAGGCCTGCCCGGAGGCCGACACCCTGGCGATCCGCGTGGTGCACAGCGACGGCGTCGCGTACGAAGCCGACGTGCTGCTCGCCCTGCACCTGCTCGCCGACCGCGTCCGGAACGCGCAGGCGAACAACCGGCCGCAGGACCTGGTGGACATCGTCTCGATCTCGATGGGCTACTACGTCGAGGACCCGGCGGACGTGGCCTTCACCGGCCAGTTCGGCTCGGTGATCGCGGAACTGCTCGGGCTCGGCGTGCTCGTCGTCGCGGCCGCGGGCAACGACGCCACCACGCGCCGGTTCTACCCGGCGGCCTTCGCCGACCAGCCGCTTGGCAGCGGCTGCGGCCCGCAGGTGATCAGCGTCGGCGCGCTGAACCCCGACGTCGCCGCCAGCAAGGCGCTGTTCTCCAACGAAGGCCCGTGGGTGCGCTGCTGGGCGACCGGCGCCGGCGTCGTCAGCACGTTCCCGACCGACGTCCGCGGCACCGCGGCCGCCGACCACGAGGTGCCCGGTTTCGGGCGCGCCTCCTTCGACCCGGACGACTACAGCGCCGGTTTCGCGGTCTGGGACGGGACGTCGTTCGCCGCGCCCCTCGCCGCCGCCGAGCTCGGCAAGGCCCTGCTGCAGTCCGGCGACCTCGCCACGGCCGACCGCGAAACCGGCGTCAAACGGGCCTGGACCGCGCTGGGCTCGCTGTGAACGTGGCCAGGACCGACCACGGCCGCGTGGCGGCCCTGTTCGGCGCCGCGCGGGAGGGCGATCGCGCGGCGCTGGACGAGCTGGTCGCCCTGCTCACGCCGCTGCTCTGGCAGGTGGCGCGTGACCAGGGCCTCGACGCCGACCAGGCGGGTGACGTCGTACAGACGGCGTGGCTGCGGCTGCTCGGCTCGTTCGCGGAGATCCGCTCGCCGGTCGCGCTGACCGGCTGGCTGATCACCGTCACCAAACGGGAAGCCTGGCGCACGGGGGAACGGCGCCAGGTCGAACGGCCGCTGCCGGAGCTCCCGGAGCGGCTGACCGAAGCGTCGCCGGCACCCGAGGAGGGGGTGCTGCGCGACGACCAGCGCGCGCGGTTGTGGCGCGCGGTGGACAACCTGCCCGAACGCTGCCGCAGCCTGCTGCGGATCGTGGCGTTCGTGCACCGGCCGGACTACGCCGAAGTCGGCGCCCGGCTGGGTATGCCGAGGGGGAGTATCGGCCCGACCAGGGGACGCTGCCTCGCGCGCCTGCGCGAGCAGCTACTCGCCAACGGCGAAGGAGATTGGCTGTGACCACCGTCGAACCACCAGGCGCCGACGAGCCCTTGGACGAGCTCGACTTCCGGCTGCTGGCCGGCGTGCGCGAGCTGTGGGAAGCCGCCGACCCGATGCCGGCCACGCTGGTGGACCAGATCCGGTTCGCGATCCAGCTGCAGGACGTCGACCTGGAGGTGATGCGCATCCGCGAGCAGGAGGGGCTCGCGGTCACCCGCAGCGCCGCCGAACAGGGCCGGCTCATCACGTTCGACAGCGAGAGCCTGACGATCATGGTGAACGTGAGCCCGGAACCGGGCGGGACGATCCGCCTGGACGGCTGGCTGACCCCGCCGGCCGAGCACCCGATCGAGGTCCGCACCGCGAACGGCCCGTTGACGACGACGTCGGACGCCGAGGGCCGGTTCGCGGTGAACGGCGTGCCGCACGGGATGGTGCAGGTCCTGGTGCGCACGGCCGGCCGCTCGAGGACGGTGAGCACACCGGCCATCGAACTGTAAGTTCCGGAGCTGCCTGGTACCTCTGACCCGGAGGTACGATCCGGGGCGTCCTTCCCCGGCCGAAAGGGCAGCCCGTGGTCGCGTCCGCGACGGTCGAAGACCGGGTCCGCGAGCTGCACCGGCGTGCGGTCGCGGCGACCAACGACGGCCAGCCCGTCGTCGGCGGCCGGCTGATCCGCTCCGCCGCGCGGCTGCTCGGCCTGCCCGCCACCGAACCGCCGCCGGGGTGGCCGGCCTGGCCGGACCTCGCGACGCGCGTCCTCGGTACGTATGCGGCCGTCGAAACCGCGCTGGGCAACAGCGCCCGCGGGCTCGCGCTGCTCGACGAGGCCGACGTGCTCGTGTCGGACGCCGGGCGCGGGATCCTGCGGCAGCAACGGGGGCTCGTCCTCATCCTCATCGGCCGGATGGACGAGGCCCTCACCTGCTTCGACGAAGCCATCCCGCTGCTGCGGCAGGCCGGCGAGTTCGTCGTGCTCGCCCGGACGCTGCTCAACCGCGCGATGCTGCACCAGTACGCCGGGCGCGTCCGGCTCGCGCTCGCCGATCTCGACCAGTGCGAGCAGATCGGCGCCGGCCAGCCCGAAGCCGACGGCCTGGCGCGGATCTTCGCCAAAGCCGCGCACGGCCGCGGCCAGGCGCGCGTGCTCACCGGCGACATCCCCGGCGCCCTGCGCGACTTCGACGCGGCCAGCGGGTTTTACGCCGAGCAGAGCGTCGGGATGCTGCCCGTCCTCGCCGTCGACAAGGCGCGGGCGCTGCTCGCCGCCGGGCTGCCGCACGAAGCCGCCGCCGAACTGGACGCGGCGCTGGAGCAGTTCCCGCGGCTGCGGATGAACCAGGAACACGCCGAAGCCGAACTGACCCGCGCGCTCGCCGCGCTGGCCGGCGGCGATCCGGCGGCCGCGCGGAGCTGGGCCGGTCGGGCCGAACGCCGGTTTCGCCGTCGTGGCAACGAAACCTGGGCGGCGGTCGCGCAGCTGACCGTGCTGCGCGCGGACTTCGCGGCCGGGCGGCGGATCGCCCGGATCGGCGCGGAGGCGACCGCGCTCGCCGACCGGCTCACCGGCCTGGGCCTGCGCAACGACGCGGAAATCGCGGCCCTGCTGGCCGCGCGGGCCCGGATCGCGCTGGGCGACCTGGACGGTGCCCGCGCCGGGATCGCCCCGCGCGACCGCCGGACCGCGCCGCTGGAGAACCGCCTGGTGCGGCGGCTCGCGCTGGCCGAACTCGGTGCCGCGAGCGGCCACCGGCGCGTGACGTTCGCGAACGCGCGGGCCGGGCTGACCCAGCTGCAGCGGCACCGCAGCCGGTTCGGCAGCGTCGACCTGCAGACCGGGACGACGTCGCTGGGCAAGGAGCTCGCCGCCGCGGGACTGTCCGCCGCGCTCGCCCAGCGGTCGCCGGGGGTGGTGTTCCGCTGGCTCGACCGCTCGCGCGCCCAGGCGTTCCGGTTCCGGCCGGTGCGCCCGCCCGCGCACCCGGAGACCGTCGACGCCGTCGCCGAGCTGCGGTTCCTCTCGATGCAGATCCGCTCGGGCGAGCTGTCCGGGAAGCCGGACGCCCAGGCCGTGAAGCGGTGCGCCGCGCTGGAACGGGAGATCCGCGCCAAGGGCTGGCAGGCCGAAGGCGTGGACGCCGAGCACTCGGAGGCGAAGCTGCGCGAGGTCGGCGACGAACTCGCGGCGACCGGCAGCGCGATGGTGTGCTTCCTCGCCGACCGCGGCGCGCTGTGCGCGCAGGTGATCGCGAACCACCGGGTGGCGCTGGTCGAGCTCGGCCCGGCGGCGGCCGTCGCGGAGCCGGTCGCGCGGCTGCACAGCGACCTCGACGCGTTGTGCGGGCGCCAGCTGCCGCCGCAGCTGGACCAGGTCATCCGCCGGTCGGTGCGGACGCAGGTGACCGCGCTGGACGCGATCCTGCTGGCCCCGCTGGCGTCCCGGCTCGGCGACCTCGACGTCGTCGTCGTGCCGACCGGGGCGCTGTCGGCGATCCCGTGGGGGCTGCTGCCGACGTTGCGCGGCCGCCCGGTGACGGTCACGCCGTCGTCGTCGGCCTGGCTCGACGCGGGCCACCGGGCCGGCGGGGCGACCGGGGCGCCGCTGCTCGTCGCGGGTTCCGACCTGACCCACGCCGACGCGGAAGTCGCCCGGCTGGCGTCGCTGTACCCGGACGCGGAGGTGCTGACCGGCCCGGACGCCACGGTCGCGGCCACGCTCAAGGCGTTCGACGGCTGCCGCTTGGCCCACTTCGCCGCACACGGCCACCACGAACAGGAAAACGTGCTGTTCTCGCGGCTCAACCTGGCCGACGGGCCGCTCATGGCCTACGACGTCCAGCAGCTCGCGACGGCGCCGGAGCAGGTGGTGCTGTCTTCGTGCGACGTCGGACAGGCCGTCGTCCGCGCGGGCGACGAGGTCCTCGGCTTCACGGCGGCGCTGCTCTACGGCGGCAGCCGCACGGTGGTTTCGAGCGTGGCCCGCGTCGACGACCGCACCGCGGGCGGCGTGATGCTGGCGTTCCACAAGGCGCTGTCGGTGGGCACGCCCCCGGCGCGGGCCCTGGCGGACGCGGCGCAGGCCGAACCGCTGATGCCGTTCGTCTGCTTCGGTCGCAGCTGACTCCCTTTTCGACGTCCGGCGATCTTGAAGGTTGCTTTGCGGTGATCGATCGCATCCCGGCGCATCCCCGTGGGGCCGGTGGGCATCTCTCCCAGTGAGTCCAGTCGAGCACGGAACAGGGAGGATGATCATGAAGCGAACTGGTACCGCGTTGATCGCCGGGGGTCTGGTGGCCGGTGGGCTGGTCCTGGGGGCCGGGTCGGCGAACGCCATGCCGAGCGATCACCCGTGCGCGGCTTCGGACGTGCGGGTGACCGTGGCGCCGGACCCGTCGCACTCGGCCGGGCACGAGGCTTACGTGCTCACCTACACCGCGGCTTCGCCGGCCACGAACTGCAAGCTGGAGGGCGCGCCGACAGCGGTGTCCTTCCTGAGCGGCGGCCGGCGGCTGCCGGTCGCGGTGACGCCGGACGGCAGCGAGGTGCTGCCGGTGAACCTGCGTGACGGCCACCCGGCGGTGTCCCGGATCGTGCAGCGCGCGGCCGCCGCGCCGGCCACGCCGGACTTCGTCACGTTCGACCTGCCGACCGGGCCGTACGGCCAGCCGGTGAGCGTCGCGTGGCCTGCGGGGGCGCCGCTGAAGGGCGACGCGGTCGTCGTCACGCCGGTCGGCAACTGAACTTCCGAGAGGGGAACTCCATGAAGCGCATCTTGATCGGGCTCGGCACGGTGGCGGGGGCGTTCGCGCTGGCGGCGTGCGGCACGTCGGTGGCGTCGACCTCGACCTCGACGCCGACCTCGACCGGGGGCGGCGCTCCGGCCGGCGGTGGCGTGGCCGCGGCTTCGACGGCGACACCGCGGTGCACCACGGCGGACCTGGCCGTCTCGCTGGGCAAGCCCGCCGAGAAGAGCCCCGGCCAGTTCGACGTGCCGCTGACGTACCGGAACACCTCGGACCACACGTGCGGCCTGCACGGTGTCCCGGGCGTCGACCTGGTCGGCCCAAACGACCCGGTGTTCGGCCCGGTGTACCACCTGCCCCGCGTCGACAACGGCGTCAAGTACAACGAGGTGACGCCCGGAACGACGGCTTCGGCGACCATCACGGTGCTGACCCCGTCGGACGGCGGCGCGTCCTGGACGCCGGCGAAACTGACCACCATCCCGCCCGGCCAGACGCAGCCGCTGAGCGTCGAATGGCCCGCCGACCTGCCGGTTCTCCGCCAGGACGCGGCGACGCACCCGGGTTCCTACGTGAACGGCATCTTGGCCGATCCGGCCTAATCCGTCACTCGATCGAGTGAAGCGCGGAGCCGGGCGTCATACCCGGCGTGCGGCTCCCTCTTCCTCGGTGCGGCGGTAACCGGCCGGCACGCCCCCCGACTGGCCGGTTACCGCTGCGAGTTCAGCACCCGGAACGTCAGGTGCGTCGCGTTCGGCGTCGCCTCCACCTCCGTGCGCTCCAGCTTCACGTGCGCGCCCACCTCGGCGTCGAACAGGCGGACCCCGGCGCCGAACAGCAACGGCACCACGTGCAGCCTCAGCTCGTCGACCAACCCCGCCAGCAAGAACTGCCGCAGGGTCGTACCGCCGCCCATCAGGACCACGTTTTCGGCGCCCGCCGCGGCTTTCGCCTGCCGCAACGCACTCTCCACGCCGTCCGTGACGAACGTGAACGTCGTCGGGCCCTTGACCACCGGCTCGTGCGGGCGGTTCGTCACCACGAACACCGGCTTCTTGAACGTCCCGTCGTCACCCCACGGGTCGACGCCCATGTCGAACATCGACCGGCCGACCACGAACGCGCCGGTGCCCTCGAACAGCTTCGCCGCGAACCCGGCCTCGGCGTCCGTGCCCTCGAACATCCACTCGTGCAGCAGGTCGCCGTCCTTGCCGAGGCGGTGCTCGGTGCTCGTGTCCGGTCCGGCCACGATGCCGTCGGCCGACATGCTGATCTCCGCGATGACTCTCCCCATGGGCGGTCACCCTGCCATCGGATCAGGCGGAAGACCAGCCCTCGCCCCACTCGGCGTCGCGGGCCGCGCGGTACCGCTGCCCCTGCTTCTTCGAGACCGCCACCCCCGGCTTCAACCCGTCCGAAGTCGTGCACAGGTCCAGCGCGACCCACCCCTTGTGCTTCTTCGGGTGCCGGATGATCCGCGCGTCCGGGCGCTCCGGCGAGACGCGCGCCGCGACGACGTACGCGAACTTCTCGTCCTCGAACCCGAGCGTGCCCGCCTTCAGCTTCCGGTGCAGGCCCGAGCGCGGGAGCCGCGCGGCGAAGTGGCACCAGTCCTCGCCCGGCACGATCGGGCACGCCGCGTCGTGCGGACAGGGCGCGATCACGTGCAGGCCGAGTTCGATCAGCCCGGCGCGGGCCGCGCGGATCCGCTCGTAGCCCGCCGGTGTGCCCGGCTCGATCAGCGCGACCGCGCCGGCCTTCGCCGCCAGCCAGCGCACGACGTCCGCGCGGCCCGCCTCCGGCAGCTCCCCGAGCACGTACGACAGCGTGACGAGGTCCGCCTCCGGGGCCGGCGCGGCCGGGTCGACGAACCCGCGCCGCCACTCCGCGTTCCGGACCGCCGGGCGCCCGGCCCCCGCGGCGAGCCGCCTGCCGAGGCCGATCGCGCCGGCGACCTGCTCCAGCACCGTGCACTTCGCCAGCGACGGCCACACCTCCGCGGCCGCCCACACCGCCGCGCCGGTGCCCCCGCCGACGTCGATCTGCGTACGCGGCTCGAAGCCCGGAGCGCGCGAAGCGGCTTCGGCGAGCACAGCGTGTACGGCGGCGTAGGTCGCCGGCATCCGGTAGCCCGCGTACGCGGCGACGTCGGCTTCGGAGTTCAGGATCGGCGAAGTCGCTGCGTCGCCTTGGCGGTAGCGCGCGCTGAGCCGGTCGACGGACTGCGTCAGCCGGGCCACCGGGTGCCGGGTCAGCTCGTCGTCGAGGGCGGCGGAAAGATCGTCGGGGAGAACGGCCACGGCTGTCGATTCTCCCCTGTCCGGATTGTCCGCCCGGACCGACCCTGAGCTGCTAGTTTTCCGCCCGGGAAGTTTTTCGGCGCCGGCTGTCGATCCGGCGGCCGGCCGTTCGACGCGTAGGCGAAGGCAACGAAGGGAGACCGCGATGCGGTTCATGGTGATCGTCAAGACGAACGAGGACTCCGAGGCGGGCAAGGGCCCCAGCGCCGAGATGCTGGAGCAGATGGGGAAGTTCAACGAAGAGATGGTCAAGGCCGGCATCCTGCTCGCCGGCGAAGGCCTGACCCCGAGCTCGCAGGGCGCGCGGGTCGTCTTCTCCGGCGCCGAGGAGCCCAAGGTCGTCGACGGCCCGTTCGCCGAGACCAAGGAACTCGTCGGCGGGTTCTGGATCCTCCAGTGCCGCGACCGCGAAGAGTGCATCGAGTGGATCAAGCGGATGCCCAACCCCGGCGGCCAGGCCGGCGAGGTCGAGATCCGGCGCGTCGCCGAGGCGGCCGACTTCGAGAACATGACGCCCGAGGTCGAAGCCCTCGAGGGCCGGCTGCGTGCGCAGAGCGCCGGGCAGGCGTGATGCGGTTCCTGGTGATGGTCAAGGCCAGCCCCGAGTCCGAGGCGGCCGGCTTCCAGCCGAGTGCCGAGGACCTGGCCGAGATGGCGAAGTTCAACGACCGGCTGTTCGGCGAAGGCCGGATCGTGCTCCTGGACGGACTGACCGCGAGCGCGGAAGGCGCGCGTGTCGTCTTCGACGGCGAGGCCGAGCCGAAGGTCATCGACGGTCCCTTCACGGAGACGAAGGAACTGGTCGCCGGGTTCTGGGTGCTGAACGGCGAGTCCCTGGACGACGTCGTCGCGCTGATGAAACAGGCGCCGAACCCCGGCGAGAAGAGCGGCGTGCTGGAGATCCGCCCGATCAGCGAGTAGCGGGTTGCACCGCGCGGCATCACCCTGTCTGATGGCCGGGTGACGGTTGCGGACGCCCGGAGAACGGTCGAAACGGTCTGGCGGATCGAGTCGCCGCGGCTCATCGCGGGCCTGGCCCGGATGGCCCGCGGTGATGTCGGACTGGCCGAGGAACTGGCGCAGGACGCGCTGGTCGCGGCGCTGGAGCAGTGGCCGGAGTCCGGCGTGCCCCGCAACCCGGGCGCGTGGCTGATGACCATCGCCAAGCGCCGCGCGGTCGACCAGTTCCGCCGCAACGAGCGGTACGCGGAGAAGCTCGAGGAAGTCGGGCGCGACCAGCAGCTGGGCGAGGGCGTCCTGCCGGACTTCGACGCCGCGCTCGACGACCACATCGAGGACGACGTCCTCCGCCTGCTGTTCGTCGCCTGCCACCCGGTGCTGAACACGCAGGCCCGGGTGGCGCTGACGCTGCGCATGCTCGGCGGCCTGACCACGGACGAGATCGCGCGCGCGTTCCTGGTCCGCGAATCGACGATCGCCCAGCGGATCGTCCGGGCGAAGAAGGCCCTCGCGGCGGCGAAGGTGCCGTTCGAGGTGCCGGAGGGCGACGAGCGCGTCGCCCGGCTGTCGTCCGTGCTCGAGGTCATCTACCTGGTGTTCAACGAGGGCTACTCGGCCACCCGCGGCGACGACTGGATGCGGCCGGCGCTGTGCGAGGAGGCGATGCGGCTCGGCCGCGTGCTCGCCGGGCTGATGCCGGGCGAGTCGGAGGTCCACGGCCTGATCGCGCTGATGGAGCTCCAGGCGTCCCGCGCGAAGGCCCGCACGGGCCCGAACGGCGAGCCGGTGCTGCTGCTGGACCAGGACCGTTCCCGCTGGGACCGGTTCCTGATCCAGCACGGCCTCGCGGCACTGACGCTGTCCGAGGAAATCGCCGAGGGCGCGTACGGCCCGTACTCCGCCCAGGCGGCGATCGCGGCCTGCCACGCGCGGGCCCGCACGGCCGCGGAGACGGACTGGGTGCGGATCGCGGCGTTGTACGAAGGACTCGGCAAGCTCCAGCCGTCCCCGGTGATCGAGCTCAACCGCGGAGTCGCGGTGGCGATGGCGTACGGGCCGTCGGCGGGCCTGCAGGTGGTCGACGCGGTCGCGGCCGAACCGGCGTTGAAGGACTACCACCTCCTCCCCAGCGTCCGCGGCGACCTCCTGCAGAAACTGGGCCGCTTCGAGGAGGCGGAGCAGGAGTTCCGCCGCGCGGCGGAGCTGACGGAGAACACCCGCGAGCGCGAGCTGCTCTTGAGCCGCGCGACGGCGGCGAGCCGCTAGCGGCCCCGCCAGGCGAGCGGTGACAGCGTCAACGCCGCTTCCGCGATCTTCCGCGCGGTCTCCGTCCGCAGCCCCGTCCGCGCGGATTCGATCCACTCGTCGACCGGCCGGACGCCGATGTCCCGGTACTCCAGGGCCTGCAGCAGCATCTCCAGCTTGTCGGCGTCCTTGGCGCACAACGCTTCCGCCGATTCCCGCGTCTCGTACTCGTCCACCGCCGACCGCACCAGGTCACGTGATCGCGGCGGCAGCGCGGCCGTCTGGTCGGCGGTGATCTGCCGCGGCTCCGGCTTGCGCAGGTAGTCCCCGGCCGTCAGCGGCAGGTCGCCCGTGCGCGTCTCCTGCGTGTCGTGCCAGAGCGCGAGGAACGCCGCCCGCTCCGGGGCCGCGCCCTCCTCCGCCGCGATCAGCGCCGCCAGCTGGGCCGCGCGCAGGCTGTGCTCGCCGACCGACTCCGGGTCGCGGACGCCCGCGTGCCACCAGCCGGACCTCCTGACGCGCTTCAGGAGCCCGAGCTCGTAACCGAAGGACGCCAGTGCCTCGCTCATGCCGCCCAGCCTAAGGCGACGGGATCATCGCCGTCAGGATCGTCGCCTGGAGGAGCGAAATCACCCCGACCACCGCGGTGAGCAGCAGCGACCACAGGAACGTCTGCCGCAGCAGTGAGCCCTCCTTGCCGCTCTGGCCGATCGCCGTCGCGCCGATCGAGAGGTTCTGCGGCGAGATCATCTTGCCCATCACGCCACCGGAGGTGTTCGTCGCGCCCGCCAGGATCGGGTTGAGGTTCAGCTGCTGCGCCGAGATCACCTGCATCGGCCCGAAGAGGCTGTTCGTCGACGCGTCCGAACCGGTCAGGAACACGCCGAGCCAGCCGATGTAGGCCGAGAACAGCGGGAACACCGCGCCGGTCGTCGCCAGGGCCAGGCCCAGCGTCTGGGTCGCGCCCGAGTAGTTCATCACGAACGCGATGGCCAGGATCATGAAGATCGTCGCCAGCGCCCAGCGCATCTGGAACAGCGTGCCGCGGTACGTCTTGAGCAGCAGCCCCGGCCGCGCGCCCATCGCGAACCCGGCGATCACCGCCGCGATCAGGGCGACCGTGCCCGGCGAGAACAGGAAGTCGACGGTCAGCGTCGCCGCGTACGGCGTGTTCTTCGCGGTGATCGGCGGGTGCTGCACGACGTGGTTGTGCAGGCCCGGCCACGCGAAGATCCAGTCGGCCTTGTGCAGCAGCTTCGTCAGGTCGAGCCACGCGGGGAGGTTCTTGAAGATCGTGCCGATCCGCGACAGGAAGATCGCCAGGATCAGGATGATGTAGGGCATCCACGCGTAGAGCGCGCCGCGCTCGGCCTGGGCGGCGCCGAGGCTCTTGGCCGGGACGGCTTCCTCGCCGTCGAACCGCCACACCGCGGCCGGCTGCCAGAACCGCGTCAGGATCCACAGCGCGGCCATCGCGGTGAGCGCGGCGAGGACGTCGACCAGGCTGGCGCTGATGTAGTTGGACGCGACGAACTGCATGGCCGCGAAGGCGAGCCCGGCGGTCAGCACGGCCGGCCACACCTCGAGCATGCGCTTCCAGCCGGCCAGGACCACGACCAGGAACGCCGGGATGATCAGCGCCAGCACCGGGACCTGGCGTCCGACGGCCGCCGAGAACAGCTCGGTCGCCTGGTCCTGCTTGAGGTGCATGATCGGCGCGGTCAGCCGGCCGAGCACGATCAGCGGGTTGCCGAGCCCGCCGAACGCGACCGGCGCGGTGTTGGCCAGCAGCGCCAGCACGACCGCCTTGACCGGCGGGAACCCGAGCGCGGCCATCATCGCCGCGGTGATCGCGATCGGCGACCCACCGCCCGCCACGCCTTCGAGCAGCGCCCCGAAGCCGAACGCGATGAGCAGCGCCTGCAGCCGCCGGTCCTCGCTGAACCCGGCGAGGACGCGCTTGATCGCGTCGAACCGGCCGGTGGCGACGGTGACGTTGTGGAAGTACACGGCGTGGAAGGCGATCCACGCCACCGACCACACGCCGAAGACGACCCCCATCGCCGCGGAGTCGAAGGCCAGCGCGGCCGGCATCCGGTAGAGGAGCAGGGCGACGCCGAGCGCGGTGACGAGCGCGAGGGCCGCCGAGAGGTGCGCGGAAAAGCGGATCACGCCGAGCGAAACCAGCAGCACGATGATCGGCAGCGCGGCGAGCAGCGCGGACAACCACAGTCCGCCCGCCGGCTGGTAGTCCTGGATCCACGTCACGATCGGCTCCTTTGCCGGGGGTGCTCAGGCCGGCCGGCCCCGGACGTACCCGAGCCGGAGGGAAAGGGCGGCGGCGGTCCCGGCCACGGAGGCCCCGAGCTCGTCGAGGCGGCGAAGCACGCGAGGAGCGGGCCCGGCGATGCTGATGGCGGCGATCGGCCGCCCCGAGTGGTCCCGCACGGCGGCGGCGACGCACCCGACGTCGGGCTCGTTTTCGACCTCGTCGATCGCCCACCCGCGCCGGTGGGTCTTGGCGAGCTCGTCGAGCAGCCGGTGCGGGTCGCTGATGGTCTTGAGGGTGAGCGGGTCGAGCTTCATCCGCCGGACGCGTTCGAGCCGGTCGGCCTCGGGCAGCGCGGCGAGCCAGGCTTTCCCGAGCGAGGTGGCGTGCTGCGGCCGCCGGGTCCCCAGCCGGCAGGCGAGGGTGACGGCACTGGCACTGCGTTCGGTGGCGACGTAGACCATGGTGTCGTTGTCGGGGACGGCGAGGTAGGTGGTTTCCCCGGACCGTTCGGCGAGCGAGGCGAGGTACCGCGGCGCACACCGGTGCAGGTCGGTGGCGGCCATCGCCCGCGCCCCGAGTTCGACGAGCCGCGTGCCCAGCCGCACGCGCCCGGTGACCTGGTCGGCTTCGAGGTACTCGAGGTTCTTCAGGGTGCCGACGATGCGGTAGGCGGCACTGCGCGAAAGCCCCAGTTGCCGCGCGATCGCATTGGTGGAAATCTCCTGGTGCCGGCCGACGTGCTCCAGCACGGCGAGTCCGCGTTCGAGAGTTCCGCTTTGTTCCAGCCCGCGCTCCGGTCCCACGTTGCCCTCCGTTGGACAGTTTCCCGCTCAGCGGTACGCCTTTCCGCTGGCTGGGGTTGGACGGTAACACCTCCGATGTATCTGCGGAAGATCTTGTATTTTTTCGCAACAATGCGAGTAGTTGTGGATGCTAATTGGTTCAACATCCGATGGTTAAGTTTCCTACCTATGGCGGTTGTGCGGCCGCGGACGGCCTCGTTCGACAGGTTCGACGGCGGGTTTGTTCATATGCGTGAATGGGCGAGTGGGTTGTCAACAGGGCGCGGGCAATGTGGACAAACCGGCTGAGGGCGGCGGTTTTCCGCGGTTGTTGTCACCCCGCGCCGATACGCTGGACCCGGGGGGCGCCCCCGCGGCGGGTGGGCGGTTTCGGGCCGGTTGGACGCTTGCCGGGGGAGACGGCCGGCCGGGGATGACCTGCCGGGAGAGTGAGCCGGGCCGCCGGTCGGGGATGAGCCCGGTCGCGGCCGGGATGCCCGCGGGAGCGAGGTCTGTCGGGATGGTGGGGGTTTCGGCGGTTTTCTGCGGCGGCCCGCTGTCGCAGGCTCGCCAGGCCACTCAACCGCACCAGCGCGACAACGCCGGATCACCTCGGCCGCTCGAACGGCACAGCACGCCCCCCCGCAACACCCCTCCGGAGAGCGGCGTCACGGACTCAGGAAAATCACAGCGCCCGGCAGGCACCATCCAGGCGGTGTCCCTCCGAAGTCCCCTCCGTACCCGTGCCTCCGTCGCCGCCGGGCGGCTGACCGCCTGGCTTTCCCGCAGCTCGGGGCTCGGCCGTGGTGGCATGATCGGTGGCCGCGTCACCCTGGCCCTTGATCCGCGGGCCCTGCGCCGGCTCGGGCGGGAACGCACCGTCGTGCTCGTCACCGGTACCAACGGCAAGACCACCACCTCGCTCATGCTCACCCGCGCCCTGGAAACCCTCGCCGAGGTGGCCGCCAACAGCGATGGCGCCAACATGCCCGACGGCATCCTCGCCGCCCTGACCGCCCGGCCCGGCGCGCCCTACGCCGTGCTCGAGGTCGACGAGACCTACCTGCCCTGGGTCGCCGACCAGGTCCGGCCCGCCGTGCTGGTGCTGCTCAACCTCAGCCGCGACCAGCTGGACCGGGTCGGCGAGGTCCGCGCCACCGAACGCGACCTGCGGGCCGCCATCGCGGAACTGCCCGGCACGGTCGTCGTCGCGAACTGCGACGACGTCCTGGTCACCTCCGCGGCGAGCGCGGCCGCCAAGCTCGTGTGGGTGAGCACGGGCCGCCGCTGGACCGGCGACTCGACGGCGTGCCCGCGCTGCGAAGGCCGCATCGAGACCCAGGAACGCCACTGGGGCTGCGCGTGCGGGCTCGCCCGCCCCGAGCCCGGCTGGACGCTCGACGGCGACCTCGTCCGGACGCCCGGTGGCCGCGAAGTCGACCTCGACCTGCGGCTGCCCGGCGAGGTGAACCGCGCGAACGCCGCGCTCGCGCTCGCCGCGGCGCACCGGCTCGGCGTGCCGCCGCACACCGCCGCCGCGCGGCTGCGGACCATCACCGACATCGGCGGCCGCTACCGCACCATCCGCCGGTCGCGGCACTCCGTGCGGCTGATGCTGGCGAAGAACCCGGCCGGCTGGGTCGAGACGCTGCGCGTGCTGGACGAGGACACCCCGGTCGTCGTCGCGGTCAACGCCCAGGAGGCCGACGGCCGGGACCTGTCCTGGCTGTGGGACGTCCACTTCGAACGGCTGCGCGGGCGCCAGGTGGTCGTGACCGGCGAGCGCGGCGCCGACCTCTCCGTCCGGCTCTGCTACGCCGAGGTCGCGCACTGGGCCGAGCCGGACGCGGTCGCCGCGATCGACACCCTGCCGCCCGGCGCCGTCGAGCTCGTCGCCAACTACACGGCGTTCCGCGACCTGGTGGGCAGGCTCCCGGGTGGCTGACTCGACCATCCACATCGGACTCCTGTTGCCGGAGGTGCTGGGCACCTACGGCGACACCGGTAACGCGCAGGTGCTCGGCAAACGGCTGCAGTGGCGCGGGCTCGACGCCGAGGTGGTGCCGGTCGGGCTCGGCGAACCGGTGCCGTCCACTTTGGACCTGTACCTGCTCGGCGGCGGTGAGGACGGCGCACAGGTGCTGGCCGCCGCGCACCTGCGCAAGTACCCGGGCCTGCGGCGGGCCGTGGCGGCCGGCGCGGTCGTGTTCGGCGTGTGCGCCGGCCTGCAGGTGCTCGGCACCCGCTTCCGCGGCCTCGACGGCGTCGACCACGACGGCCTCGGCCTGCTCGACGTCACCACCGAACCCGGCCCGCAGCGCGCGGTCGCCGAGCTGGTCGCGACGCCGTCGCAGCTCTTGGACGGCGAGGCCCTGACCGGCTTCGAGAACCACCTGGGCGTCAGCAAGCTCGGCGCCGACAGCGAGCCGCTCGGACGGGTGGTGCGCGGCACCGGCAACGGCGACGGCACCGAGGGCGCGGTGACCGACCGGGTCGTCGGCACCTACCTGCACGGCCCGGCGCTGGCCCGCAACCCCGCGCTGGCCGACCTGCTGCTGGCCTGGACGATCGGCCACCCGCTCGGCCCCCTCAGCTTGCCCGAGGTGGAGCGGCTGCGCGGCGAACGGCTGACCGGCCCGCGGCGCCGCCGGGGCGCGTGACCCGGTGGCGACGAGCGTGCCGCGGCTGGTCGGGCGGGGCGAAGCGGTCGTTCGTGGCTACGCTGCGTTGGTGAAACTCGGCAGGGTGATCGCCGCGACCGGCGTCCGGATGCGCACCACCGCGGTGGCGGTGTTCGCGCTCGCGCTGGCTGTCGCGGCCGCGGGCGTGGTCGTGGTGATCCTGCTCGAGGAGTCGCTCGACCGCAGCGTCACCGAGAGTGCTCGCAGCACCGGCCGGCAGGTCGCCATCCAGCTCGTCCGCGAAGGCGCGCGCGACCTGAGCGCCAGCGACGTCGCCAGCACCGGCGACACCGAGGCCGTCACGCAGGTGCTGGACGCGCGGGGCACGCCGATCGCCAGCGACCCGGCGATCGTCGGGCACCCGCCGCTGACCACGGCCAGGCCGGCGGTCGGGCAGGAGGTCATCGAGACCCTCCCGCTGGGCCTGAACGGCGACAGCGACGACTACCGCGTGGTGTCGCAGGAGGTGAACGGGCCGGGCGGGCCGTTCACCGTGATCTCCGCGCGCTCCCTGGAACCGGTCACGGAGGCCTCGACGCGGCTGACGCTGCTGCTCGGGCTGATCGCCGTGCCGCTGCTGGCGATCGCCGGCTTCGCGGTGTACCGCGCGGTCGGCTCGGCGCTGCGCCCGGTCGAGCGGATGCGCCGGACCGTCGCCGAGATCTCCACGCGCGACCTCGCCGCGCGCGTGCCGCTGCCACCGGGCGGCGACGAGGTGCACCGCCTGGCCGTGACGCTCAACGAGATGCTCGGGCGGCTGGCGTCGGCGCAGGCCGCGCAACGCCGGTTCGTCGCGGACGCCAGCCACGAGCTGCGTTCGCCGCTCTCGACGATCAGCACCGCGCTCGACGTCTCCGGGCGGCACCCGGAAAGCACCGGGGACCTGGTGCCGGTGATCGCCCGCGAAACCGCGCGGCTGCGCGAGCTCGTCGACGACCTGCTGATGCTGGCCCGCACCGACGACACCACCGACCGGCCGCAGCGCACCGAGGTCGACCTCGACGACATCGTCCGCGCCGAGGGCGAGCGGGTCCGCCGCGAGTGCGCGCTGGACGTCGAGGTCCGGGCCTGGCCGGCGAAGGTGCACGGCAGCGAGGCCCAGCTGCGGCGGGCGGTGCGCAACCTGGTCGACAACGCCCGCGGGCACGCGCGCTCGCGCATCCGCGTCAGCAGCGCGGTGCGCGGCGACCTCGCCGTCGTGGAGGTGAGCGACGACGGCCCCGGCGTCGGGCCGGCCGACCGGGAGCGGATCTTCGAACGGTTCGTCCGGCTCGACGCGTCGCGGCAGCGCGGGCACGGCGGCACCGGGCTCGGCCTGCCCATCGTGGCCGGCATCGCGGCGCGCCACGGCGGCCGGGCGAGCTACGCCGCCTCCGACGAGCCGGGTGCGCGGTTCGTGATCGAGCTGCCGGTGATCGAACTGCCGAAGGAGGAGTAGTGCGCCTGCTGATCGTGGAGGACGAGCGCGAGTTCGCGGAGACGCTGCGGCGCGGGCTGGTCGCCGAGGGATTCACCGCCGACGTCGCGCACACCGGCCGCGAGGGCCTCTGGCGGGCGACCGAGCACGCGTACGACGTCGTCGTGCTCGACATCATGCTGCCCGAGCTGTCCGGCTACGAGGTGCTCAAACGCCTGCGGGCGGCGGAAAACTGGACGCCGGTGCTGATGCTGACGGCCAAGGACGGCGAGTACGACGAAGCCGACGCCTTCGACCTCGGCGCCGACGACTACCTCTCCAAGCCGTTCTCCTTCGTCGTGCTCATCGCGCGGCTGCGGGCGCTGCTGCGCCGCGGCGCGCCGGCCCGCCCGGCCGTGCTGGAGGCGGGCGACCTGCGGCTCGACCCCTCCGCCCGGACCGTCCACCGGGGACAGAAACGGATCGAGCTCACCGCGCGCGAGTTCGGGCTCCTGGAGTTCCTGCTGCGCCGCGCGGGGACGGCGCTGTCCAAGAACGAGATACTGAGCCACGTCTGGGACGCGCACTACGACGGCGACGAGAACGTCGTCGAGGTCTACATCGGGTACCTGCGCCGCAAGATCGACGCCCCGTTCGGCACGCACACCATCGAGACGGTCCGCGGGGTGGGCTACCGGCTCGTGGACGTTACCCGATCGTGACGTGAAGGCCGTTTACCGGAAATTGGTGCCGCTGGGTGTTCCGGTGTTGCGCCATTTGTCTCCCCGGGTTGCCGCGGACTGCCCAATCGTTCGCGCGAACCGGTGAAAAATACCGTCCCGCGACCGCCGTGCACATGATCCTCCCGGTTGCTACGGTGGGCCACCCACCCGCGACGAGGAAAGCGATGACGGAATCGCCACCACCTTTCCCTGCCTTCGACAAAAATATGGCGGAACCCACCGGGAAATCCGTTTCCCGGCTCCGCGCCGCCGACGCCATCCAGGCGGCGACGGCCCAGTTCGGCGTGGTGACGGGCCAGACCCCGCACGCCGTGACCGGGATCCGTAGCCGCGGCGACGGGGGCTGGTCCGTGCTCGTCGACGTCGTCGAGCTGGCCCGGATCCCGGACTCCACCAGCGTGATGGCCACCTACCGGGTGGACATCGACGCGGACGGCGAGCTCGCCGCGTGCGAGCGGCTGCGGCGGTTCACGCGGGGCACCACCGATTCCTGAAAGGAAGGTCGACACGATTGGCCGCTTCGTCCGATTCGCTGGCGGACATTCTGGAACGCGTCCTCGACAAGGGAGTCGTGATCGCCGGTGACATCGGCGTGAGCGTGGTCGACGTCGAATTGCTGACCCTGCGGATCCGCCTGTTCATCGCTTCCGCGCAGACCGCCCGTGAAATGGGCATGGACTGGTGGACGAACGACCCGTTCTTCGCGCCGAATGCCGCGCGCGGTGAACTCGCGGCGCGCGTTGCCGAATTGGAGGCCCGGCTGCCCGTGCCGGGCGGGAGGGAAGAAGCCCGGTGAGCACCGGAAACTGGCTCTGCGCGTACGCGATTACCCGCAACCGGCCGGCCGCCTGGGACGCCGTCCCGGCGCCGCGGCTCATCGGCTACCGCGAGCTCGGCGTGGTGGTCTCCGAAGTGGCCCCGGCCCGCTTCGACCGCATCGACGCGCTCGACCCGGTCGACGGCACGCTCGCCGAGCTCGCCCGCGAGCACGACGCGGTGGTGCGCGCGGTGTTCCGCAGCGAGCCGGTGCTGCCGCTGCGGTTCGGCACGGTCCTCGACGGCGAGGACGCGGCCCGCCGCCTGCTGGTGGCGGGCTACGACCAGGCCCGCGACTGCCTCGACGAGGTGGCGGGCCACCGCGAGTGGGGCATCCGGATCCGGCACGCGGAGCCGGCCGCGACCAGCCGCCCGGATGCGGCGGGCCTCACGGGCACGCAGTACCTGGTCCGGCGCCGCGAACGGCTGAAGGCGATCCAGCGGGCCCGCGAGGACGTGGTCGGCGCGGCCGACCGGCTCGAGGAGGCGTTGCGCCGGCAGGCGGCGGACAGCGTCGGCCGGGCCCGGCCCCACGGCGTGCTGGTGAACACGGCGTACCTGGTGGAGACGGGCCGCGAGGCCGAGTTCCACGCGGAGGTGGAGTGGTTCGCCCGCGAGCTGCGCGCGGCGGGCGCGACGGTGGAGACGTCGGGACCGTGGCCGCCGTACTCGTTCACGGACGTCAAGCTCGGCGCGGCCGCCGATGGCTGACACCGGGACCGCGATCGGCGACCTGCTCACGGGCGGCCCGGGCTCCGCCGACGACCTGCTCGCCGAGGTCTTCAGGCCGGCCGGCACCAACGCCGCCGAGGCCATCGTCGATCTGCTCGACCGGGTCGTGCACCGCGGGGCCGTCGTCACCGGCGACGTCGTCATCTCGCTCGCCGGCATCGACCTCGTGCGGCTCGACCTGCGGCTGCTGCTCCTCGGCATCGAAGGAACGCCCGGATGACCGAACGGATCGCCGCCGACGCCGGCCGCGGGCTCGGGCACCTGGTCGTCACCGTGCTCGACATCCTCAAGGAGGTGCTGGAACGCCAGGCGCTGCGACGGCTCGACGCCGGCACCCTCACCCCGGACCAGGTCGAAGCGCTCGGCCAGGCCCTCATCGCGCTGGAGCTCCGGTTCGCCGAGATCCGCGCCGCCCTCGACGACGTCCCCGCGACCGAAGGAGCGAAGTGACCAGACCGGGACAGACCGGTGGCACCCTCACCGACACCCTCAACGTCCTGCTGGACAAGGGACTCGTCATCGACGCCACGGTGAAGGTGTCCCTGATCGGGATCGAACTGCTGTCGATCGAGGCGAGGGTCGTGATCGCCAGCGTCGACACCTACATCCGCTACCTCGAAGCGATGCAGCGGGTGACCGCACAGGCCCAGCTGCCCAACCCCGGGCAGGTCTCCGTCGGGCTCGGCCAGACCGTCGGGCTGATCCCGCCCCCGCCGCCGACCCCCGCGGTGGCCGTACCGGTGGAGCCGGCCATCCCCGTCGAACAGCCGTGACGCTGCAGCTCTACGGCGTCGTGCGGGCCGGGCACCCGCGGGCGCCGCGGACCGTGTGCTGGGAGGACCTCGCGATGGTCGTCGGCGATCCCGAGCCCGACCCGGCGGTGCACCTGGCGATGGTGTCCGCGCTCGTCGAGGGTGGCCCGGTGCTGCCGGTCCGGTTCGGCACCGTGGCCGAGGACGAGGACACCGTCCGCACCGAGGTGCTCGCCCCGGCCGCCGACACCTACCGCGCCGACCTCGACCGGCTCGACGGCCTGGCCGAGGTGCACGTCTGCCTGCGGTTCAGCGAACCCGGGTCGGCGTGGCGGGCGGCCCGCTCGGACGTCCTGCTCGCCCGGGTCGCCGAGCGCGCCCGCGACTCCGTGGCGCTGCCCGCGGGCGAGAGCGCCGACGAGCGGTGGGCGTTCCTGGTCGGGCTGGGCGACCTGCTCGTCGTCCGGGACACGGTCGCCGGGCTGGCCCACGACGACGGCGTCCAGGCGGACTGGCTCGGGCCGCTGCCCGCGTACAGCTTCCTCGACCGCCGGACGTGCTCCCGGTGGAGCTGGTGAGCGCGGGCGGAACAGTCGCTGAACACTCGTCCCGGCCCTGGCTGCGGTGGCTCGCCGCCGGTGATCCTGGTGCCGTGACCAGCAGTGAAGTCGCGGCGCTGCCGCGGGCCTTCGGCGGGCCCGGCGCCGGGCCCGGGCAGTTCCGCGCGCCGTCCGGGATCGCCGTCGACGCGCGCGGCCGCGTGTGGGTGGCCGACACCGGCAACGACCGCGTCCAGGCGTTCACCCGCGACGGCGCGCTCGTGCGCGTCCTGGCCGGGCGGCTCAAGGCGCCGGAAGCGGTCGCCGTCGACGCGGCGGGCAACGTCTACGTCGCCGACACCGGCAACCGCCGCGTGGTGCAGTTCGCGTGGTGGGGCGGGTTCACGCGCGAGTTCGGCGGCCTGACCCGGCCGCGCGGCGTCGCGCTCGACGACGCGGGCCGGCTCCTGGTCGACGACACCGGGCGCGTGGCCCGGTTCGACACCCGCACGGGCGCCGCGCTGTCCGGCACGAGCGAGCCGATCAGCTCACCGCGGGACATGGCCGACGACGGCGCGGGCGGTGTCTGGGTCGCCGAGACCGGCAACCACCGCATCGTCCACTTCGGAGCGTCCGGCTAGCTCTTGCTAGCTCTTCGAGATCCCGGCGGTCGCGCGGACCACGGCGGTGCACCGGTTTTCGACGTAGGCGAGGCCGCCTTCCTCGGCGATGCGCCGCGCCTCGGCGGACACGATGCCCTGCTGCAGCCAGAGCGCCTTGGCGCCGATCTCGACGGCGTCCCGCGCGATGCCCGCGGCTTCGGGCGACGGCCGGAAGACGTCGACCAGGTCGACCGGCTCGGGGATGTCCTTCAGCGACCGGTACACCTTTTCGCCGAGCAGCTCGGTCGCGGTCGGGTGCACCGGGATGATGCGGAAGCCGTGCGCCTGCAGGACCGCCGGGACGCCGTGCGCGGCCTTGGCCGGATCGCGGCTCAGGCCGACGACGGCGATGGTCTTCGCGCCGGCGAGGATCTCCTCTGCGTTCATACCGGTGGAACGCTTTGCCCGTGTCAAAGCTTCCAGAGCCGCAGGCCGCGCACCCGGTAGACCGGCCACACGACGTGCCACGGCTTCCGGCGGGCGAAGGTCGCGGCGCAGGTCAGGATGTTGCGGGCGGACGTGGTGGCGACTTCGTGGCGGTCGGGCCAGATGCCGCCCTTGGCGCCGACCGCGATCCGGAACACCGTCAGCAGGCCGCGGCCCTGCAGGTCGTACTTCGCGCCGGTGTCGCCGGAGCCGGGGGCCAGCTCCGCGATCTCGGCGCCGAACGCGCGGGCCGCCTGCGGGGCCACCTCGGCGGGGACGACGCCGACGCTGCGCATGATCGCCTTGCCGTGCATGCGCCGCGCGTACCGGAACAGCAGCGCCCGCTCCCACCACGGCAGCAGCCGGTGGTGCTTGAGGAGGGCGGCGCACTCGCCGTGCCCGATCGCGAAGATGCTCGTCAGCTCGTCGTAGGCGCCGTTCGTCGCCGGCTCGTTGAGGTGCAGCCGCACCTCGAACCGGGTGCGGGCGGTGAGTTCGTCGAGCACCTCGCGGCGATCGAACCGCGCCTTCGCGCGCGAGAGCGACCAATCGGACATCGGACCTCCAGACGTCGCGCACAGGCTAGTTGGCGCGCGACGCCCGGACCACGGTTTCAGCCGATCTTCTCGCCGTACATCTCGCCGAGCGGGTCGGAGATCAGCTCGACGCGGGCACCGTCCGGATCGGACAGGTAGATGGAGGTCTTGCTCTCCAGCAGGTACTTCACGCCGGCCTCGTCGAGCTTGTCCTTGATCGCGCTCCACCGTTCGGGCGTGACGGACAGGGCCAGGTGGTGCAGTCCACCGAGGACTTCCGCGTACGGGCCGAGGTCGAGGCCCGGCAGGTCGAAGAAGGCGACCGCGTTGCCGTTGCCGACGTCGAAGAAGAAGTGGCTGGAGCCGGGGTAGTCGCGGTTCTCGATGAGCTCGGTGAGGGGGAAGCCGAGGATGTCCTGGTAGAACTCGATGGTCCGCTCGACGTCGCTGGAGATCAGCGCGGTGTGGTGGATGCCGCGCCCGTTCGTCGCCGGGCGTTCGGCGGCCGGGCGCAGGTGACGCTCGCGCAGCGCGTCGCGGGCTTCGGCGAGCTTGGTGACCTCGGCCTGGGTCGGTGCCATGTCCCTCACGTCCCTTCCTGGTGGTGACTTCGACGCTACGCCCGTTTTATCTCGCGCGCAAGAGATTGCCTGGCGAGAGTTCCACTGGACGGAACATCCTCGCTTGTGTGCGGGGGATGCGCACGGCAGAGTTCCCGAGGTGGATGTCAGCAAGGTGCAGGAGGCCGCCTCGGCGCTGGCGGGGGCCTATGCCTCGCGCGAGCCGATCGAGCCGCTGATCAAGACGTACCCCGACGCGGGCGTCGAGGACGCCTACCGGATCCAGCAGGAGCAGGTGCGGCGCTGGGTCGAGGGCGGCGACGCCGTCCGCGGGCACAAGGTCGGCCTGGCGTCGGCGGCGATGCAGCGGCAGATGGGCGTCGACCAGCCCGACTACGGGCACCTGACCGGCAGCATGTTCCACCTGGAGCACCAGCCGATCCCGACGTCGGCGTTCCTGCAGCCGCGGATCGAGCCGGAGATCGCGTTCGTGCTCGGCTCGGCCCTGCGCGGCCCGGGGGTGACGGTCGCCGACGCGGTGCGCGCGGTCGACTTCGTGCTGCCGTCGCTGGAGATCGTCGACTCCCGCATCCAGGACTGGAAGATCTCGCTGTTCGACACGATCGCCGACAACGCGTCGTCCGGCGGGGTGGTGCTGGGGAGCAGCCCCGCCGCCTTGGGCTCGGTGGATCTGCGGCTGGCGGGCTGTGTGCTGTACCGGAACGGCGCGGTGGCGGCGACCGGCGCGGGCGGCGCGGTGCTCGGGTCGCCGGTGAACTCGCTGGTGTGGCTGGCGAACACGGTGGGCCCGCTGGGGGTCACCCTCGAGCCGGGGCACGTCGTGCTGCCGGGCTCGATGACCCGGGCGATCCCGGTGTCCCCGGGCGACACGATCGTCACCACGATCGCCGGCATCGGCAGCGTCACGGCGGTCTTCGCCCCTGCATCGTCGTCGGAGGACGCATGAACGTGCGAGAAGCGGCTGCTTCTTTGCTGGGAACGGTCTCGGAGCGCGAGCCGCTCTCGGCCGAGTGGCCGGACCTGGACGTCGACACGGCGTACGCGATCCAGGACGAGGCGTTGCGGCAGCGCCGGGCGCGCGGCGAGACGCTCGTCGGGGTGAAGCTGGGGCTGACCTCGCGGGCCAAGCAGCAGCGGATGGGGATCGATTCGCCGCTGCTGGCCTGGCTGACGGACGCGATGGTGCTGCCGGCGGGCGTGCCGGTGCCGTCGCTGATCCACCCGCGCGCGGAGCCGGAGCTGGTGTTCGTGCTGGGCCGCCGCCTGGCCGGCCCCGGCGTGACGGCGGCGACGGCCCTGGCCGCGGTCGACCGCGTGTACGGCGGGATCGAGATCATCGACAGCCGCTACACGGATTACCGCTTCACGCTGCCGGACGCCGTCGCGGACAACGGCTCGTCGGCGTTTTTCTCGGTCGGCCCGGTGGGTCTGCCTCCTTCTTCGCTGGACCTGTCGCTGGAGGCGGCCCTGCTGGAGGTCGACGGCCAGATCGTCGACACGGCAACGGGAGCGGCGGTCCAGGGCCACCCGGCGGAGGCCCTGGCCCTGGCGGCGAACACCCTGGCGTCGCGCGGCCTGGCCCTGGAGCCGGGCTGGCTGGTCCTGACCGGCGGCATGACGGACGCGGTCCCGCTCCACCACGCCTCCCGCATCGCCGCCCACTTCTCCCACCTGGGCTCCCTAACCCTCACCACCCAACCGTGATGCCCCACCAATCACGCGAGATTCCCGCCCAGTCACGCGAGATTCCCGCCCAGTCACGCGAGATTCCCGCCCAGTCACGCGAGATTCCCGCCCAGTCACGCGAGTGACGCGTACCGGCCCAGCGAACTCGCGTACCCGGAAGGTCGGTTCGCGTGCCTGGAGGGTCGGTTCGCGTGCCTGGAGGGTCGGCCGGTAAGCCGACCGTGTGGGCACGCGAGCCGACCGTGTGGGTGCGTGAGCCGACTGGCTGGGTGCGCGAGCCGACCGCGTGGGTGCGTCAGCCGACTGGGTGGGTACGTGAGTTTGCCGGGGTGGTCATGGGGGCTCGGTGCGGTAGGCACGGGCCTGGATCTCGTACAGCTCGTGGTACGTGCCGCCGGCGCGGATCAGGTCGTCGTGCGTTCCTTCTTCGATCAGCCTTCCCTTCTCCAGGACCAGGATCCGGTCGGCCGAGCGGATGTTGGCCAGCCGGTGCGTCACCAGGACCGTCGTGCGGCGGCCGCGGTCCGAGCGGCTCGCGTGCTGCAGGCCGGCGAACACCCGGGCTTCGGCGCGGGCGTCGAGGGCCGCCGTCGGCTCGTCGGCCACCAGGACCGCGGCGTCGCGGTAGATGCCGCGGGCGATGCCCATGCGCTGCCACTGGCCGCCGGACAGGTCCTGGCCCTCGTCGAACTTCTTCGACAGGACCGTGTGCTCCTTGCCCGGCAGGGCCGAGATCACCTCGTCCGCGCCCGAGTAGCCGACGGCTTCCTGCCACGCCAGCCCGTCCGGGTCGGGGCGGCCGAGCCGCCCGACCGTGATGTTGTTCGCCGCTGTCATCGGCCACTCCGCCGGTTCCTGCGCGATCACCGCGATGTTCGCGTGCACCGAGGCCGGGTCGGCCTGCGCCAGGTCGACGTCGTCCCAGCGGACCGTGCCTTCGTCCGGTGGGTAGAGGCCGGTGAGGAGCTTGCCGAGGGTGGTCTTGCCCGAGCCGTTCTCGCCGACCAGGGCGACGACTTCGCCGCGCCGGATCGTCACCGAGATGTCCCGCAGGGCCGGGGTCTTCCCGCCGGGGTAGGTGAACGTGACGCCGTCCAGCCGGATCTCGCCCGGGTCGGCGGGCGCGGTGACCGACGTCGGCGGGTGCTGCCGTTTCTCCGACTCCGCGAGCAGCTGGTTGTAGAACCCGATGTAGAAGGAGTCTTCGTACAGCGAGTTGACCGCGCGCATGGTGCTGGACAAGGCCGTCGACGCCGTGCGCATGGCCAGCACCGCCGTGCCGGCCAGCGCCAGCTCCATCCCGCCGGTGTAGAGCAGCCAGCCGAGCACCAGGTACGCGACGGCCGTACCCAGGCCGGCGGCCGCCCTTCCGGTGGTGCGCACCAGGTTGCTCCGGTGCGCCAGCCGGATCTCCTCGCGCGTGAGGCTGCGCGAGATGCGCCGGTATTCGCCGAGCAGCGGCTCCTGCAGGGTCAGTGCGTGCCGTTCGAGGGCCATCGAGCGCCAGGTCGCGACCTCTTCGACGACCGACTTGCGGATGTTGCGCCCGACGGTGTCGAGGTAGTGCCGGTAGTTCAGCTTCGCCACCCGCGCGGCGGCCCAGCCGTCGGCCGCCGCGGCGAGCAGCAGCACCGGCGCGAGCCACGGGTCGAGCAGCCCGGCCGTGATCATCGCCGCGCCGAGCGAGATCATCGACGACGTCAGGTCGGCCAGCCGGCGCAGGCTCGTCTCGATGGCGCGGACGCCGAACCGGGCGCCTTGGCGCGCCAGCTCCCGGAAGTCCGCGTCCTCGAAGGCGATCAGCCCGACGCGCACGACGGCGGCCGTCACTGCGTCGTCCGCCGCCGCGGTGACCCGCGGCCGCAGCGCTCCCTCGACGGCGGCGACGGCCGCGTCCAGCAACGCGCGCGCCGCGTACGACCCGGTGACGACCGCGATCGCCGGCAGCGACTGCAGCACGCGGTCCGGCGTTGGGCCTTGTTCGAGCAGGGCGGTGAAGACGTTCGCGGTGGCGAGCAGCCCGAACGCCGTGACACAGCCCGAAACGACGTGCACGACGGCGGCCAGCAGCGTCAGCCGTGGCGACGTGCGCCACGCCAGGCGCAGCACGACCGAGACCGCGGTGGGCAGCGCCCGCACGGCCTGGCCGAAGCCCGCGGAGGCCACGCGCTCGTCGACGCGGGCCCATTCGGGCATCTTCACGTTCTCGACCCCGATCAGCGGGGGCGGGTCCGTGGTGGTGGTTTCGGTCACGCCACCATCTGTACCCCGGGGGTCCGACAGTTTTGGGCGGGCTACTGCTCCTTCCGGGTGTATCTGGCGCGCAAAAACGGGCTGTACCCGGGGTTTTCACCCATCCGGATGTCAATTTCGTGCGTCAGCGCCCCGTCGCCGGGGGTGAGCCGGTGCCGGGCGATCCCGCGTGCGGTCTGCTTTTCGAGGGTCAGCGTGGCGCCGGTCCAGCCGCCGCGGGCGGGCGACTCGGGCGGGAAACCGTAGCTGTCGAAGCCGTACCAAAGGGTTTCGCCGGTGTTCGGGTCGGCGGTGAAGACGTTGTGGCCGAGGAACTCCGAGCCGTCCTCACGGCGTTGCCGGTAGTGCTGGACCACCGCGAAACCGTTGAGCGCCAAGCGGTATTCGCAGTCGGCGTGCGCGGTCGAGGCCGGCGCCCAGGGTGAGGCGGCGAGTTCTTCGGTGCCGGTCCAGTCGCCGACGAACGCCTTCAGCGCGTCGTGCGCGGGACCGAGGCGGGGCAGGTCCATGGCGTCTCCATTTCGACAGGTGCCTGTCGATGTGCGAGACTAGCACGCATGCGGTCGCATCGAGCCGAAACGTTCACCCGCGTGATCGACGCGGTCTTCGCGTGCAACGGCGGGTTTCTGGCGGCCGGCGACGCGCTGACCGCGCCGGTCGGGCTGACCGCGGCGCAGTGGCAGGTGCTCGGCTTCCTCGAGGACGGCCCGGCGACCGCGGCGGAGGTGGCGCGCCGCCGCGGGCTGCGGCGCCAGAGTGTGCAGGAGACGGTGAATCGCTTGCTGCGCAACGAAATGCTCGACCGGTTGCCGAATCCGGCCGACGCGCGGGCGCCGCTGTTGTCGTTGACGCGGCGGGCGCGCGCGGCGATGCGGGAGCTGGGGGAGGCACAGGTCGCGTGGGCGGAGGAGATGGCGGCCGAGGTGCCGCCGGAGGATTTGGAGACGACGCTGCGGACTTTGCGGCGGCTGCGGGAGGTCGCGGCTCAGCCACGGCTGCTGTGAGGGGCGGGTGGTCGCGGCTCGGCCGCGGTGCCGACAGCCGCGGTGCTGGCAGCCGTGGTGCGGCCGCGGTCGCTGTGGGCGAGTGGCCGCGGTGTCGGCAGCCGTGGTGCGGCAGCGGTCGGTGTTGGCGGTGTGGCAGCTGGCCGTCGCGAGCTCGGATGGTCGCGTGCCGCGATGTCTCAGCGGGTTGCCCCGGGGCCCGCAAGCATGTCCACGTCGTTGGCGTGCATCGGTTCGCCGCAGTGGGCGCAGCGCAGGTCGACCGTGCTGATCTCGCCGCACGCGTGGTGGCGGTAGAGCACCGGCGGGCCCGCCTTGCCCGCCAGCCACTTGTCGCCCCAGCGGGTCATCACCATCAGCATGTCCACCAGCTCCGTGCCCTTCTCCGTCAGCACGTACTCGTAGCGCGGCCTGCGGTCGTACGGGTGGCGCTCGAGGATTCCCTCGTCGACCAGGTGGTTGAGGCGCTCGGTCAGCACCTTGCGCGAGATGCCGAGGTCGGCCTGGAGCTGCTCGAAGCGGGAGACCCCGGCCCACACGTCCCGCAGGATCAGCGGTGACCACGGTTCGCCGATGACGTCGAGCGTGCGCGCGATCGAGCACGCGGCCAGTTCGCTGAAGTTCGTGCGCTGCATACAGCCAGTTTAGCACTCGGGGTTCCCTTAAGGAACTTGACCTGCTACGGTTCTTGAGTCTCCTGAAGGAACTCAGAAGGGAAGCCGCGATGAGCAAGGTCTTCAGCGCCCACGCCGTGTCGGTCGACGGGTACATCACCGGCCGCGGCGCCGGTCCGGGGCACGGGCTCGGCGACGGCGGGACGCTCTTCGACTGGTACACCGACGGGGACACCCCGAGCCGGGTCTTCGACTTCTTCAAGCTCAGCGAGCCGAGCGCCCGCGTCTTCGACGCCTTCGCCGGCCGGGTCGGGGCGATCGTGGCCGGCCGCAACACCTACGAGGACTCGGAACGCTTCGGCGGCGGCAGCCCGCACCCGGGTGCTCCGCTGTTCCTGCTCAGCAGCCGGCCGGCGCCGGAGCTGACCGAGCGGCAGACCCTCGTCGGCACCATCGGGGACGCCGTCGCGGCGGCCCGCGAGGCGGCAGGCGGCAAGGACGTCGGGCTCATGGGCGGCGGTGTCCTGGCCTCGGCGCTCGAGGCCGGGCTGGTCGACGAAATCGTGCTCCACCAGGTGCCCGTCCTGCTCGGCGGCGGCCGTCCGTTCTTCCAGGAGCTACCGTCGCACGTGCGGCTGACCCTGATCGAGGCCGTGCCCGCGCCCGGTGTCACCCACCTCCACTACGCCGTCGCCTGAACACCGTCGCCTGAACACCGTCGCCTGAACACCCACCTCGCCGAAAAGGAGCTCACCGCCATGCTCGAAGCCGACGTTCGCCGCATCCTCGAGACCACCGCGCTCGGCCACCTGGCCACCGTCCTGCCCGACGGCTCGCCCCACTCCGTCCCGGTCTGGGTGGACCCGGAAGGCGACCGGATCGCCATCCTGACCGGCCCGGACTCGCGCAAGGCCCGCAACCTGCGGCGCGACCCGCGAGTCGCGCTCTCCCTGACCCCGGTGGACAACCCGTTCGAGCCGGTGATCATCCGCGGCCGGGTGGCCGAGTGGCTCGAGGGGGACGCCGCCTGGGCGATCGTCGACCGGATCGCGACGAAGTACGTCGGCGGCCCGTACTCGCGGGAGCAGCAGCGGGTCGTCGCGCTGATCGAGGTCGAGCGGCAGAGTGTGGGGATGGGCTGACGTCAGTCCGGCTTGATCCCCAGCATCGTCAGGAACGTGCGGAACCCGGTGGACATGTCGACCTCCGCCGGGTCGAGGAGCCACTGCAGCTGCAGGCCGTCCAGGACGGCGACCGCGATGGGGGCCAGCTGTTCCGGGGTCGTGCCCGGCGGGAGCTCGTCGCGGTGGCGCTCCAGCATCTGGGCCATGCCCGCGCGGACCCGGGCGTAGCGGTCGTGGAAGTACTCGCGCGCCGGGTGGTCCTCCGTCACGCTGTCTGCCGAGAGCACCGTGTACGTCTGGACGATGCCCGGCCGCGTCGCGTTGTAGTCGACGAGGTCCGCCAGCTGGTTCACCGTCATCGCCGACGGGTCGCCCGGTGGTGCGTGGCCGAAGTGCAGCAGATCCCACTCGTCCCGGGTCTCCAGCACCGCCGTGAGCAGGTCCTCCTTGGTCGGGAAGTAGTGCATCAGCCCCTGCTGGGTCAGCCCCACGCGCTCGGCGACGGCGGCCAGCGAGGTACCGCGGTAGCCGCGTTCGGCGATCACCTCGAACGCCGCTCGGACGATGCTGGCTCGGCGGTCGGCGCCCCTGGCCCGGGTCATGATCCCGAGCCTACGGGACGAGCCGTCACGGAACCATAACGTTCACTACCCACCGCCAGGTAGGGTGACGGCAGGACGGACCGCGGAGGGTGCGCATGAGCTTCGACGTCGACGCGCTGCTGGCCCAGCTCGACCTGGACACGAAGGCGAGCCTGCTCGCCGGCCAGGACGTCTGGTCCCTGCCCGCGCAGTCCCGGATCGGCCTCGCCTCCCTGGTGCTCTCCGACGGCCCGGTCGGCGTCCGCGGGACGCGGTGGAGCCCGGACGACCCCTCGGTGACGCTGCCCAGCCCGACCGCGCTCGCCGCGAGCTGGGACCCGCGGCTGGCGGTCAAGGCCGGCCGCCTGCTCGCGCAGGAGGCCCGGCGCAAGGGCGTGCACGTGCTGCTCGCGCCCACCGTCAACCTCCACCGGTCGCCGCTGGGCGGCCGGCACTTCGAGTGCTACTCCGAAGATCCGCTCCTCACCGGGATGATCGGCGCCGGCTACGTCACCGGCGTGCAGGACGGCGGGGTCGCCGTCACGGTCAAGCACTTCGTCGCCAACGACTTCGAGACCGAACGCTTCACCGCCGACGTGCATGTCGGCGAACGCGCGCTGCGCGAGCTCTACCTCGCGCCCTTCGAACTCATCGTCCGGCGCGCGAAGCCGTGGGGGATCATGGCCGCCTACAACAGCGTCAACGGCGTCACGATGACCCAGCACGCCGGACTGCTCAACGGCGTGCTCCGCGACGAATGGGGCTTCGACGGTTTCGTCGTCTCCGACTGGCTGGCCGCGCGCGACACCGTCGCCTCCGCCAACGGCGGCCTCGACGTCGCCATGCCCGGCCCCCGCACGGTGTTCGGGGAACGGCTCGCCGAAGCCGTGCGCGGCGGCGAAGTCGACGGAGCCGTCGTCGACACCATGGTCCGCCGCGTGCTCCTGCTCGCCCACCGGGCCGGCGCGCTCGGCGAAGGCCCGGCGCCCGAGCAGTCCGATTTGGACGGTGACGCGGTCGCGCGCGAGGTCGCGCACCGGTCGTTCGTGTTGCTCAGCAACGAAACCGGCATGCTCCCGCTGCGGGAGCCGGAAAGCATCGCGCTCATCGGCGCGCTCGCCGCGGACCCGAAGATCCTCGGCGGTGGCAGCGCCACCGTGTTCCCCGACCACGTCGTCTCCCCTCTCGACGGCCTCAAGGCGGCCGTTCCCCCTGGCACCGAGCTGGTCTACCGCCCCGGTGCCGATCCGCGCACGACGTTACCGGCGGCCACCGACAGTTTCCGGCTCCGCGCGACCGCCCGCGCCGCCGACGGCACCGATCTCGCGCAATTCCCCCTGCGCAAAGCCAGGATCGACTGGATCGGCGAACTGCCGGCCGGGCTCGACATCGGCACCCTCGCCTCGGTCGAGATCGCCGGCACGTTCCTCCCGGAGCTCGGCGGCACGCACACCTTCGCCGTCACCGGCCCCGGCGACCTCCGCCTGACCGTCGACGGCCAGACCCTGTTCGACGGCGTGAACCTGCCCGAGGGCGGGGACATCTTCACGTCCATCATGCAGGTCCACGAGCAGCGGCGGGAGATCGAGCTGACCGCGGGCGAGCCGGTGGACGTCAGCCTGACGTACTGGATCCCGTCCGAGATGGCCGAGTTCGCCCGCGGCACCTTCGCCTGGGTCACCTTCGCCCTCGGCCACCGCGGCCCGGTGCCCGACCCGGACGCCGCCCTCGAAGAAGCCGTGGCCCTGGCGGCGAAATCCGAAGTCGCCGTGGTCGTGGTCGGCACCACCGCCGAGGTCGAGAGCGAAGGCTTCGACCGGACGTCGCTCGCCCTGCCCGGCCGGCAGGACGAGCTCGTCACGCGGGTCGCGCGGGCCAACCCGAACACCGTCGTGGTCGTGAACGCCGGTTCCCCGGTGGAACTGCCGTGGCGGAACGACGTCGCCGCGGTGCTGCTCACCTGGTTCCCCGGCCAGGCCGGCGGCGCCGCGCTCGCCGACGTCCTCTTCGGCCACGAAGAGCCCGGCGGCCGCCTGCCGACGACCTGGCCGGCGAAGCTCGAAGACGCCCCGGTCACCGACGTGACGCCCGAAGACGGCGTGCTCGAGTACGGCGAAGGCGTGTACATCGGCTACGGCGCTTGGGCTCGCACCGAGAACCAGCCCGCGTACTGGTTCGGCCACGGCCAGGGCTACACGACCTGGGTGTACGAAGAACTCGACGCCTACCCGGACGACGAAGGCGGCGCGCGCGTCCGGGTCCGCGTACGCAACACGGGAACGCGTAAAGGCCGCGAAGTCGTCCAGCTCTACCTGGCCCCGACCGAACGCGGCGACCGGCCGCACCGCTGGCTGGCCGGGTTCGCGAGCCTCGAAGCCGGGCCCGGGCAGGCCGTCGAGGCCGACATCGCCATCACGCCGAGGTCGGCCGAAGCCTGGCGCGACGGCTGGCAGCACATCGCCGGCGAGTACGTCCTGGAGGCGTCGCACTCCTACGCCGAACCGCGGCTGAGCACGCGGGTGGTGCTGCAGAAAATCCGTTGATCACCGCCGCCGGGCCCCGTAGGGTCACGCACGCACCCTCGACCAGGCGAAAGGAGGTGGGACCGATGATCACGTCATTGATCACGCGCTCCCACCCCGGTACGAGGGTGCCGGGTATCTGACCCCGGGAGCGCACTCCCGGAAGGATTTCCGTGACCGAACTGGTCATCCGCCCGCTCGAAGCGGGCGAAGAAGCACTGTTCACCTCCCTGCCCGACCGCGGTCTCGTCGGCCGCACACTGCTCGGCGACGACTTCGCCGAGATGGCGGCGAAGGGCGAATACCGGCCCGAGTGGACCTGGGTCGCCCTGCGCGACGACGTCGTCGTGGCCCGCGCGGCCTGGTGGGCCAAGCCCGGCGACGAAGAACCGATCGCCTTGGACTGGTTCGACTTCACCGACTCCGACGCGGCTGTCGACCTGCTGAAGACGGCGCCGCTGCGCACGGAGTACGCCCTGACCACCCCGCCGGGGTGGCAGGACGATCCGGAGGTCGCGCAGGAGGTCAACGGCCGCGTCGAGGCGGCCGAGCAGGCGGGCTACCGCAAGCTCGTCGAGCGCTACCGCTTTCGCTGGACGCCGGAGAACGGCCTGCCGGAGAAGCCCGGCCGGCTCGAGTTCCGGCCGGAGCCCGACGACGACGTCATCCTCGGCGTCTTCAAGCGCGTGCACGTCGGCAGTCTCGACGCGCACGTCCGGGACACCGTCGAGAAGCACGGTCTGGACGCGGCCGCGCAGGAAGACCTCGACATCATGAAGTGGATGCCGGCGCCGCGGGACTGGTGGCGGCTGGCGTACACACCCGACGGGGAGCTCGTCGGGCTCGTGCTGCCGAGCCGCAACGTCTACGACCCGGTGGTCGGCTACGTCGCCGTGGTGCCCGAGCACCGCGGGAAGGGCTACGCCTACGACCTCGTGGTCGAGGCCACGCACGACCTCGTCGGGTACGGCGCGGACCGGATCGTCGCGGGCACCGACGTCGGCAACGTCCCGATGGCCAAGGCGTTCACGAAGGCGGGTTACCCGGTGACCCAGCACCGCATCGATTTCGTCTGACCCGTCGTGGGGGGGGGGGGGGGGGGGTAAACCCCATGGCCCAAACCCACCCCGGGGGGGGGACGGGGGGGAGCGGGGGTATAAAAATGGGGGGGGGGTGTTGAAAGGGAGGGGTGCGCAGA